>CAYSLH010000137.1:0-12483 GCA_964431605.1 uncultured Myxococcales bacterium
GTTTTTCTATAACATACCGGGGTCCTTGTGCTCCCCGAATACTCCCTTTAGGGTCTGAATTATCTCACCCATGGTAACGTAATGACCGACTGCTTCGACGAACCGCTCCATTAGATTGCCTCCATCCCTGGCCGCCTGTTCAATCATATCCAATTGTTTCGCCACCACTGCACTGTCCCTTTTGGACCTGACCATCTTGAGGTTTTCCACCTGCCTTTTCTCAACCTCTTCGGGAATCTTGAGGATTGGTATCGGTAGTTCTTCATCGATGGTATACTTGTTTACTCCCACTATGACTTTTTCCTGCTTTTCCAGTTGCTGCTGGTACCTGTAAGCCGCGTCCCCGATCTCCTTTTGAGGGAAGCCTCTTTCGATGGCCGGGATGATCCCGCCCATCTCATCAATCTTGTCGATGTATTGGTAGGCTTCCTTCTCTAGTTGATCAGTCAACCATTCGACGAAATAGGACCCACCCAACGGGTCTATTGTGTTCGGCACTCCGCTTTCTTCTGCTATGATTTGCTGGGTTCTCAAAGCCACCATGACAGACTGCTCCGTGGGCAGGGCCAGTGTCTCGTCCATGGAGTTCGTGTGCAGGCTCTGAGTTCCACCCAGCACAGCGCTCAGGGCCTGAAGAGAAGTCCTGACGATATTGTTCATGGGCTGCTGAGCAGTAAGGGAACAGCCAGCGGTCTGGGTGTGGAAGCGCATCTTCCAGGACGCTTCTTTTTTTGCGCCGAAACGCTCTCTCATTATCTTGGCCCACATACGCCTTGCAGCCCTGAACTTTGCAATTTCTTCGAAAAAATCACTGTGGGAATTGAAAAAGTAACTCAACCGCGGAGCAAAGGCATCCACGTCCAGTCCCGCATCTATGCCGGCCTGTACGTATCCGATTCCGTCGGCGATGGTAAAGGCCAGCTCCTGGGCAGCGGTGGAACCTGCTTCTCTGATGTGGTAGCCGGAGATGGAGATGGTATTCCACCTCGGGACATGTTCTGTGCAGTATTCAAGTATGTCGGTAATTATTCTCATGGAGGGCCTTGGCGGGAATATCCAAGATTTCTGCGCTATGTACTCCTTCAGTATATCATTTTGGATGGTACCGCCAATCCGGTCAGGGGATATTCCCTGTTTCTGAGCCACCACGATGTACATGGCAAGCAGGATACCTGCCGGACCGTTGATGGTCATGGACGTGGTCACCTTGTCCAGAGGAATGCCATCGAACAAGACTTCCATGTCCCTCAGGCTGTCCACTGCCACCCCGCATCTTCCCACTTCACCCAGGGAGCGGGGATGATCTGAGTCATAACCCATCAGAGTTGGATAATGAAAAGCCACAGACAGCCCGGTCTGACCTTGCTCCAACAAAAACTTATAACGAGCGTTGGTGTCTTCAGGGGTACCAAAACCGGCGAACTGCCTCATAGTCCACAATCTTCCCCTGTACATGGTGGGTTGAACACCGCGAGTATAAGGATACTGACCTGCAAGACCGAGCTTTTCGAAATAGTCGACGTCATCGAGATCGCCGGGCGTTACCAACCGTGGAATTTCCTTGTCGGATATGGTGGAGAACCTTTCCTGTCGTTCAGGAAAACGATCCAGGACTTTTTTTAATTCCTCTTTCGTCCAGGTATCTTTCCGTTCGATTATTTCCTCGAGTTCTTTTTTATCATACAACATGTCTCAGTCCTACCTTTCGATTCCTACTCTTGCCTCTACACCCCTGTCATAATAATGACGCACCAACTTCATCTCCGTGACCAGGTCTGCAGAGGCCATGACATCGGCATGAGCGTACCTGCCGGTGAGAATCAACTCGACGTGATCAGGTTTTTCACGGATAAGCTTCAAAACATCATCCAAATTAATGAGCCCAAAATCCAACGCAACGTTGATCTCGTCCAGGATCACCATGTCGTGCTCAGCTTCCCGGAGAACCTTCTTGGCGAGTTCCAAACCATCCTGTGCCCACTGAATATCGATGGCCTCCGGATTGTCTTTCGACACGAACGTCTCCCTTCCCATTTCACGAATCTCCATGAAGTTGGAAAGTCTCCGAGCTGTCTCCAACTCGCCATATTCCATGTTTCCTTTCATGAATAGGATCATGAAAACTTTCAGATTGTGTCCAATAGCCCTGAAAGCTTGTCCGAGCGCAGCAGTAGTCTTTCCCTTTCCATTACCCGTATAGACATGAACGTACCCTCGTTCCAATTTTCGAACCACAACCATGATATCTTCAGCCTCTTATGAGCATTCTTGCTATTACCAAGCGTTGAATCTCGCTTGTGCCTTCATAGATGGTGGTAATACGAGCATCCCTCAAAAACCTCTCCACCGGATAGTCCTCGATGTATCCATAACCGCCGTGAATTTGAAAAGCCCTGGCACAAACACGGTTTGCCGTTTCAGTGGCAAAAAGTTTGGCCATGGAAGCTTCTTTGGTGAATGGCTTTCCCTTTTCCTTCAAGTACGCTGCCTGCAAGACTAAAAGCCTTGCAGCTTCAAGCTCTGTGGCGCTGTCTGCGAGCATCCATTGTATGGCCTGATGATCGCAAAGACGTTTTCCAAAAGTCTGTCGTTCCAAAGAATATGTTCTGGCAGCCTCCAAGGCCGCCTGTCCAATACCTATAGCCTGAGATGCCACGCCCACACGACCTCCATCCAATGCAGTCATGGCAATCTTGAAGCCTTGACCTTCCTGTCCAAGAATGGAGTCTGCCGGCAACATGGCATCTTCAAAAATCAATGAAACAGTGTTGGAGGCACGAAGCCCCATCTTTTTTTCTTCTGGTCCTATCTTTAGCCCCGGAGTGTCCTTTGGCACCAAAAATGCCGATATTCCACCTGCGCCAGGCCCTCCGGTTCTAGCCCACAAAACAGCCACTCCGGCATATTCTCCCGAGGTTATGAATTGCTTGGTTCCGTTTACCAACCAGCCATCTTTTGTCCTCTTTGCCGTGGTCCTGAGCGCTGTTGCATCTGAACCACAACCTGGTTCGGTAAGGGCAAATGCGCCGGCAGAATACTCTCCGGAGGTTAGCTTTGGCACATGAGTGGAAATCTGTTCCTCGGTACCATACTTGCAAATAGTCTCTGCCACCATGTTGCTTACGGCCATGGTAACTGCGGTGGAAGCACAGGCTTTCGCTATTTCCATCATGGCAAGGCTATACGCCACCACCCCTGCTTCTACTCCACCCCAACGCTCCGGGACGTTTATACCCATGAGTCCAAGCTGGGCCATCTTTTTTAGCAGCTCTATTGGATACTCGCCTTTGTGTTCCCTGTCTCCAGCTCCAGGTTCCAACTCCTTGACCGCAAAATCTTTGGCCGTTTGCCTGATAAGCTGTTGGGTCTCTGTAAGTTCAAACTCCATGACAAGTCTCACTTTTCATAGGTGTAAAATCCGCGGCCGGTTTTTTTACCCAACCAACCAGCATACACATATTGCCTTAGCAAAGGGCAAGGCCTGTACTTGTCACCATGTCCCCTATGCAAGACTTCCATGATGGCAAGACAGGTATCCAGCCCGATGAGATCCGCCAGCGCCAGCGGCCCCATGGGTTGATTGGTCCCCAGGGTCATGGCCGTATCTATGTCCTGCGGAGAGCCAACTCCCTCCATCACGGCCACCATGGCCTCGTTGAGCATGGGCAATAGGATTCGATTGACGATAAACCCTGGAAAATCCCTGGAAAACGCACAGGTTTTGCCCATCCTCTTCGCTAGGTCCAAAGTGGCGTTGGTGGTATCATCCGAAGTTGGCAACCCTCGGATAATTTCCACCAGTTTCATCACAGGCACAGGGTTCATGAAATGCATTCCAATGATTTTTTCCGGCCGCATGGTAACAGAGGCAATACGGGTTATGGGAATAGAAGAGGTATTGGTGGCAAGGATAGCTTCTTTTTTTGCAATCTTGTCCACCCTGGAGAAAATTTCCAGTTTCAGATCTTCTCGCTCGGTTGCTGCCTCTATGATGAAATCCATATCCGCCAGGTCATCGAGGGCCCCGGCCTTGTGTAGCCTTCCAACTGCCGCTTTTGCATCTTTCTGCTCGACCTTTCCTCTCGATATGCTTTTGTCCAAATCCGCTTGTATCCTCTTCATTCCATTTTCAATGAACTCATTAGAGATGTCGTTTATCCAAACTTCGATACCATTCAAAGCCGCGACCTCTCCAATGCCTGCTCCCATCTGTCCAGCTCCGATAATACCCATCTTTTCAACTTGCATATTGGTTCTCCCAATTCAGCCCATGGGGGCGACGGTTTACGTTAATCCGACGGGTCGTGGGTATCAGGTTTTCAACGTATAGTCAACGCAATATGAATAACATACGGGCAATTAGGCAACGTTGACAGACAATATGCCGACCATCTTGATTCATCAAAAATTACATTGCCAGGGCCCAAGATTTAATGAAATGCTCTCGTTATGATGGAGTGACGACCAAATGAGAAGATATACTGAAATATTCAAAGCCCTCTCAGATGAGACACGGCTGAATATGCTCGGGTTGCTTTTGAAATACAAGGAGCTATGTGTTTGTGATTTCGTGCAAGTCATGAAGATTTCCCAGTCAAAGGCATCAAGGCATCTTCGCGTTCTCAGAAATGCCGGTCTGCTGGACGACCGACGCGACGGTGTCTGGGTTTATTACCATTTACATGAAAGACCAGGAAAAGCAGCCAAAGAAATTCTTGAAGGACTTCATGAGACGATAGCATCTATCTCCTCGGATAAGCTCCTTAAAGACGTGGAACGTTGGTTGAAGAAAAAAAACCGGTTAGGCAATAGTTGCACCAATACAACATGAAACCTCCTCCTACCACCCTTTTGAGTTGTCATGGCCTTGGCATGACCCATGGAGCCAGAACCCTCTTTCACGGGCTGGACATTCACATTACCAAGGGTGAAAAAATCGGACTCATCGGTGCCAATGGTTCGGGAAAGAGCACTCTTTTGAAAATACTTTCTGGAGCCCTCGAACCGGAACAGGGCGAGAGGATGCAAAGGAAAAACACAAAGATCGTCATGGTATCGCAAGAAACTTCTTTTGCCCCTGGCAGTAGCGTGGAACAAGTGCTCATACGATCTTTGTCCAGAGATTCTTCTTGCACACAAGACCAGGCACTGGTCATTTCTTCCAGTTTGACCCGCATGGGCTTTTCCGACCCGGAAGCTATAGTGCAAACCCTCTCTGGCGGTTGGCAAAAGCGCCTTGCCATCGCGAGAGCTTTAGTACAAGAGCCGGACCTTCTTCTGCTGGATGAACCCACCAACCACCTGGACCTGGAAGGAATCCTCTGGCTGGAACAGCTGCTTTCCACCAGTGATTTTTCCTTCGTGGTAGTCAGCCACGATCGGGCCTTTCTCCAGCGAACCACTAACAGGATTCTACAGTTGGATCCTCGTTACCATGGCGGAGTCATGTCCGTGGATGGAGATTACTCGAGTTTCCTGGAAAAAAAGGAGCAGTATCTTTCATCCCGTGCAAAACAAGAGAAAGCTCTTGCCAACAGGGTTCGCAGGGAAATCCAATGGCTCAGGCGTGGACCCAAGGCTCGTACCTCAAAATCTCAGGCACGGATGGACGCTGCCAAAGAACTGATAGAGGATCTTTCGAATTTTCGCGCCCGGAAAACGACCAGCCCTGCAGATATAAGCTTCTCTTGCTCAGGTAGAAAATCACGCCGCCTTGTTGTGGCGCAAGATCTTTCCATGTCCCTTGGGGGCAAGACTCTGTTTTCTTCGCTGGACCTATTGCTGAGACCTGGTGTACGTCTGGGTCTGGTGGGGTCCAACGGATCTGGCAAAAGCACTCTCTTGAAGATTCTTGCAAAAGAGATTCTACCTGACGAGGGAACGATTCATCACGTGGATGGACTCAGGGTTGCTTACTTTGAACAGCACAGACAAAGCTTGGACGAAGATCTAAGTCTCAAAAGAACCCTGGCCAAGCAGGGAGACTCGGTAATCTACAGAACAAGACCCATTCACGTGGTTACGTGGGCGAAAAAGTTTGGATTTCGAACGGAGCAATTGGAGACTCCCGTAGGCGCTTTATCCGGGGGAGAAAGAGCCAGGATTGCCATCGCAAGGCTCATGCTCATTCCCGCAGACCTTTTACTTCTCGATGAACCCACCAACGACCTGGATATGGAGACCATAGAAGTCATGGAAGAGAGCCTGCTGGACTTCCCGGGAGCCGTGGTTATTGTTACACACGACAGGTTCTTGTTGGACAGGGTGTGTACGGCTTTGCTAGCCCTGGATGGACATGGCTCTCAAGCATTTTTGGCGGATTCATCCCAGTGGGAACGAATGCTCAAGGCAAGAACAAAAAAAACAAGCCAGAAAAAATCTCCTGAAAGGCCACGAAAAAAGAAACAGGGCCTTGGTTACCTGGAACAACGCGAATTCGATCGGCTTGAGCAAACCATAGCCGAACTGGAACAACGCATCGAACAAATGAAAAAAACAATGGAAGATCCATCCATTGCAACGGATGCACAAAAACTCATGGAATGCCAAGGCGAGATATCTGCAGCGGAAACAGAATTGGACAGGCTTTATACTCGCTGGTCTGAGTTGGATGACAAACAAAAGGGCAAGATTTAGTTCTTGCAGATTTTGCCATGGGATTTTGGTCCATATTATTTCTCGCATTCGGACTTTCCATGGATGCAACAGCCGTTGCAGCAGGCTGCGCTTTTTCTGCGACCCGATTGAAGGTTCGTGACTATCTTTCCGTGGCCTTTATGTTCGGTGGTTTCCAGGCGATCATGCCTTTGGCCGGTTGGATAATGGTCTCCGAACTGGGTGAAGTATTCAAGGCCTGGGACCACTGGATCGCTTTTGTGCTTCTTTCCGCAATTGGCGCAAAGATGCTCTGGGATGCCATAAGGGATAGCCATAGACCGAATGAATGCAAGGACACCAAACCATTTAGAATGAGTCTCCTGCTACCCCTGGCCATCGCCACATCCATAGATGCTCTTGCTGCGGGAGTAGTCTTGCCCATGATGGGAGCGAGCATGCTGACCTCAGTGGCGATCATCGGGATAACTACCGGAGTCTTGAGTTGTGGCGGGATGGTATTGGGCAAGGCCTTTGGTTCCATGGTCGGCAAACGCTTCGGAGCATTTGGCGGAACCATACTCATTGTTCTTGCCTTCAAGATCCTTGCAGAGCACTTACTGTTGGAGGGTATTTGCTAGAGTTCACATAGGTCTGGCAAGAGAAAAACCAAACTCCCTGACCAGGTTGATGGGAATGCCGGCACAGTGGTCTTTCCTTCTGCAGCTTTTGCAGCGGGTGGAAAATACGGAATAGGCGTTTTTTATGAAATGGTCGGTGAAGCTTTCCAGATGCACTGAATCGCCCTGTGAAAACACGTCCATTTCCAACGCAATTGGCTCCTCGATGGACTTGGCCCAAGGAGCAAAACAAGCAGGAAGATTCACTAGAGTAAACTCCAGTCCCTCCAAAGACAAAAGTGTACTCACCGGGTTTGTCCCACGAAACCTGACTTGCCCTGAATCCCTGAACCTTCTCAATGAAACAAATAAGGGTCTGGGAAAAAACTCAAACCTATGGGCGTTTTTTTCGAGCCATTCGGCTGAATACCTATCGAGAATGATTTCAAGACTCACTGACCCAAAGCTCAACAATTGCTCCAACACCTGCCCGTTACTAGACGCAACCCTCGTAAGGGTTGCAGCCTGCCAGTCCTGGTCCATGGGATCATTTTCCGGCATCTGTTCCAACTCACACACTATCTCGCCACCCCATGAAGACAGGGATCTGACAAATGACGCGGCCTTTGAGCAACTCACCCCACGAATATACAAACGTCTCGACCTAGTCCATGGCCCAAGGGGTTTTTCCCCTCTGCTCAGATCTACTGACAGGGCTTGATAAATACCTTTATTTTTCTGCTCCAAAACCGAATCCAAAGCCTCGCAGTATGACCTCATGAAACATAACTCACATCGCTCGGGTTGCTTGCATGGCAGTTCGAGACCTTCATCCAAAAGCATCTGGAATTTTGGACGCCGCCCACGTACCTCGTCATGTATTTTGCCTGGATCCTGTATCAAGTCCTCCAGCCCTTCCAGCATCGGTGGGTCAAGACGGTTTGTCCATACCACGGCCCCTTTTGCGAGCGCCAGATCCACCGCCTTTCTCAAAATCAATGAAGTTTCCTGGTCTTCCGAAACAAACAAATCCCTGCCTTGTTGCCACACCCTTCCAAAGGGCACAAGCCATAATAGATCGAATTCCCGGATTCCTCGTTCAATGTAAAAATCCAATATCTCCGGCAAAAACGAAAGGTTCAGGGAGGTCAGTACCACATCGACCGAGAGTACTCCAATACCTGAGGACATCAGGTTATGAAGTCCTTCGATGCTCTGCTCAAAGGCGCCTTTTACTCCCACCAACCTGTCGTGAAGTTCAGCCGTGTGACCATGCAAGGAAAAGGTCGCTTCGTCCAAGCCCGCCGCACATGCAGACGAAGCAAAGGATTTATATGCGAACATCCTTCCGTTGGTCACGACCTGGACCCACCGGTAACCAAGCCTCTTGCCAAGAGCCACCATCTTTATAAAATCCGGATGAATAGTAGGCTCTCCACCCGAAAGAATCAGCCTTTTGGCTCCTTGTTCCAAACCTTTTGAAATTTGAGCATCAAGAAGGTTACGAGGCACCATCTCGCCGCTTTGTACCACACTGTCATGGCAAAACAGGCACCTGTTATTGCAGGCATATGTCAATCGTACCCAGTGTCTCTTCTCATGCGCTGTTATTTGCATTTCCTCTGTGATCGTCATGACCTCCCTAAAATCACACAAGACACAATAATCCAAACTCCTGATTCATGCCAGATTCACGTTGACACGAATATGGACCACCATTAGCCTTTGCAGGGGGAGGCAGGGTGAAGCATATAAACTCACGAATCCGAACATTGATGAACTTGCTCGTAGTGTTCGGTGCCTTGGTGGCTGCAATAAAAAGGCACGGAATGTCTCCTTTACTCTGGCTGGACACACTCAACGATAACAACTTGATTCATGAATGTCTTTCACATGCTAATTGTGTCACCAACGGTGCACATGTCTCTTTTGGGAGCTTGCTGCAAGGAGCGTCATGGCACCAAACGCGTGCATTCGTCGAGTGGTTGGGACTAGGAATTCAAGGAGCTCATTGGCTGGCCACGATAATGGATGCTCTGGCCCTGGTTTTGGTCTACAAGTTTGCCCAACGTCTGACAAACCTCTGGACTGCATTCATAACAGTCCTGTTGCTATTACTGCTCATGGACACAACCGGCAGGTTCGCAGACATCCTGTGGAACTTCTCTCCCCTTTTACTCGCAGGGACGCTGAGTACTGCACTTAGCATAACTATTAATAAAACCGAAAAGTTATCAGTTGCAGTTTTAGGTGGAGTACTCGTGAGCATGGGTTCCAACATCCACTTGGTTTGCAGCCTGCTTCTACCTGGCATGCTTGTCTCGGCCCTTTTTCGAAAAAAAGGAAAAATTATTGGCTTCTTGGGTATTTCTGTGGGTTTTGTTGGAACGAGCCTGCTCACATCACCTGAAGCTTGGTTTTCCAACTTTGGCACAATTGTCGGTGGAAAATTAATTCCAGGCCAAACAATGCTACAACATCATGCAGACCTTGTAACTTTGCCTTTTGTCATTGGAATAGTTGGCCTTGCGTTGAGCCTGGTATTATCAATTGCAAAAAAGGGTTCTATGCGGCGACTTGGGATTATTCTCACCTGGCTCGTACTTCCAGTCCTTGTATTGTTTATCTTTGGGTCGATTTTTCTGGACCTGGTAAAAACCAACAGGTATTTTCTGCCATTTTTGCCCGCATTTAGCCTTTCTGTGGGTATTTCATTGTCCATTCTCCTGGAAAACTCATCCCTCACGGTTATGCGGAAAAGTCGATTTATGGAAAGGCTAAAAGATTATTCACCTGCTTTGCTCATGCTCGTTCTAATCCTTGTTCCAGCACCAACTCATGATTATGACCAGCAGGAACTGAGATTTTCCCATGTTCGCACCATGGCCAGGGAGCTGAAAAATCTTGGATGGACTTTTGAGCAAGCCATGATGGGATTGAAAGGCCCCAAGGATTATTTGCTCCTGGAAGCCATGCGTCCACAATGGGACTCACCTCTTGCTGGTGATGTTACTAGAAAGGCTGAAAACTCCACACATGAAAATCTAATCGTACTCAAGGCACCGAAGAATCTTCCTGAACATCTCCCTTCCGGATGCCATATCATTGACGACCCAAACGGTGATCTACTAATCATAATGAACAGAAGTTACCTCGATTGGAGTAAATTCGAGGTTTGCCGAAAACCCGCTGACGATTCCAAAGATTGGAAATGCGAGGCAACAGGTCTTTTAGCTGAGTTTTCCATTTCGCCGGATGTCTGTTTTTTGCTTCGCGGATTTCCTAAAATGCCATTGAAAAACCCGACCAGGTTGCGTCTTCGAATTCCAATCAACTGCTCGGGAAACCAACCTGAGTCTCTTCTGATGCCACGTTTTCCAGGTTTATGTTATGGGGAATTTACCTCTGGAAAACTAACCTCCGTCCCCAATAATAGTAATAATAAAGAAAACAATGAGGCACAGATCGTGTGTCCTTCAAGAGAAGAAAGACAGCAGGACCTGACTATCGAATACAACCTTGCATCAAAGCAATGTCCTGTGTATAACTATAGTGGCTTCCCTCCATTTTTCTTTGAAGTTACACCGAAACAGGCACAGTTTATAAAGCGTTACTTTATAGCTCGAAACAAAGGCAAGCAGCCATGAAACAACAAGCGCCTGTATTCTCTGCATTCTTTTGTATTCTCATTATCTTGTTTATATCTGGCAACACACTTGCGGAACAGAAAGTATGCATTCCACCCCAAACCGGTCTCAAGCTATCTCAAATTCTTGATAAAGACCTCCCCATACCAAGTGGCTGGCACCTGGGAGATTCAAAGATTCAAAAATGGAAAATAAAGATTTTTTTTGAACCAGATAATAATTCTCCACAGGTTAATATCGAACTACTCCCCAAAGAAATCTTTCCAGGCCTTCTGCAGGGAAAATGGTTCTCTTTCAGGTTAACAATCGGAAAACATGGCAAAATCAACGATAAATCAAAATCTGGTTTTTTATTGTTCGCCAAGCAAGTGGATGAATCTTTTCAGTCAAACCCTTTTGAAAACTGCCTGATGGACGAACCTGTCATGCAGGAAGTTGCTGACTCGAAAACCAGACCAATCAAATTTCCCCCTTGGCTCTACGTCCTGATAGGGGCATTCTGGATCCTTTTGATCCCAGTGAGCATTCTGGTGATTTTCAGAAGAGGAGATATCCACTAACATCTGTACTAATGCCTGGATAAAACTCTCAGGCTGCGACTTGTGACTGTTCAGAAAACACGAACTCCTCTATCATTTTCTTGTAAGCATCAGGAATAATCGTGAACCAGATCCCAGTACCTTCCGTACCCCATCTTCGGCTTTCTCTCATGACCGCACCCCTGGCCCAGATTACTTCCTCCGTCCCCGGAAGCTGGAACTCCAAACTGACCATGGAACCCTCTGGAAGGTCTGGTTCGATGAGTTTATGAAGATAGATTCCCGTTGTGGAAATATCTGCAGACCTGACCATGAAAGGCTCATCACCCACATACTTATTCATCAGGACATCCAGGGGCTTTCTATACTCCACTCTTTTTTCAGCGAAATTGGTCAACATGGTTCCCTCCTTGCTATTGGCTCTAGGTGGTATCGTATCCTACATATACACACATGTCAAAAATTTGTTCCTTGACCCTTTGCCATGTATGAATAAGCATTGAACCATGAATATATGTAACTCGACATACTCCGCTCCTTTTGCCTATCTACCTGAAAACCTGACGAAGTACGAAAAATCCAAGGCAGTTATCGCACCCCTGCCTTACGATGCCACCACATCATGGATGACAGGGACCCAATCTGGACCTGGGGCAATTATCGAGGCATCCGAAGCACTGGAGTTATTCGACGAGCACCTGGGATTTGAACCATGTCAGGTGGGCATCTGTACCCTGGACCCTCTTGAGCCTGACGTCAGGGGCCCTAAGCACCAGGTAGAAGCTGTCAGGAAACATCTTGCTCCGGCCATACGTGATGGGAAGTTTGTAATATCTTTGGGTGGCGAACATTCCCTTACCATCGGATGTGTGGAATCCATTCTGGATTCATGCACAGAGCCCATTAGCATATTGCAGATTGATGCACACGCAGACCTTCGCGACAAGTATCAGGGGTCTCAATTCTCTCATGCTTGCGTGATGAGACGACTGGTTACACATTGTAATCCGGTGCAGGTTGGGATCCGCTCTTACAGTAAGGATGAACACCTTTTCATGTTGGAAAACGACCTTCATCCATGGA
>CAYSLH010000138.1:0-12441 GCA_964431605.1 uncultured Myxococcales bacterium
AAATCCTTTGCAGCGGCGCCATGCATGGTCTCGCGCCCACACAATGGCAGTCTGTCAGGAGGCATAGGCATAGCATTCAGTTCCATGTTCTCTAAGCGCTGGTACCTGGGAACATCCATAGAGACCATCGCCGCTCTGATACCGAGTCACATAAAGGTATACGACCAGCAAAGCCTGATAGAAAACAAAGAGGATTACACGCTTATGCCTGTATTGAGATGGAGCGGTGCTGTGGGAGTCGATTTCAGCTGGGTCCGCCTGTTTGGCAGCTTGGGCCTAAGAAACCACCCCACTAACACAAAGATCACCCATGAAATCTATGGAGACAATCACGGCGATGTGCAGTTCGGCCCCATATACGTTCTGATGGGATTGGGGGCAGAGTTTAGCCTTGGAAGTTCAGTATCCATCCTGGCGCAGATATATCAGCCCCTGCCCCTATACTATGACGATGTCATCTACGGCCCCATGGCCGGTGTAACTCTGGATATTCATTCGAGCAGAAAACCCGGCTAGATGAACAAGGCACGATCCGATTGATCATGGAAACAAATTCTCTGTTGTCAATCGAATCATAATTTTTTCTTTCCAAATCTTGCAACGACTTCAGGAGCCTGAGCAACCGTGGTTCCAAGTATCCTGGCTGCCATGGTCATAAGTTCTTTCGTGCTGTGTTTCGGACCATCCGGAGGATCACCCATCTCTTCGAAACCATCTTGGTTTGCAGTCAATTTTTCCCAATTAGCAAACAGTCTCCCCCACTCGCTGAGCATGGCCTTTTGCACTTGTTTATTTCCGTTGGCTGGATACCAATAACCGTCGTGATACACCACAGACGCCATGTACGCCCATGGTGCCATCCATGTTTTCAGAGACCACTCCACAAAAGGCTTCAGCCTCCCCCAATAGATCTGGTGCTGCATTCTGGCAGCGAAAGTAAGATTTTTCATAGGACCTTCAAAGTTCCAGTTTTCATTTGCAGCGCTTTTGTCCCCAACTATCTCTATCCCGGCAGGATCTCCGCAACCCAGTCCTGCTTCATGGGCCAGGCGAATGTACTTCATTTCCATGGGATCGAACCCCATCAGTTTAGCGGCCGTGGCATCTATGGCTACCTGGTCTGCGGACGCAAGAATCACATTCTTAATCTTCGGATACATACACCTGGGTCCTGGTCCGTCCCCTGCAAAGGTACCATCCATCACGGCGAAAAGACCTTTATGTATCTTTTTCTGAATGCGAAGAAGGTCTACCAACGTCTCGTGAATCACCGGGTGAGTCCAGTGCCTGTGCTCGTTGAGTAGTCCTCCAAAGGCGTTTTTCATGGCACCGGTGGTCGTGGTAAATACATGGGTCTTTACCGTTGGAAGGTGAATGATGTTCTCACCGATAAACCTCCTGGGGATTGAAAAGCCCTTGGGATAAACATCGTTGAGAGCAATGAAATCATTGGCCAGATCACCTACGGCTTCTCTGATGTCACACCACTCCTCCCCCTCGTACAGGTGTATATTTCTCAATCCATGAGCCTGGATGACCGGTAGATGCTTGTTTTCTCTCTCTCCCAAGTGTGAATCAATGACCACCGTACGGTTGTGACATCCATGAATCAGTTCTGCATTGAATCCGTCAGCCAACATCGCCCTTATGACTCCATCTAGTTGCCACGGCGTGGTGGATGCGGCAGGATAAAAATGGTGCCAGGAAATATTTATCTTCAATGCGGTATCCACATCCTTTGATAAATATTCCTGGTAGTCGGCAAGGTTGAGTAGCTCATGATAGTCACGAAAAACGGTCTGGGGCGTGGTGCGAAGAATCGCGACCTTGGACTTTTTCTTCATATGGCTTTCTCCTTCACCCGGAGTCATGAAAAAAACTCTTCATCAACTTGCAACAATTTACAAAATCATACAAGGCTGATGTAGGACAGATGTCTGCCAGTCTTTCCATGATCTCGGCGATGAGAATAGAAAAGATTTTCATCGGAAAACGTACAATAGTCCAGCACCTGTATGGATTCTTCAAACAATCCAACTCCAACGAGAGCCAACCTGTTCGACTCCACCAGGTCTACATGAAACTCTCTATTTTCCATTCCTACCGATCGTGGGCCAAACGCATCCTCGAAAGATTTATAAACATCGGGGCCCACAGAAAAAGCGGAAAAATGGATACAGGGGCCGATTACTGCATGAATGCCGGCAGCATGGCAACCGAGTCGTTCAACCATTGTTGTTACGGCCTTCTTAGCAACACCGGCTATTGTACCACGCCACCCTGCATGAACCGCCCCTATGGCTTTGGGTGATTGGCTATATAGCAGAATTGGCACACAGTCAGCCGTGCTTATGGCCAACACTGCGCCTTGGCGACAGGTAACGCAAGCATCGAAGGACCTGTGTTCGAGCGGGTCGAGTGACCAAAGAGGCTCATCCACCACCAATACCTCGGATCCGTGTACCTGGTTGAGTTCCACCACGTTCTTCCACCCCAGACCAGTGATTCGCTCCCACAACAGACGATTAGCCTCCACAGCCTGGTCAAGGTCGCCCACTTTGAAAGAAAAATTCAAACTGGAAAACACCCCCTTGGACACACCTCCCAACCTTGTGGTAAATCCATGAACCACGCCCATTTCTGAAAGCAACTGAGACGTTAGTATCGAAGTGTTCTGCTTCATGACGATATATCCGGTCACCCCAAGAAAATCGTGAAAGGATTTCAAGCAACAGCCGAAAGATAACAATTCCGACTAAAGCGCCCTTGCCACATAACACTTCAGGTAGTGCGATTCAGGAAATCCCAACCTGACTGGATGGTCCCTGGCCTGGCTACGGCGTTCCAAAACCTGGAGGGTTCTACCAGCATCCATACCGGCGGACAGCAAGATCTGCCCAAAATGCTCTTCACTCATGTGATACGAACAAGAAGATGTAATGAGGACACCACCTGGATTCAGCAATTTCAAAGCCCGGAGGTTTATCTCCTTATAACCACGCGAGGCCCTTTCAATGGAGTTTTTATTTTTGGCAAAGGCTGGAGGATCCAATACGACCACATCATACTTTTCACCGTCCACCTGTTGGTCCCTGAGAAAATCGAATGCATTGGCGACCTCGGTCCGTACCTTCAAGCTATTCCTGTCCGCCGCGTTCTGCGCCATCTGCAACGACCTGGCAGATTGGTCCACCAAAACCACTTCATCCGCCCCACCACGGGCAAGTTGAAGACCAAATCCACCCTGGTAACAAAAAACGTCCAGGCATCGACCAACGGCATATTCAGCCGCCCGAAGCCGGTTCTCCCTTTGGTCCAAAAAATATCCGGTTTTTTGTCCCAATAGAGGATTCACCTCGAACTCCAATCCACCATCATGCACCAACACCGGGACATCGAGCTTGCCTGAGACCACCTGCGAGCGCACATCCAACCCCTCCAGTTTTCGCGAGTGCGTATCGTTTCTTTCCACTATGGCATCGGGAGACAACATCTCGTCGAGAAGTTCCAACCACATGGGCAACAATCGGTCCGCACCTGCGCTCAGGGTTTGTATGACCAGCACCTTTGCGTACTTATCGACGATGAGACCAGGTATTCCATCGGCCTCGGAAAATACCATCCTGCCCACATCATCCAAAGAGTCTTGGTTGGCAAGCGTTTTACGAAACGACAATGCTGATAATAACCTATGTCTCCAAAAATCCCTGTCCGGTTTGCATACCTTTCGATCGATTAGGCGGAGCCTAATCATGGAATCCGGGTTGAAAAATGCGATTCCCAGTTCGTTGACTCCGCCCGACTTGTGACGGGTTGCGACCCTTACCACGTCTCCTGCTTTTGCATCGTCAGTATCACGTACATCCGAATCGAATATCCAAACATGCCCCTGTCGCAATCTACGCGCAGCACGACCATTGACCACCACTGTGGCGAGAGAACTCACGATCCACCTCCAGCAACGAGCCCAGCCAGGTCAAGCCACTTCGAAAAAGAAGTCCTTGCACGCCGAACCGCTATTTTTCGCCTGTTATTTTTTCCCCTCGCCTTGACCGGGGGCAGTAAGCCAAAATGAATATTCATCGGCTCAAAAACCTTTTTTTGCTCCCGCCCCCTTATGTGATTCCACAGCGCACCGAGTGCCGTATCATGGGGAGGTGGATCGAAATGAGCGCCATTGGCTTGGCGGGCCATCATCAAACCGACCAACAGTCCGATGGCTGCACTTTCCATATATCCCTCCACCCCAACAATCTGGCCTGCCAGTCTCACCCTGTTGGCAGACTTGAGGCGAAGCTCGTCATCCAACACCACAGGTGAGTTTACGAACAGATTTCTATGAACGGCTCCGTAACGTAGAAACTCGACATTCTCAAGGCCGGGCACGAGCCTGAAGACTTGGTCCTGTGCAGTGTATGTGAGCTTGGTCTGAAAGCCAACAAGATTGAAGGCCGAACGTTCGGAATTCTCAGGCCTAAGCTGCACAACTGCATGGAACTTTTGTCCATCATGCTCCAGCCCCACTGGTCTCATGGGTCCAAACGCCAACACGTCGTCACCCCTGTCGGCAAGCACCTCCACCGGCAGGCAAGACTCGAAATATTTTGGTTCCTCGAAATCGTGAAGCGGCGTGCGTTGGGCTTTTCGCAACGCCTCCACGAATCTAGTGTATTGCTTTTTGTCCATGGGACAGTTCAGGTAATCATCACCACCCTTGCCCCACCTGGAGCCCGAATATATCTTGTCCATGTCCAGGCTGTCGGCACTTACGATCGGTGCCAATGCGTCATAGAAGTATAGGTCCTGTGCACAGCCGGCACGCTTCTTTAGCCAAGTGGCAAGCTCGGGAGAAGTCAGGGGACCTGTGGCCAACACCACGTCTCCCTCCGGAGGAATGGTCACTTCGGTTGACTTGTTGTACTCGATGAGCTTCTGTCTGGATAATATGTTTTGTACCGCACGAGAAAACAATACACGGTCCACTGCGAGAGCGCTTCCGGCAGGCACCCTGGCAACATCTGCGGCTTCTAGCAGTATCGAACCCAGTTGGCGCAACTCATCCTTTAGCAATCCATGCGCTGTGTCCAGTGAATCCGACTTAAGGGAATTGGAACACACGAGTTCTGCAGGTCCTTCCATTTTATGGGCGGGAGAAAATTTTGCAGGCTTCATATCAAGCAATCTAACATGCACACCACCTCTGGCCAGCGCCACGGCTGCTTCACACCCTGCCAACCCGGCTCCCACCACCGTCACTGTTCCACCAGAGTCGTTCACTTTCCTCACCGAACCTTTCCGGATCGCTCTGTACCAACCAAGCACGAAGACACCAGGCCAAGACCTTGTTTGACCAGATTCTTCAGCTCGAGTTTCAGCACCAGTCCTGAAAGCCTGCTTATATCCAAACCGGTCTTGTGCGAAAGCACATCCAGGGGCAGAGGTCCAGGCTCCAAGGCTTCCATCAATAACCTCTCTTCAGGGTCGAGATCAACCGGAATCGATTTCGTTGCCGTAACCGGTGACTTCCGGCCAAGATCCAGGTTTGTTTGGCCATGGCCAGAGGACAAGCCAAGCACGCTCAATACATCGCCTGCGCTCTCCAAGAGCCTGGCACCATCCCGGATAAGCTGGTGGCATCCCTCGCTGAGGCTCTGCCCCACTGGTCCCGGCACGGCAAACAATGGCTTTCTTTGGCTCACAGCCAATCTGGCTGTGATAAGAGACCCGCTTTTCTTCTGCGCCCTGACCACAATCACAGCATCTGACAGTGCGCTCACCAGCCGATTTCTCCTGGGAAAATTTCCAGGTCTTCCCGGAGTGCCAGGTGGGTATTCGCTTATGATCGCGCCCTTGCGGGCGATGCTCTCAAACAGGTCCTTGTTGGAAGCCGGATAAACGATATCCACTCCGGTGCCAAGGATCGCCACGGGAAAACCTCCGTGCTCCTGACATGCCGTCAGTGCTGCTGTGTCTATACCTGCTGCTCCACCAGACACTATAGCCACACCATGGTCCACCAGGTCCTCTGCGAGGGTTCGGGCCAGGTCCATGCCATATCTGTCACAACGCCTGGCGCCAACCAACGCGACCCTTGGCGCAGGAGGGATCTTGCCTTTGATCCATATGGTTTCAGGCGGGTTAGAAATCTCCAGGAATCGGCGGGGAAAATCCCGGTGGTCCCTTTCCAAGGGAACGATACCTTTAGAATCTTGATCGATGAATTGGGACAATTGACAGAAAGGTGGCCGGTTACTTGATGCTCATCAGAACTCTGTCACCGATACGCAACTCACGGATACTTTCCATAACTAGACCGGTGCTGGCAGTAGGCCTGGCATCCACGACCATGATGCGGGCATAGATTTCAGCAGGCATACTTTTGTCCCACTTTCCCTCCTGCTTGCCCTCACCTGGCATGAATAGACCATCTTCCCTTCGAACAACATCGAACACGTTTCCTTCGTGGACACCCTGTTCAGAACCCTGATCTATGAACACCAGATGATTCTCACCGAAGTTCGTCAAATGCTCTATGGACGAACCAACGATATAACCTCGAACCTCCACCTCGTTGGGCATGGGACCCACATCTTTGGTGAGTTTATCCATCATGGGGCCGACCATATCACCCCTGATTATGGGATCGGTGGATGTCGATATAACCGCCACGGCGGATGTCTCTGCAATACTGACTATTTCGCATGCACCCAGGACCTTGGTGAAATACCCAATGAACTCACCCGTCACAGGGTGATCTATCTTGGACACAGTACGATATAGCGTAAACCTGTCACCGACATTGACACCGGAGAGGTCTTTGAAGTCCAAATAGATCCTATCACCCTCGCTGAGAAACTCCTTCTCTTCCCTGGATGCTCTGACAGTACCCATTTCGTCCAACTCATCCTTGGTCACAAATGCATTTCTGAGGATCTTGACGGCTTTGAGGGTTTTCATCTTCATTATGTTGCCAGCCATCTCCACCATGTCTTCCGGCAAAAGCTCCTCATCCAACGCAATATCATCCGGTACCGGGACTTCCATGTCCCGGCTGATGATATCTATTTCTCCCGGTCCACCACCACCAGGATAGAAACGAACCACGTTTCCCGGGTAGATCCAGTGAGGATTGGTAATCTCCGGGTTATATGACCATACCCTTGGCCAGTACCAGGGATTCTTCAGATATTTTCCACACAGGTCCCAGAGGGTATCCCCACTGACAACCGTGTGTTCCTCGCTCACCGAAGTCTGTCCTTCTGATTTCGCAGCCTCATCCTTTGCCGGCTCTATGGTGTCAGACTCCGGGACTGCCTCCTGTCCCTGAGCCACGCCTGCCAAAAGCAGGCATGCCAGCAATAATGTCATGAGCGGACTTCGCATTGGACTACCTCCTCAGCGTATGGACTGCAGCCTCTTGTTTGCCGTCACTGCTTCTTTTGTCAATGGAAAAGCATCCACTAGTTCCATGTATGTACCCCTGGCTTCTCTTGGTCTGCCGAGCCTTTCTTCGCAACGACCTGCAAGAAGCAAAGCCTTGGCATTACGTTCGTCCCTGGGATACATTTTAACCAACTTCTTAAAAACAGCCGCCGCTTTTTTGAATTGACCGACCATCATGTGTGATTTACCAGCATAGTACAGTCCCGACGATGCCAACTCATGGTCCGGATATCTCCTGCTGAAATCCTCCAAGGCATCTGCGGCCTTGGCGAACTGGTTGCTCCTGTATAAACTGAAAGCGTCATTGAACACCTTTAGTCCCATGGTATCCTGGTCTGGTTGAGAATCCTGGTCCGAAGACAAGGCACTGCTTTGCACCTCTACACCCTCTCCACCCAACGGACGATTTGCCGCATCATGGTCTACGGTCAATTGTTCCGTCACGGTGGATGGGTCCACCGCCTTGACCTTTATCTGGTGCAATTTCCATTTGTGTCTCTTGGGCCTGTTGATGTGATATTTGGGCCCCTTCTTTCCTGAACTGAGCTTTACCTCACCCAGTTCTGAACTATTTCTCCCAGGATAACCCATGCTGCCGGCGCCAGGATTTGCTAGTTTCTTCTTAATCAATACCAACTCTATCTGCACCTCGTCCAGCCTTTGTTCCAGATACTGGTTTGATGAACGCTGGTCGTTGAGTTCCTTTTCAAGCAAGTCGACACGTGCGTTCAAAGAAGCCATGGAACATCCCGTACCGGATGACATTACGAGTAAACAAACTGTAAACAATCTTGATTTTAACATTTGAACCATCAGAGTACCTTAATTAATACTAATTTTAGCTTAATTAGGCATAATTTAAGTTGAATTGTCAAGAAACCCACTATTCCTGTCCATTATAGTCAACCAAGGATAGTAGGCCAGAAAAATTTACGTAGCGACACTATCAATACCATACCAGTGTGCTACACCTATTGGCATCCTTGTTTCATCTTGCCGTATCGGCAGTTCCATCCCATCCGATTTGGCTGTATGTACCCCATAATTCCGAAAAGTACCTTGATAAATAAATACCAAAAAATATAAAATCGTTGCTCCTTAGATTCATACGTGCTACTCGGATTCTTCAGTTGTATATCTGAAACCTTCATGCGAGCAGGAGGAAAGGATGATTCATTTCACCGACAGGCAGTTGAAAATCCCCAAGATGCAAAGACCGGTCTACCTGGTTACAGCAGGTCAGTCCAAATTCGATCGGGCAATGCCGGACAAGCGCACCGAAGAACTCTGTGTCGATGCCCTGACCATGGCAGCAGACCTGGCCAACATGACTCCTTCCGAACTCAAAGGATATATCCACTCGGCCTATTATGGTCACTTTGCAGACCATTTTGGAGATCAGCTTTTAGGAGAGGCTGTAATACATGATCGTCTTGGCCTGGATCCCCTTGGAAACATAGGTGTCAAAACAGGTGGCGCCACAGGCGGATCCACTATCTGGGAAGCTTTCAAGGCAGTAGCGTCCGGTTACTCGGATTGCACTCTGGCCATGGGCTGGGAACGAATGGACGAAGTGCCCACGGACGAAGGAAACTTCCTTATTGCATCAGCCGCCGACAAGGACTGGGAATCTCCCCTCGGGCACATCTATACAGGATACTACGCTGTCATGGCCCAACGCTATTGGCAGATTTTCGGAAAATCCGAAGATTCCTTCAGAAAAACCCTGGCGGAAATATCGGTAAAGCATCACGGTTATGCGCGCATGAACCCATTCGCCCACGCGGGAATGAAAATAACCGTCGATGACGTGCTGAACTCACCGGTGGTGGCGGATCCCCTCAGGGCGCTTGATTGCTGTTTGATGAGCGTCGGCGCCGCGTGCGTTGTTCTTTGCGACGAGGATACGGCCAACGAATTTGCAAAAAAGACTCCGCACAAACCCCTCCGGTTGTACTCTGCGGCCGGATCACACACCCTTCGCCCTGCGGACAGGCGAGATATGGAGATTCCTCTGCTGCCCCATGAAAGCCACGACCAATACAAAGACCTGGCTGAACGTTTTCCCGGAGGAGAACGCTATCCAGGGTTCTCCGGTTTCCTGGCAGCCAGAATGGCCGCATATTACGGATACGGGATGGCCGGGGTGAAAAACCCCATGGACGACCTGGACGTGTTGGAACTGCATGACGCATTTACCATCAGTGACGTACAAACATACGAAGACATCGGAGTTCGTCCCTATGGCGAAGGCAGAGACTACGTGGAATCCGGCGACTGCTACCATACCAATCCCAAGACGGGTGAGCCTGGAAAACTTCCCAGCAACCTTTCTGGTGGACTTATCGGATGTATGCACGCGGTGGGAGCCACGGGCATCATGCAAACATTCGAAATTGCGACCCACATATGGAACCGTTGGGCAGAGATACACGGCGATGAAAAACTCTGGAAAAAATTCGGTCGCCAGAAGCCTTCCGACTGGACCGATTTGCAGGTAAAGGGTGCCAAGCGCGGCATGGCCATCAGCCACGCAGGAGTCGGAAGCCATGTCACCTCAACGATCCTTATGGATCCTGACCACCTTCTGAAGAAAGACTAAAAGGGGTTTTGTCATGAGTAGCTACGGTCAAGTATACGTGGAAAACGGAAAATATCGTCTCAAGGGAGACTTTCACAACCTGACACCCAATATGCCCATCAGGGACAAGGACGACAACTGGCGCCTGCTGGGAGTTACCAACCCGCGGGATTTGACATATATCCACTCCTATGGGGGAGAAGCGGTTTTCTTCGAGTCTCTCAGCAAGGGCAAACTACTAGGTACGAGATGCGAAAACCCTGATTGCAAGTACAAAGGTACGGCATACATCCCCTTCAGGATCCATTGTCCGGACTGTCTCGGAAAGAACAAAGTCGAGGATTTCACCAAGTTGGCCCAGGAGACAGGAAAAATTCATACCTTCATGGTATGTGAAAGGTCCGGCGCTTTCAATTCCCTGGACAAACCCATTAAATTCATCAACATCGAGTTCGACGGCATCTCCACCATTCTCATGAGTTACCTGAGCGTGGGCGAACCGAAATTCGGTATGCGGGTTGTTCCCATTTTCAGAACCCTGGACCCGACATACACCATCCTGGACCTTTCTTGGGTCGCCGAAGGCACCAAGGCATCCCAATTGCCTGAAGGCTTTTCCTTCTAAGCATAATATCCATCCACACTCACGCGGATTTTTCCAGTCAGCCTCACGCCAAGTGCCCGGCATGTCTATCCTCACCATTTGCTATGGTCCTAAATTGTAACCTCATGTTTTTTTAGCTTGCATAAGCACCAAATCAAAAGTCTAATCCCCGGAATGAAAACCAAATTCAAATGCATATCATGCGGTAGTGAATTTAACGTTTCAGAATCAGTGCTTCAAAGGTATCCAGGATGGACACCAAAAAAATGCCTCGACTGCCGGGACCGTGGGAAAGGATCTTCTCAGAGGGGAAAAAAAACATCTCGCTCCACGTCCAGGACCAAGAGGTCATCCACTGCGACCCAGGACCTTACCTTAGCGCAGGTCATACGAAGCTTCAGTTCAGGACCTAAGGACGGGCTCTTCACCGATGGTTCGGCCAGGCCCAACCCGGGACCTGGAGGATGGGGCGCGGTCTATGTGAAAGACGATCAGGTCATCGAACAAAAGCACGGTTATGAACAGCACACCACCAACAACAGGATGGAACTTATGGCACTTAGGGAAGGTTGCAACCTGGTCCCACCCGGTACGCAAACGGATGTATATACGGACAGTGAATTATGTTTCAAGACAATCACCCAGTGGGCTTCATCCTGGCAGGCCATGGGATGGAGGCGAAAGAGCGGTCCAATCAAAAACCTGGAATTGGTAAAAGAAGTATATGAAATTTTCAAGCGGCGCCCTGAGTTGACCTTGCATTGGATCAGGGCTCACGATGAATCCAAGTGGAACGAATACGCAGATTCTTTGGCTACAGCCTGGTGCCGAAATACTCTGTAAGTATAAAAACCGCAACACCCTCTGAAAAAACCATCGAGCGTGATATGATTCAGGCATGATCCAAATAACGACAATGGAGATGAAACCATGAAACTCCTGTTTCCCCTGATGTTGTTCAGCCTTTCGGTGACCATTGGTGCATGTTCCGACTCCAGCAAAACCAACCCGGATGGTTCGTTACCGAATGTGTGCTCTGACGACTTGGATCCTTTATGTGGTCAACAGTGCGTAAGTTCTGTGGACTGTGGTCAGGATCTGTACTGCGGTGCAGACAAGGTTTGTAGAGCAGACTGTACAGAGGGAGGAGATGAATGTGGTGAAGATGCCATCTGCGTCGACCATGGAACGTGTATGGAGACATGCGCCGGTGTGGAGATCAACCTGGCTCTGTTGATACCTACGGTCATGCTCCTGATAGATCAATCAGGAAGCATGACTGAGGACTTCGGAGGACAAAGCCGCTGGGATGCCATGGAGTCGGCCCTTGTAGACCAAGCCTCCGGTGTGGTGTTCGCGTTGGAAAAGGAGGTACGCTTTGGCGTAAGCCTCTATACCAGCCATGGTGGATTTTCTGGTGGGGATTGTCCAATCCTTTGCACAGTAGAGCCTGCTTTGAACAATGCCAATGCCATCAAAACGATTATCTCGGAAAATGAACCAGATGGAGACACACCCACAGGGGAATCCATCAAGGCTGTAACCGATTTATTGAAATCTCTGCCCCCTGATCCTGACAATCCAGCAGGATCCATGCTCATCGTATTGGCAACAGATGGCGAACCTGATACATGCACGGAGCCCAATCCTCAAAACGGTCAACAGGATTCCATCGAAGGAGCCCAGTATGCTTTCCAGAATGGAATCCGGGTAGTGATCTTGTCTGTGGGCAGACAGGTGAGCGCCCCTCACCTGCAGGACGTGGCGAACGCAGGTAGCGGGCTGGCTGTGGGAGGATCGGAAAACGCCCCGT
>CAYSLH010000139.1:0-7162 GCA_964431605.1 uncultured Myxococcales bacterium
TCCGATGCGGCTCCCATTCTCCTGGTGGCGGCCATGAGAAAACTTACAGGATGACCAGTGCCGGAGCCACGACAGAGATGAGCGTACTATATTTTCCAGGCTGTACATTGAAGAACAAGGCTGCGAACTTTGACCAGAGCTTTGTGTCCTCCATGACCGCGCTGGGTGTGGACATGAAGGAACTGGAGCGTTGGAATTGCTGCGGCACGGTGTTTTCCATGGCCAGTGATGACCTCATGTCACAGCTGGCTCCAATCCGAAATCTTTTACGAGCTGAGCAACAGGGTGCAGAGGTTCTGCTCGCGCCCTGTTCCATGTGCTACAATACCCTCGCAAGGGCGAAACAGTTTATCGCACAAGATCCGGAACGCCTGTCAAAGCTTCAGTCGTTTATGTACAAGGAGCAAGGTGAGTACCTGGGGACTGTGGACATTGTGCATCCCTTGGCATACCTCAGGGATCAAATAGGTTTAGATTCCCTAGCCCAAAAAATAAAAATGCCCATCAAGGGATTGAAACTTGGGGCGTATTACGGATGCTTGTTGACAAGGCCCGACAGTGCGTCCATCGACGATCCTCAGAAGCCAGAGGTGATGGACAAGGTTTTGGACGCCATTGGGGCCGAACCAGTGTATTTCGATCAGCGCGCCGAGTGTTGTGGTTCGTACCAGACCTTGACAAACATGGCGGTGGTGACCAGCAGGACCAACATGATAATTCGCTCGGCCAAGATGGCCGGTGCCCAGGCCCTGGTTACCTCGTGCCCTTTGTGTGCATACAACCTGGACCAGATGCAGCGAGAGGCTCGAACGCAGCATGCTGATCTTTCGCCCATGCCGGTCTTTTACTTCACTGAGCTTTTGTCCATCGCCCTGGGACAGGGTTGGCAAGCCCAATGGACTAAGTTGCACGAAGTGGATCCGACCGGGTTGTTGAAGGAATGCGGATTGGTTTGAGAGGGAAGACAGATCATGGCCACCGAGACTAAGATGGTAAGCATCGTCGTGATGGGAGAGATGTTTAAGGTTCCCGAGGGTTCCACCATTATGAGTGCGCTGGAATACTCAGGCTTTCAGCTCACCACAGGGGTGGGATGTCGCGAGGGATATTGTGGTGCCTGCGGAACCCTGTATCGAGAACAGGGAGATTACAAGCTCAAGGGCGGATTGGCATGCCAGACCGTTGTGAGTGATGGGATGCATATCGCTCAAATCCCCTTCGTGCCCGCAGAAAAGCCGTCGTACGACATAGAGGAACTCACTCCTGACGAAGATTCGTTCAAAAAAATTTTTCCCGAGGTTTTTCGGTGTGTGGCCTGCAATACATGCACCAAGATTTGCCCACAGGAAATCCAGGTGATGGATTACATACAGTGCATCATGAGAGGGGACATAGCCACAGCGGCAGATCTATCCTTCGACTGTTTGCGCTGTGGATTGTGTGCATTGAGATGCCCCGCCGAACTCGTTCAATACAACGCCGGCACTTTGGCAAGAAGGCTCTATGGACGTTACCTTGCCAAGCCGGCTGTGTTGCTGGAAAAGATGGTAGAGGATATAGATGCGGGAAAATACGACGAGCAACTCGAATCGTTGAAGTCGATGGAGCATGATGAACTCAAGTCACGTTATTACAAACGAGAGATCCGCACCAAGTAGCCCGGTACGTCCCGGGTCTGTGGCGGTTGTAAAAGCCCAGAAGAGAGGTTGACAATGTACCCCGAGAGCATGCAGGAGTCCATCCGGAAGGTGGAAGCCACCAGGTCGAAACGCGTCGAGACTGCAAAGGCTGGTCAGCCCATCGTGAAGCCAATGAGCGATGATGAACGTCAGGATGTGCTCAAGAGGTTCCATCCGGATTACCAGGACGACGCGCGGCGACCGGTGAGATGGGGTCCAAACGAGTCAGAGCCATTGACCGCGGATGTGGCTGACCTTCTAGAGACATATCCTCGCATTGTTCCTGAGCGTTATGATTTGACCAATCCTGATTTTGACACGGACGTGTTGATCATAGGAGCTGGCTCAGCCGGGTTCTCAGCTGCTCTTTTGGCCGAGCAGCAAGGCGTGAGGGTAGCCATTGCCACCAAGCTTCGTTTGGGTGACGCAAATTCCATGATGGCCCAGGGTGGGATACAGGCCGCGGTCCGAGAGGATGACTCACCTGCCATTCACTATCTTGACGTCATTGGTGGTGGACATTTCGACAACAAACCCGAGTTGGTCGAGGCATTGGTCTCGGAAGCCCCTGGTGCCATACAATGGCTTCGTAACCTGGGTGTGATGTTCGACCAGGACCAAGAGGGAAATCTCAAAACCAAGCCGGGAGGTGGCACTTCCCGCCCCAGAATGTTGTCTGCCAGGGACTACACAGGGGCGGCCATTTGCCGAACCCTCAGGGACGAAGTGCAAAACCACAAGGATATACAGGTACTGGAGCACATGAGCGCGGTGGAACTCATCAAGGATTCCAAGGGCGCGGTTGCTGGAGCTGTGTTCTATCACCTTTTGACCAAAGAGCACTTCGTAGTGCGCGCCAAGGCCACCATACTTGCCACCGGTGGGTTCGGACGTTTGCACATTAAAAACTTCGAGACTACCAATCATTATGGAGCCACCGGAGACGGTCTTGTATTGGCATACAGGGTAGGTGCCAGGCTGGCCTTCATGGACTCGGTGCAGTATCATCCCACAGGTGCTGTCTATCCTCCGCAGATACTTGGTTTTCTTTGCACGGAGAAACTCAGGGGCATGGGTGGACAACCTGTCAATGCCAATGGTGATCTTTTTGTCTATCCCTTAGAGCCTCGTGACGTGGAGTCTGCTTCGTTCATTCGTGAAGCGACAGAACGTGAAAATGGTGTAAAGACTCCATCCGGCCACGTGGGCGTTTGGCTCGACACTCCTGTTATCGAGATTCTCAATGGAAAGGGAGCCATCGAGAAGAACCTTCCAGCAATGCTGCGGCAATATAAGAGGTTTGGGGTGGACATACGTACCGAGCCCATTATCGTATACCCAACGTTGCATTACCAAAACGGTGGGGTGGAGATAGATGCAACCACCGCGACTACAGTACCTGGGTTGTTCGCCGCTGGCGAGGTCTCAGGTGGAGTGCATGGCCGAAATCGACTCATGGGTAACAGCCAGCTTGACATTATCGTTTTTGGAAGGCGGGCAGGGCATAACGCTGCCGAGTATGCAAGGAAAACCAAGTTGGCGGACCTTACCCTGGAGCATGTAAATGAGGTTACAGACGTCATCAAGGGCTTGAATGTAGCCCAGGAAAAGATATCGCCGGTGGTGCTTCCTGATTACATCCCTGAACATGTGAAAAAGAGACAATTCGACACGATCCGCAAGGGCACTCTCGTCTGAGTTTTTTTATTATCGATGTTGGCAGCTTGACTCAAATGGATGTTGCTGGTTAGTCGTTGGGATAGGAGATGCCCCACGGGGTGGGGCTAGGCGGCTAATCTGGGTTTCAGAACGTAACGGTAAGACCGTTGATGCCTGGGGATAGGGTTGCAGAGCCCATGTTGAATGACAGGCCTTTTTCCATCCTCCATTTTTTTACGAAATCTTCCGGCCCGGGAGAGGTGGTGGCAACTATTATTCCCGTAATCAGTGTGGCTCCTATTGCAACCATGGACATGGTAAATGCCTCCATTTGTGGGTGATCGGAGACGTTCCAGCCCTGTGCCAGCCAGATGGTGGCAACGATTCCACCACCGAGTATGCTTACTCCAACACAAGACCAACCCGCGGTGATGTGATTGTGACGACTGCGTTCCAGCTCTTTCCACTGGTCGATATCAGCTTCGTACTCCAAGGCAGTGTTGTATTCCGCCGGGTCCAGGCCGGCCGCTACCCATTCGGCCTTGCTTGGGCCCTTTGCCTTGGCGCGACCTTCCGTGACCTGTTGTACTTGTTGAGACCATGCTGAAGAACTCATGGCCAAGCATGCGAAAAAGCTCGCTGCGATGAGAAAGGAATAATATCTGTGTGTCATGGCCTCACCTCGTTGTCGTTTGGGCCCAGGGGCTTTTTACTTTACGTTTGGAAATTATTACATCGGATTGGGGCTGGTAGCAACTTCTATAACTGGTATTCAGTTTGCGATGAGGTATAATGAAGACCATAAAGTTTATCAGACAGACTTGAGATATACATAGACTAACTTTGGATAATCGCATTGAAAAATCGGGATGATTACAAAATGTCTCTGAGGTTATACATCGCACTTTTCTGCAGCATTGCTGTGCTTCAACTTGGCTGCAGCACAGGAAAAGTCGAAAACGATGCTGGTATTTTCGAAGAAGATTCTTCGCAAACAAACGACGTAGATTTACGAAGTGACAATGATGAACAGTCAGACTTCAACGATAGCATCTTTGGTGACGGCGATGGAGGCATTGATACTGAAGAAGCATACTACAGCGATGATGGGAGCATTGAAACAGATGACGTATACAGTGGCGATGACGCTGGGATTGGCACAGATGACGCGTACAACAGCGATGATGCTGGTCTGACTGACGAAAGTGCAGTTCAGCTGCCACCATTATCCGCCGAATTTATAAAGGTAAGTTGGAACTATCGGCAGGGGGCGCTATACTCTTTAGATGTCAAACCGTACGGATCTGATTTTATCGGTCCATGTGTGGATGCAGGCCTTTTGGGATTTGATCGGCTATCGTATCTATTCGATGGTATGTGCCCTAGCTCAGCAAACTATAGGATTGATTCGGTTGAACGATTCAGAATCTGCACTTCGATTCCCGACAGCCATGGCCAATGGAATGATTCAACCGTTGAATGTACGGAACAGAACTACGTCGGTGGAGCAAGGCTCCACATAGAATCGCCTGAAACTCTGATGCAAGGAGTAGAGTTGCGTTGGCCGTCGATCCCAGATGCGGATTATTGCTTACATCTACATCTTAGAGATGGACAAGTTATAATAAATTGTGCAGATGCTGGTGTGATAGGATCACGGAACGAGTTTGTGTTCAACGGCAGTTGCCCTTCAAATGTCGAGCATCCATTTATCGCTTTGAGTGATATTCGCTATTTTGAAATAAACTCTGCAATTCATGGGCAATGGACAGTCCCTGATGCCAGAGACAAGGCTATCGCAGCCTTTGATGGTAGTACTCGTCATTTGTTCCTCAGCTTTGATAAATACCGAAACTATTATTTTGAAGAGACCTGCCATGAAGATCCGAGTGACACAATAATCTATGATACAGGTCATACGATGACGGTTCACAAATGCGGTATTCTGAATTCAACATATTCCAAGCGACGCTGGGTGAGGCTCAATGAATACTCTATGATGGGCTACCCTCGTTCTTTCTTGGATGACGATGGACAGTTCTATCTTCTATTTTCGACTTGTACAGGTGGCTTCCCTCCTGCTGGAACTCCAACTGGGTGTCCTGAATTGAATCTCGTGAGGACAAAAGATTTTACCCATTTTGAGTTTCTTTCCCAGATAGACCGCTACTGTGGTGACACCAGAGTGGAAAACGGTGAAATTTCCATCATCGGTGGCAAAATGTACATCGTTTATAATACATTCAGTCCACATGATGATTGTGCCAGAGGCAGGACCTGGCAGATTCGTCTGAAAGTAAGCGACAGTTATAAAGATTCAAGCCCTACTTTTACCGACCTTGGTGGAAACCCTGCACCTGAAATACTCTATTCGCAGTGTATTTCAAATGAGTCACTAGACGGATTTTGGGAGCCCTATGTTTACCAAACCGATCCAGGTGAACTTCGTATCGTTTTTGCAGATGACACTCCACCTGAGGTAGAGGACAATCAATGCAATCAGTTTATTCGGATGATTCGATATTCTGAAAATCAGAGGAGATTGATTTCGAGTGAACCCATCGGTTCATGCCCAGGAGACAGGCGGGACGGAATGCCAGTAGTCGCCAAGTGGCCAGGTGGTGGGTATTCTATGGTCTTCGAATCGCTAGGAGCACCTGCCAATCAAATTATAATGCTGACCTCTAATGACGGCCGAACATGGGACAATCGTAATATTGTTGCTGATACAAGGATAGATGGTGGAATCAGTGTTGGCTGTCCATATATCAGGATTTATGATGACAAAATCTATGTAAGCTACTCTCATGTATTTCGTCATCCATACACCAACTCCGTATACTCTCACTTTGAGATACGTGCTTTGAACTCTCAACTCGAACGAATTGATAATGTTGTTTTTGAAATGAGGCCTCGGCGTACTCCTAATGATATTGCCCACTATTTCTGGGGTTCAATCAATATTGTGAATGATCAAATCGTGGGACTAGGTGCCGGATATCCCTACATGGATTCTTTTATTCCATTACGCTGAATTTCAACCATACAAAGAAGTAGGTAACAACAGCTACGACTATTTTTCTCACGCAGGGAAAACCTTAATTGCACATCTAAGTGGTCTTAACAATGGTGCCCACCTCACACCATAGCGCCATATCTTTATGGCTTACCAGGAGATACCAGCCAAGAGGGTTGGATTTACCTCCTTGGCCGAAGGGCTTGATTAGGCTTGTACTAGTTTTTTCCAACGGTCTTTGCACTGGCACTGTAAAACCTGCAGTGCAGATGGGTCTGCACTCACGTTGAAATCTGCAAGGGACTCGATGATGGTGTCTGAACATCTTTCGCAATTGTATGCTTGGCGTTTCGGGTTGAGTCCTTCGTCTGAGAGACCCACGACTACGGGGCCCATTTTGGAGATTCTTTCTGTTGCCTCTATCACCGACCATAGCCAAGGTGGGCTGTAGGATCCTTTGTTGAATTCCTGCTCCAGCACCGTAGCTGGTCCTACGAAACACGGCTCTAAGGCTATACGTGTGTGTAGACCCATGTTGCTTGCCATGGAAAATACCTTTTCGGCGCTTTGAACCACGTCTTCGATGGCTTGTCGTTCCTCCGTCCCCATGGGCTTGAGCAGTAGGTATACGAGCAAAGACGCTTTGTTGTCTGCAAGGATACGTGCGGAGCGTTCAAACTCGTGCCAACCGAAGCCCTTGTTGATCCGTTGTTCCCGGATAGTGTCGTCTGCACTTTCCAAGCCAATGGCTACCTCGAGGTGGGGCGCGACTTCGGTCAGGGCACGTACTGAGATCCTGGATACGAAT
>CAYSLH010000139.1:7172-9266 GCA_964431605.1 uncultured Myxococcales bacterium
CTCTATGGTCACCGTGTGTACCCTTTCGACCCGCGAGGCCATGGCAACGAGTTTTACCTGGGCATCCGGGGATACTTCTGATGGGTTTAGGAAGGAGCCTGAGACATAGAGGTCTACCTCCAGTGGTAAATCATCATCCTCAGGTATTTTTTCCAGGGCGGATTCCATCTGCCTTTCGTATTCTTCCACGCTTACTTTGTGCTTGAGACCAAAGGCCGAGGGAAAAGAGCAGTTGGTACAGCCTCCTGCCGGACCAAACGCATAGCTGCACCCAGGCGCGGCTAACACCACCATGAGCCTGTGTCCTGGCCCGTGTGCAACCCTGGCCCGAATCCATTCCACCTGTAGCGGTTCGTTGTTCATGATTTTTCCTTTTCCAATGGGGGCTCTACCCATGTTCCGTCCTGGATGCGAACGGGCATGGTGGCACAAGCGCGACACATGCCCATGCGGGCTTGTTCCAGGCTTATGCCTCCAGGCTCAGGCAGGTCCTTCGTACGTAGTTTTTTTCCAAAGTGACTCACTGTATTTTCGATCATGGTCCGCGCGTCCAGCTTTTGACCCATCTTCAAACCTTCGGTGGTAAATTCGCAAAGCCTCAATCTCCTGCACACGAAGCACAGCCTCCCTGGAGGGCTTATGGATTTCAGCGCTTCCATGGTCTCATGGCGTGATCTCAGCAAGGGGTTTGTCCCGGACTTCGCAGCATGTAAAAACTCACACGCCCTGACCAGGTCCGCTTCGAACACTCTTGGTGTCTTGCTCAGATAGATCCGATTGACAGAACATGCGTTGATGCATGTGGCAGATAAAATGACTAACATAAAAAGGATAAGCTTTTGTTGCATTTATTTCTCCTGGACCTGTCGTATTAATTTACCCAAATGAATCTGCTTTGTCTCCATTGAATGCATCATCTCTTTGGAGTATTTTTACTGCATGCGCGGCCAAACCAACAGAGAGGAATGAAGGCAGGTGTCTGAAGCAGTTGCAGGTAGTATAAAAGTGATCGCAGGCACAGGTGTGGCAGGCGACCAAGGGGACGGAGGTCCTGCGCACCGGGCGCAGCTTTCTTCGCCCGTAGCCATGTGTCTCGATGACCATGGAAACATTTATATCGCAGATGCCAACACTTTCTCTGTCAGACGCATAGATGCCTCTACCCGGATAATAACCACGGTTGCAGGTGGGGGGGATGACTGTGAAGACGAGTTCGATCCTGACGTGATGATGGAAGAGTGCATGGCCCTGGCAGATGGCAGCCAGTGCACAGATGCTCCCTTGGACGTGGCAGACCTGGCGTTTGGCGACGAAAGGCTCTACATGGCTTTGCAGGATGAGCATCGGGTAAGGTACGTGGATTTGAATACCGGAAAACTCCACACCATAGCCGGTACTGGCGAGCCGGGATCGTGTGGAGATGGTGACGCCGCCCTGTTAGCCCAGCTCGATGAGCCCACAGGAGTTTGCCTCGACGGGAGAAGAAACCTGTTTATTGCAGATAGTCAAAACGGCTTGATCAGAAAAGTTGACTTGCAAGGGGCAACAATATCCACCATAGCCGGAGGTGGAACCAAAAGCCCCTGTCTCGGCACACCACATCCAGATGCCAAGGACGCTCTGATTTCAAACCCCAGGAAGGTATTGTCTCTTGCTGATGGGAACTTGCTGGTCAGTTCCGATGACGGAGTTTTACTCGTTGAAATGGCTACAGGAATCATCAGGCCGTTTGGGCAAGGGCTTGGTGAGTGCCATGTGTTCAGTCTTGGTATAGACGCCATGGACTGTGATGACAATGGCAATATCTACCTGGCATCTTCCATGAGCCAATCCATCTGGATGATCTCTTCCGGCAAGACTAATCCGGTTCGACTTGTGGGCTCGGGAAACCTTGGTCAGTGTGAGCAACTGGACGATTTGGCCTGTGTGGATCTTGCAAGCCCCCGTGGATTGGCTGTGGCAAGGTACGGGATGCTGTATTTCGTGGATGCTGGTGTATATAAGGCATTTGTGGTGGAGTTCGATTAAGCAAGGTGTGTTACGAGATACGGCACAAGTACTACCTGAAACAAGTAGCTGGCACCTCTCACGGAG
>CAYSLH010000139.1:9366-12424 GCA_964431605.1 uncultured Myxococcales bacterium
GGCACCTCTCACGGAGTAAAATACATTGCTGAGATTCGTTGTTGCTGCTTTAGTCTCAATAACCGTCGCAGCTTGCTCTAATGTAGGCAAGCTGACATACGGAACCCAGGAGCTTCGCGCCGAGATTCATAGGCGTGCACCAAACCTTGCATCAAAGGACATCATCGTTCCATTCGAAATAGCGCCGGAATACCTGGCCAAGCTCAAAAGACAAATCTCTCCATACATGGGTCCATCCGAACGAGCCCAGGCTTTACTGAAAGCCATGTTCGACCCAGGTGTTTTTGGGTTGACATACCGGGAAACAGTCACCAGGACGGCAAACGAGACAATCGAAACAAAAGGGGGGAATTGCCTGTCTTTGGCTGCTGTGTTCGTGGGGTTCGCAAGAGCCCTGAATCTGCGAGCATACTTTATGGACGCTTCGAGCCGAGTCCAGGAGACCCGAGAGGACGCTGACATGTTGATTCTCACCGGCCACATTACTGCGGTTGTGGAAACGGAAAGGGGCAGGGTGGCTATGGACTTCGGGCGAAGGTTGAGTCCATTTAGAATCTATCGGGTGATGGATGACGTTGAAGCGATTGCTCATTTTTACAATAACCTGGGATATGAACTTATTTCGGCCTCACGGGGAGCGAATGTCGACATTCCATGGGATAAGGTCGCGCAGAAATTCAAGATGGCAATAATGGTGAAACACGATTTTGCCAGGGCTTGGAACAATCTCGGAGTAGCCAAAGTGAGGATGGGATTGGACAAGGAAGCCAGGACAGCATACGAAACAGCAGCTTCACTGGATAAACAGTTTTCTTCTCCGCTTGTTAATCTGGGTATTTTGCTCATGAAAAGAAATGAGCCGGGCGAAGCCATGAGGGTTTTTCAAAGAGTGCTAAAAATGGATCCTGACAATCCCAGGATAAATCTATTTTTCGCTCTGGCACTTTGGGATCTCAAGAAATGTCATCAGGCTAAAAAGGCAATCAAAAGGGTATTGGAACTCGACCCCGGGATGAGGAGAGCCAGGGAACTTCTGAAAAAGCAGTGCCAGAATCTAGGCCAAAAGATGGAGGAAAAAATCCCCGGAACAGACTTGAAATAGACAGGATGATGACACGGACTTTATGGCTACAAGGGAACATGGTAGCCTCAAGTGTTATGAGTAATGAGGAAAGATAATCAAAATATGGTCATGCGCAAGAGGCTCATGCGCAAGAGGCTGGCACTTGTCGTGGGGCACTTGTCGTGGGGGCACGGTTCTGCGTGTAAATATTCATAAAGCATAACTGTACGGAAAATTTCCGTACTCGTTGACAGAGTGCTCTTTATGGATTATCCTTAAATAAAATTTATTGTTTTCTCTACTCACCTTCAGGATGGAGTCTGTTATGGCAACAGCACGTTTAGATATGAGATTAACCCCCGAAATCAAGGCCAAAGCTGAAAAGGCCTCAGCACTTCTTGGACTGAGGAGCCTGACAGAATATATTGTTAAACTGATTGATGAGAATTCAACAAAAGTCATTGAGCAATATGAAAGCATGACGTTAGAGAATGATATTTTTGATAAATTTATTCAGGCATGCGAAAAACTGCAATCTCCAAATAAAAAATTAGTCGATGCTGCTGCTTTTACAAAAAAGCAGGGAATCAAATGAAATGCAGTAAAAAATTTGTCGAATTGGACAAAATTTTTCATGACAGGAATTCATTTGATTGTGGTTTTGAAGAGTTAAATACTTTTCTTCAGCAGCATGCTTTTCGCCATATGAAGGTCGGCGTGAGCAAAACAATGGTGCTTCCTGCAATCAAGCAGCTTTCCAATCGAAAATATCCCATTTGTTCATTTTACACTGTTGCTCCCAGTTCTATCCAGAGATCTTCACTCCCGCAAAATCTATCCAAAAAATTACCACACTATCCTATTCCAGTTTTTCTTATTGCACAATTGGCTGTAAATACGAAAGTCCAGGGGCAACAGCTAGGAAAAATCACCCTTGTCAAAGCATTGGAATTTTTGTGGCAAGTAAGTACACAACTTCATGCCTATGCGGTGGTGGTTGATTGTCTCAACAAATCGGTTGAAAGTTTCTATCAAAAATATGGATTTCATCATCTGTGTATGACCCAAGATAAAATTAGAATGTTCTTGCCGATGAAAACAGTTGCGCGATTATTCGAAATAGAAGAATAACGACGAAAACATGTGCCACCCTTGTGGTCAGAAAGGCAACCCTTGATTGTTTTGACGTGCGCCAACGGTGAGTCAAACCTTACAATACAATAAGTTAGGGAGAAAGAAATATGGCGGTGCATCTCGTTCAAGCAGATATTCACCCAAGAGGCTGGCACCTCTCACGGTAGGGCTCGAATCATGGCAAGAATTGAGCGCTTATCTTCCGGGAATCCTGGTGATGTCAAGCCGGTTGGAGGAGGCATATCTGAGTTACTAATCAATTATGGTCCTGGCTATCGAGTCTATTTCAAGCAGGAAGGATCAATTGTGATTATTTTATTGGCTGGCGGTGTCAAAAAGAGCCAAAGCAAGGACATCAAAATTGCTCAGCGTTTAGCCAGCAATCTGTAAAGGAGGCATTATGAGCAAAACTAATATCACTTATTATGATCCGGCTGAGCATCTTCGTACACCAGAGGAAATGGCTGCATATCTCGAAGAATGTCTTGAAGAAGCAGATGAAGATGCAGCGTTCATTGCCAAGGCATTGGGTGACATAGCTAGAGCTAAGGGTATGTCGCAAATAGCAAAAGATGCTGGTTTATCACGAGAAAGTTTATACAAGGCATTGTCAGGCGAGAGAAATCCTAGCTTTGATACAATTTTAAAAGTCCTTCGAGCCTTGGGGCTAAAATTCAAAGCAGAAACCATAAATACTGCCTGAACATGAGATCTCCCAACCCAACCCAAAAAAAAGGGTGCCGCAGGAAACAAGTGGCCAGGAAACAAGTGGCCAGGAAACAAGTGGCTGGCACCTGTTTTGGGACACAAGTGGCTGGCACCTGTTTTGGCACCTGTTTTGGCACCTGTTTTGGAGCACCC
>CAYSLH010000140.1:0-12369 GCA_964431605.1 uncultured Myxococcales bacterium
CCCATCAAGCTTCGTGCAGTGGCGGATGTTCTCGATACGTTCAAAGAACTTACGAGGATTATCAGGCACAATGGAAAGCCTGGAATAATGCTCATCGTTCGCAAACAGACCGGGGCAAACTCGGTGGATGCTTGTAATAACGTGGAGCGCCAACTCGATGATATTGTCTCGTCTTTACCCACCGGTATTGTCATACGGCCCATTTTTAATCAGTCGGATTTTATCGAGCAGGCCATTGGAAATTTGGGAAATACGGGATTGGGTGCTTTTGGCCTGGCTTTTTTGGTGCTGCTTTTGTTCTTATGGAACTTCAGGGCTTCGTTGACCGTGGCCACAGCTATTCCTGTGTCTGTTATCGCCACTTTCATCGCCATGGATGCCGCCGGTATCACCATGAATATCATTTCCCTTGCTGGTTTGGCTTTGGCCGTCGGAATGTTGGTGGACAATTCCATCGTGGTCTTGGAAAACATCTTTCGCCACATGGAGATGGGAAAGGATCGGCGTAGTGCATCCATAGATGGAGCCCGTGAAGTCTCCATGGCTATCACCGCCTCGACTCTCACTACCGTCGCAGTGTTTGCTCCTGTTTTATTCGTGCCGGGAATCGCAGGCATGATGTTCAGGGACATGGCGGTCACCATCTGTGTGTCCCTGATGGTTTCTTTGTTCGTGGCTTTGACCCTCGTACCTCTCATGGCTTCACGGATACTATCTGTCAAGGCGGCTCACAAGGTCGGAACAGAGGATGTCCTGGTGGCCTCAGGTGGGATATTCGGCGGTTTCTTGCGGTTATATGGAGGCATGTTGAGATGGTCGCTGCGAAATCGATGGAAGACCTTGTTTATCGCGACCATAGTATTACTCGGTAGTGTGGTTGCCACCATGTCGGCCATCAAAGTGGATTTTTTCGCCCAGCAGGATTCGGGGATCATTCTTTTCCAAGGTGATGCCATGGTGGGAACCTCACTGGATACCACTGATTCCCTTTTTGCAAAGGCAGAGAAAATAGTACGTGAAAAAGTACCGGAAGCTCAGGAAATACTTTCGGATATAGGAAGCGGTGATGGTTGGATCGCCATGTTTTCCAAAGGATCCTATAGTGGCATTCTAAGGATTCGCCTCAAGCCCTTAGCAGAACGAAAGAGATTGGGCCTAAGGGGGCAATTCGAAATTGAATCTGCACTGAGGCAGGAGCTTGCCAAGGTTGCGGGTCTCAGGAGCACCAAGTTCAAGTTTTTTTCTTTTGGCGGCTCAGACGTGGTTACTGAAATCTACGGTGATGATCTGACTGCCCTGCAAAAATTGGGCATGGAGATGACCAAAAAGATTTCCAATATCTCAAACGCCGATGACGTGACTTTCAGCATGGAAGAATCCAAGCCTGAGATTGGAGTATACTATGATCGTAACAGGCTTAGCTCCTTGGGGCTGAGCACCGGTCAGGTAGCGAAGACTGTCTCAACGTATTTTCAGGGCAGTCTTGCCGGTCGGTATCGCGAGGGCGGCTGGGAATACGATATCCTGGTCAGGGCTCCCAGAAGCTTCAGGGAGTCTGTTGAATCTCTCAAGAATATTCCAATCACCACTCCCCTTGGAAGCACGGTTCCTCTCAAGACCCTGGCAAACGTTCGGCAAAGAATCGGCCCCGTGATGATTACCCGCAAGGATCAGCAGCGCATGGTAACGGTCACGGCACTGGTGTCGGGTCAACATATGGGCAAGGTGGTCAATGATATAAAAAAGCTTATCAAGACGGAAAAGGAAAAGAGGGACCTTACTGATTTCTCCTTCAGAATCGCCGGTAGCGCAGAGGACTTTATGGAGTCTATCTTCTGGTTGGGCATTGCTCTCATTGTGGCGATTTTTATGGTTTACATGGTGATGGCATCCCAGTTTGAGTCTTTGGTCGCTCCATTCATAATCTTTTTCTCCATTCCCCTGTCCATCATCGGAGTAGTTTGGAGCCTGGTGCTGACCAATACAGCTTTGAGTGTACCAGCCTTGATTGGATGCATAATGCTTGTGGGAGTGGTGGTAAACAACGCCATTGTCCTGGTGGACTTTATCAACCAGCTCAGACTTGGCGGTATGAACGTGGCAGATGCTACATACAAGGCTGCCCTGGTGCGCATGCGACCTGTGTTGATGACCGCCTTGACCACGATTCTCGCTATGATTCCCCTGGCACTGGCTATTGGAGAAGGTTCCGAGGGATGGGCTCCTATGGCCAGGGTCGTGGTGGGAGGACTAACCGTCTCGACCATGTTGACGTTGATTATAATACCAGTCGTCTATAACCTGGTTGAACGTTGGCGGGAACGTCACGGATGGGGAATTTCAAGCAAAGCTGGCACTTGAGTCATGTAATGGTATAATCCCATCCATGGCAAGTCCGTACGTCATAGGTACCCGCTTCGGCCTTGGGTTGAAACTTTCAGTCTTTGTCGCTGTTTTAGTCTTGATAGTATCCGGAGCTCTTGGATTTTTTCTCATCAGTCAGTCGGCAGCATCTAGAAAAGAAGCCATGGAACAGCAGGTAGCGTCATTGAGTCGTATGATCGGCGCTATTCATGGGTCTAGCCTGGAGCGGGAGTCGGATCGAACTCTGCTAAGGATGTACGTGGAACAGGCCCACGAGATGAAAACAGGTTTGTGCTTCGCTTTGTTTTTAAACGCTAGAGAAGAACTGGTCGATGGTTATTTCAACAGTAGATTGCTGGACGAGGCCATGCCTGATTTTCAGGTAGAAGGTGGTGTTCTCGAGTACCTGGCAGCCAAAGACTGGTCTTCGGGTGATGAGCAGGTAAGGGCTTTCCGCATAGGACTTCGCTCAAAGGCCGGACAAAACCTGGGTTACGCAATACTGGGATTTTCCACAGTGGAAATGAACGAGGAGATATTCTGGGCAATAATAATCAACGCCATAGTGACAGGGGTGGCTTTTTTGCTTGCTTTGTTCAGTGCCCTAGTCTTTGCCAGGCGATTCGTTTTGCCCATCAAGATTGTCGCCAAGGCCATGCAACAGGTCTCAGAAGGAGACCTGGACCGTAAGTTGGACATCCGTCGGACGGACGAAGTGGGTATCTTGGCCAAGGCATTCAATATCATGGTAAAGGGCCTGAAGGATAGAGAGCGTATACGTTCTACCTTTGCTCGATATGTTTCAGACCAGGTTGCAGAGCGCATTCTAAAAGAGGAAAACGAACTGAATCTGGAAGGTGAACTGCGAAAAGTAACGGTCTTGTTTCTTGATATTCGTGGATTTACCTCTCTCAGCGAATTTTTGAAACCCTCTGAAGTCGTGGCCTTACTCAATGACTATTTCAAGATCATCATAAAAATCATCTTCGACTTCGAGGGAACCATCAACAAGTTTATTGGTGATTCGATCATGGCTATTTTTGGTGCGCCTGCGACGTTGCGGCTGCCCGAGCTAAGAGCGGTGATGACCGCCATAGAAATCCAGCGTGCGGTGGGGGAGCATAATTGGCTTCGTATGCAACAGGGCAAGCCAGTGGTCAATTTCGGTATCGGCATACACAGCGGTGAGGCCATCGCGGGAAACATCGGATCGGAACTTCGCATGGAATACACTGTCATTGGCCGGGATGTTAACCTGGCTCAGCGTATAGAGTCGAACACGAAAGAAGGTCAGATACTTATCAGTGACAGCACCGCTCAACGAATCAAGGAATTTGTCGACCTGAAACAGAAAGACGCAGTTTTCGTCAAAGGGGTGCTGGAACCGGTGCAGCTTTGGGAAGTGCTTGGAACCGATGCATCGACGTTGGAAAAAGCACTGGCTATGACAACTGAGGATTATTGAGAGGATATGATGAAAAACCAAGTTGCGGTCATCTTCGCAGGATTGTGTCTTTTGTTGCCCATGATGGCCTGTGAAAAGAAAGAGGCTAAAAAAGGTAAAAGTGAAGATTTGACCATTGTGGTAGAGGCGGACCGGAGTAAGATCACTAAAGAGGAGCAAGAGCTTCGTGCCAGGCAGGCTGCTTTCGACATGGAACGAAAGCGACTGCGTGAGGAGAGAGCCAAGCTGATGAAGGAGAAGGAAAGGCTTGGCAGTAAAGGCAGCTTGGCCCACATAAAGGAATTGGAACAACGTCTGTGGCAAAAAGAAAGGCAGATGTGGAACAAGGAAGCAGAACTAGAGAAAGTCAGAAATTCCATAGCCCAAAACAAGGATAAATTACTGGCCAAGGTATCCGGAGCCAAACAAGTTGGAGGGGACCTGGCAAAAAGGGAACAGGACCTTGCCAGGCGTGAGGCCCAACTCGCCAAGAGAGAACAACAATTGTCAGGTATACCTTCCGGTGCAATAGCCTCAAGGATGGACAAACTGGAGCAGAGGATGGCGGAACTTACCAGAGCTGTGGAAAAACTGGCTTCTGTAAGGTCCGTGCCCATGCCCAGGATGCATTCTCCCTCTGGGAGAGTAAGTAGAAAACAATCAAAAAAGACTTTTGCCAAAGCAACGACTTTGATGAGAAAGAAAGGCCTTTTGTGGGGGGACTTACCGGGTGATTTGAAAGGCTTTCGGGATGATTACTATGCTTCTCAAAAATCTGCTGACTACGCCAAGGCCAATGATCTGGCCGAGATGTTGATGTCTTCGGTGAAGAATTTGGCAATCGATTCGGAATTCATTTCTGGAAAGTTTACACGTTTGAACGAATTGATTGCACGAAAGCCCATAAAGGCTAAGGATAAAAAGCGTGTTTCTTCATTACTTCGCAAAGCCACCCAATTGGTGGGTGATGGCCAATTTTTCAAGGCAAACAGGGAACTGAACAGGATCTTTGCTCTTTTGAAATGAGTGCACTCTATTCTCCTTATCCAGAGAATGGTCGAATTCATGAGGTAGATGATGTCAAGGGCTTCAATTGTATTTTTGTTGTTATTCTCTCTTGGTGGGGCCGGCGCCGGAACTTATCTGCTGGTTTTTCCGAGAGTCGAGTCGATTGTTCAGAATGAGGCAAAAGACGCTCTCCAGACCGCAGCCAGGCTCATGGAACAAATGGAACGAGAGGATGAATCGAAACTACGTTCCAAGATGACTGACTCTTCAATGCGTAAAAACCTTTTGAAAATACTTGGTTCCAGGCCTGGAGCATCAGGCTCTACCGAGCGGTGGCTCGATGATCTCAGAGTTGAGATAGCTGGATTGACCGCTTTTGTACGCAACTATGCAACCGTCTCAGATATGTTTATTTTGGACGCAAAGGGAAAGGGGTTAGTACGTGATGTGGACATGCACTGGACGGGCAAGTATCCTTCCGACAATAAATCGGTTCTCGATGCCATAGAGAGCGCTCGTGCAGGCAAGGCTGCAACAGAATTGTTCGAATCTCCCCTGGGCGTAACCCGTGCCGTGGCAGTACCGGTTGGCAGCGATGGAAAGTTGTTGGGCGTTTTACTGGGATTCTTCCCTCTGGATATCTCGGAAATAAGATCACGCAAATCATTTATTGAAAGTGACGTGGATATTGCAGTGGTATCAGGTGACAAGATTACGGCATCGTCTATGGAAAAAAGCAGATTTGCCAAGGTGGAAAAGTATTTCAGCGCCCATGGAAAACAGGTCGAAGAGATAATATCCGGTGGTAGTTCCGGTCATGAGGTCATGGATGTTGCAGGTATGGATGCTTACTTGGCTGGCGTGTCGTTGAAGCCTGATGCGGCAAAAGCTCCTTTCGGTATGATCCTGGTGAGGTGGACGGATTCAATGACAGCCCCATTAAAAGAGATAGCCCTTTATTTTTTTGCTGGAATGGCCATGCTATTTATTTTCATGTCCTTTTTAGTCGTAATGTTAGGTGGGGGTCTCATTCGAAGCCTCAAGACCTTAGAGGGCGAGTTGCTTGACGTGGTGAATTCCGGAAAAAAGCGCCCTGTAGGCACTTCCGGGCCTGTTATCGTAAAATCCATAGCCCATTTGTGCTCTCAGCTGATCTCCGGACAGCCTGGGGAAGCTGACCCCCAATCCAGACAATTCGACTCATTGGATGGTCTGGAAGAATTTTCTGATAAAGACGATGATGACGAAGATGCAGACAAGCATGCAACACAAGATTCTTCCGATACTGAAGAAAAAAGTGACAAACCGGATAAAACATCTACGAGGTCGAACGATGAGGTAGTAGAACAGGGAGAACCTCTTAGTGATTATTATGCTTCTCTTTACAGCGAATTCTGTATTGCCAAAAAAGAACTTGGGGAGACGGTAGACAAGCTCAATCTCGGACGATTTCGTGCTAAATTGGAAAAACAAGCAAGGAATATCAAAAACAAACATTGTTGTAAGGACGTCAGGTTCGAGGTTTTGGTCAAAGCGGGAAAAGTCAGGTTACAGCCCAAAATTTTGAGATAGGTGTTGGCGCTTGTTTCATATTGAATCGTAAACAGCTGATGGTTTATCAAGAGGTTGAAAATGAATACAAACAGGTTTGTTTACAGATGGATATTATTGATCACGACAGCATCGATTTTTTCCGCCTGCCCGCCTGCCGGCCAGCAGCATCCAAAGAATCTTTCGACCAAGGTGGACGTCTCGGTTGCAAAGCCTTTCTCTATCCAGGGAATGACGTCGGCTCTCGAGCGGATTGATGCTGCCCGCAAGGCGAACAAGCTCAAGCCCCTCTTTCTTAAATATGAAAAAGAGTTCAAGACCGAGCCGAAAAATCCTTTCAAAAGGTTTTTATGGGCTTATTCCATGGAAGATCGCAACCAAGGTTGGCAGGAGTTGGCAAAGGTAATAAAGCTAAATGAAAGGTTTGTCTGGGCCCATCTGGGCATGGCCATAATCCTGGATGAGTGGAAGCTTTATGATCAGGCCGAGAAGAGTTTTAAAAATGCCATCGCTTTTGGTCCCCAGATACCAGAATGCAACGGCAGGTATGGTCGTATGATGCTTCATAAAAAAGATTACAAGAAGGCCATAGAACTTCTCAACAAAGCCGTTGAAAAGGATCCTGCCCGTATCGCTTTCATTTTGGACCTTGCTCGTGCTTATGCTGCGGATGGACAGGCTGAACTCTCGGAGCAGACTTATAAAAAAGCTATCTCAGTAGATCCGAAATCCTTCAAAGCGCGTAAAGAGCTGGGCTATTTGCTCGCTAAGGAAAAAAAGTACAGTGAGGCCCTCGATGCCATGACAAAGGCAGCCGAACTGAACGATTCGGACTATGGAGTTTATTTCGCAAAGGCTGAATTGTTACGAAAACTCGACAAGGGTGAATTAGCCATAGATGCGTATGGTGATGCGTGTTCCAAAAAACCGGACGAGCTGGCGTGTTGGCAAGCCATGTGGAAGTTGGCTGACAAACTCGACAAGAAAGACGTGGAGATAAAGGCAGCCGAGGAAATCGTCCGCATAGACCCTGAAAATCTTCAGGCCCATACCTTTCTCGCCCCTGTATATTTGCAGCAGGGGGCCATCGAGAAAGCGCTGCCTTCGTACCAGTTGATGTTTTCCAAGGATAAAGGAAACATCGATGCCATGCTGGGTCTTGCCAGCATATACGAACAAGGTGAGGAGTGGTCCAAGGCGTTGGAGTTCAATCAAAAAGTACTGGAGAAAAAGCCGGACCAGTCCGAGGCGAAAGCTGCCTTGATGCGACTCTTTGGCCGTTTTTATATCCTTGAAAAACCTATCAGTGGAAAATCGCCTGACAAGGTTTTTCGCGCCAACAGGATTCAGATTGCCACTGTGTACAAGCTGCGCCTGAAGAAGCGGCCCAATCTACAAGGCTCTATGCTGATAAAGGTGGCCGTGGATAACGATGGCAAGGTCCATGACGTTACCATTGCCAAAGACACACTGGGTGATCAGATCTTGGACTTGTGTGCTGTTTGGAATCTCAAACGTTCGAAATTTCCAGCAGGCTTCGGCGCGACCTATGATTTTGAACTGACCCTTCGGCCCGGCTCCTGATACCATGCCTGTGCTGACCGGGTTGGATCGCCTGCGTGAGGATGCATTTTCTTGCCTTCGTGGCGAAGTCCTGGGTTTATTGTGCCATCCTGCGTCTGTCGATTCCAATCTCAACCATGTTCTGGAGTTGATGGATGGCGCGGGTCTGGATATTCAGGTGGTGTTTGGTCCGGAACACGGCGTAAGCGGTTCGGCGCAGGATATGGAATCCATAAACAGCGGTTTTTCCTCCACAGCTCATGCGCCGGTCTCTACCAGGCGCTTGATCAGTCTCTATGGTGACAGCCTCGAAAGTCTTAGACCTTCTGCTGACATGGTGGAGGGATTGAGCGTCCTGGTGGTGGATCTGCAGGACGTAGGCAGCAGGTATTATACTTTTGCCGTGACCATGCGATATTGCATGGAGGTTTGCGCAAAGGTCGGCGTACGAGTAGTGGTGCTCGACAGGCCAAATCCACTGGGAGGATTGACAGTGGAGGGTCCTGTATTGGGTCAGGAACCTCGTTCCTTCGTAGGTGGCTTTGGTGTTCCGGTCAGACATGGCCTCACCATGGGAGAGCTTGCCATGTTGGCAACCCGCGAGGGAGTGGACGTGGAACTACAGGTTATATCCATGAAGGGATGGAACCGTGGCATGTGGTTCGATGACACGGGATTGGAATGGGTACTTCCTTCTCCCAATATGCCCACTCTGGAGACGGCTATTGTATATCCTGGCTCGTGTCTCATAGAGGCCACCAATCTGAGTGAGGGCAGGGGCACCACCCGTCCATTCGAATTTGTGGGAGCACCGTGGATCGATTCCTCGGCCCTTGCATCCAACATGAACTCGGCTGGTCTGACCGGGGTTCGATTCAGGCCGACATCTTTTCGTCCCATGTTTCAGAAACATGCACGACAGGACTGTCATGGGGTACAGATCCATGTTTTAGACAGGAAAGAATTTCAACCATTTCGGTGTGGAGTGATTTTACTGGATGAACTGCGTAGGCAGAACCAGGAGCTTTTTCAATGGAGGAGTCAACCATACGAGTTTGTCAAAGACCCGCCGGCCCTGGATCTGCTCACTGGCAGTGATGAACTTCGCATGCTTTTAGAGCAGGGTGGAGACACGCGATCTGTTCTCAGTCGATGGGAAAAGCAGTCGAGTGAATTTGCCCAAGCCATTCAGGACTCTTTTCTGTATGACTAAGCCTCGATAAAATCAGTATTATGCCCAAAGCGGACTTTTGACCATATTTCTGCTCGTCGACAGGGAGGTTGCGGCCCGAGGTGTGAAATCCGGAGCGTAAGAGTTGGTTGACAGTATATGTGTTTGCGTCTTATGTTTGCGGCGTAGCTCATTAATTATTATTGGCAACAGCCGTGGCGTATTGCCGACAAATGGCTGTGGCGCCTTAGAGGTCAGGGGTAATGCATAGAATCAACATTTTCTTCGTGATGATCTTGTTTGTTTTTGCTGGATGTACCTCTTTGCCAGAGGGAACTTGTAAGAAAGACACCCAGTGTTCAGGTGCCCAGGTATGCTTTGAAGGAAAATGCATAACCATGAAGCAGCTAAAGGAACTGAAGGAGAAAAGGGCTGCCGATGCAAAACCCAAGAAGTGCGAGGACAAAGATGGTGATGGCATAAAGGCGGGTCAAGGGTGTGATAAGGGCACCCTCTTGGACTGTAATGACAATGACCCCAACATGGCCCAGGGCAAGAATGAAGTCTGTGATGGTGTGGATAATGACTGTGATGGAATGGTCAATGAGGGACTCAAAGGATGTGTCCAGACGTTGTTTGGCGGTGCAACTTGGGGAAACCAGAAAGACCATCACCTGGACGGACCTGCCTCGGTGCTATATGATCCGGCAGGTTTCATATTGGTCACGGACAACCACCACATTTGGAAGGTGAGCCTGGAAGGAAAGGTGACGATTCTTGCCGGAAGCTCTCTTTCCAACTTCAAGGATGGAAAGGGTGATTCTGCCAGGTTTTCTTATCCCCTTGGTATGACCAGGGGACAGGATGGAGCAATCTATGTGGCGGACTGCAAGAATAATTGTATTCGAAAAGTTACCATGGATGGTACGGTCAGCACTTTTGCTGGAAAGTGTTCCAACTTCACCAAGGATATGGGGCAGTTCGCAGATGGTTCGGCTTCTGTAGCAAGATTTTATTGTCCGTCTGACATCGCCATGGGACCAGATGGCTCATTCGTGGTGGTGGACAGGGGAAATGCAAGAATCAGAAAGGTGGCACCTGACGGAGCAACTTCTACTCTGGCAGGAGTCGGTCCCATGGAGGTAAAAGAAGGAGAGGGTCAGGACGGATTTGCGGATGGACCGGCCCTGGAAGCCAGGTTCAACGATCCGCAGTCGGTATTGGTGGATTCGAAGGGGATAATCTATGTAGCAGAATCGTTCAATTGCAGGATTAGAAAACTGGACATGAAAAAGGGTGAACACGGTGAAGTGTCAACCTTGGCCGGGGAATCGGACACTCTGTTGGGAGTAGGTGGATATGCGGATGGTGTAGGCAAGCATGCCAAGTTCAACTATCCCCACGGCATGGCATGGGATGGTAAGGGAAACATGATTGTTGCAGACACAGGCAATGGTGTCATCAGATTGGTGAGTACGTCGGGCAGGGTCAAGACCCTGTTTGGAAAAGTTTCAGCGGAAAAAGGGTTCTACAAAGATGGTCCGATCCAGCAAGCCAGGTTCCAGGCTCCCATGGATGTCGCTCCAGGCCCGGATGGCAGCCTGTTCGTGGTCGATGCCGAGGCCAACCGGATTCGTTGGATAGTGCGTTGAGTAAATTCCCAAGGAGGGTTGTGAAATGAACAAGAGACTGGGTCTATTGGTTGCTTTTTGCGGCATTTTCGCTATTTCGCTTACCTCATGTACTTCGCTGGAAAAGGGCCAGTGCAAACGTGATATAGATTGTAGCGACATGCCCACGAAAAAGGGTGAGTTGTGGGTTTGTTACAAACAATCGCCAGATGTGGAGATAGGCAAGTGCATGAAAGCCACTGATGCGCGTGCTGCACACGAAAAATATGAAAAGAAGCTTCATGGCAAATGTGAAGACAAGGACGGTGATGGCATCAAGGCGGGTGATGCATGTGATCCCCCCATTGATTGCAACGATGACGATGCCGCAGTAAAGCCTGGCGCGACCGAAATTTGTGACATGAAGGACAATAATTGCAACGGGATAATCAACGAAGGCTTACCTCGATGCGTCGGGACCGTTCTTGGAGGAAAGAGAGATCCGGTCGTTCAGTTCATGATTACTCTCCCTGCAGGGGTTCTTGCCGCATCCGGTCAGACAGTATGGGTTGCGGACCAGCATCAGATCTACAAAATCGACTCTTCAGGAAAGGCGTCTCGGTTTGCCGGATCCAATAAACCTGGGCATGAAGACAAGAAGGGGAAGTTTGCCAGGTTTGATGAACCTCGTGGACTCGCCATGGACCAGGCTGGCAATCTTTACGTTGCCGAGTGTAAAAATAACTGTGTGAGAAAAATAAGCCCTGACGGACAGGTGAAAAAATACGCTGGCTTGTGTTCCAGCGAGCCGGACGATACGGGCCTGGACGAGTTGGGAGATACTTCCTCCGCACGTTTCTGGTGCCCCATCGATGTTGCCTTCGACCATGACGGATCCTTACTGGTAGCCGATATGCTGAATTCCAAGATTAAAAAAATTACCAAGGATGGAAAGGTGGAGCTTGTGGCAGGTGCCGGGGGCAAGGAGGACGAAAATGGTTACACGGTATTTGGAAACAGCAATGGCCCCGCCAAGAAAGCCGAGTTCAACGAACCGGCCGGGATCGCTGTTGGTCCAGACGGTACCATTTACATAGCTGACACCAAAAACAACTGTATTCGTCAGTTGAAAAACGCAAAGGTCTCCACCTTTGCCGGTATATGTGTTGGAGGAAAAGACAAGGGTGGCTATGTTGATGGTCCGGCAGCAAAGGCAAAATTCAGTCTGCCCCAGAGTGTGGATGTGGACAGCAAGGGTGTTGTCTATGTCGCAGATACAGCAAACCACTGTATTCGTATGATAAAGGACGGTAAGGTATCCACCGTGGCAGGCAAGGGCAGACAACAGGGATACTACGACGGTTCATTGGACGAAGCACTGTTCAATGAGCCTTGGACCGTGTCGGTGGCAAAGGATGGTTCCTTGTACGTGGTGGACTATGGAAACTATAGAATACGTAGGGTTGTTCCTTAAATAATTACCGATGGCTATGTACTAAGACTCCTCGGTGGGCTCAACCCTGACCCACAGACCCTTCATGAAACGCGGATCCACTTTTTCTTTGCGAAGCAGCACAAGCCATTCTCCAATATCCAGGCTTAACTGGTCAAATAGTTTTGCAAGTCCTGGTCGTTGTCGATGACCCACAGAGATTGCC
>CAYSLH010000141.1:0-12281 GCA_964431605.1 uncultured Myxococcales bacterium
TATCTGGAGAAGGTTTCCTTGATCGATTCCTTGTCCCTGGACCAGTCGCGTTTTACAAACACCGAATCTATGAGGACCATGGCCCATCCCATGAACGGAACATACTTGATGGGATCTTTGGCAAACCACTTCATGTCTCCCAATCGTCCTTTTTCCCTGGCTAAAAACATCATGTAAGTGATATCGGTCATCTGCTGGTGATTGGATACAACGATGGCGTTTTCTTTTTCAGGAATGGTATCACCCGTAAGGACAATGTTCGTGCCGTGGTTTATCTTTGCCACGTCAACACACCATCCCCACCACGTGTTTGCCACCCAGCGATTGAACTTTCTAAACGCTCCAGGAGATATGGGCTTTACAGCCAAGCTTGCGGTCTGGGCTGAGTTGAGCAAAACGAGAGTGGAGCCTAAGAACGTAATCGATGGCATTACCTTCGCTATTCTCAGAAGGTTTTCAGCCTTTGAGGGTTCATTCATGGGCTTTTGAGGCATGGTCGCATTCCCTTCGAAAAATCCTGTTTCAAAAACTATTTATGACTAGACTTGATACCAACCATAGCACATCGATTCCATATTCCAATCATAATGAATCACAGGAAGAGCTGGCCTCACGCTCTATTATGGCTTGAACAAGGAGTGTTCAATTGGGGTGATCCATTGGCTGTCTCGTGTTAGTATTGGACATGATGTGTCTGCACAAGAGCATACATCGTACGGTCTTCATAGCGGCACTTGGCTTGGTGCCATTGATTTTGATGGTATCTTGTTCCGTTGGAAACATCACTCAAGACGCCGGACTCGATGGCATGTCCAGTGATGGAGCTGATACCGCAGACGACAACAAGGCCACCTGGCACAAACCTGCAGGATATGCCTCTGTGACCTTTTTCGTCGATGACACGGCAAATCGAACCTACACCGCGAGTGAGTTGGTCTGGATGGGATCGTTTATATATGATCCCGAGACCAACATAGCCACCTTCGATCCGAACTGGGCTCCGGAGGTCGCTTCTTATCCAGTGTTATATGACGATGGTCCCATATCAGGAGGCGGTCATGAAATGCCCGGAGCCACTGCCTCAGACCACATTTTCAGCACCGAGATATACCTTCTGGCCGACGACAAAAGGGACATGGTCTATCAGTATGGACTGGTGAACTCCGAAGGAAGATGGATCTGGTCGGGACAGGTGGGAAGTTTTGTGGTTCCTGCAGGGTCTACCGAGCGAATCGACGCAGATGGTTTTTTTATCCCGGCCTTTGGTTCCTATGACTTGATGTTGACGCTTGACACGAGCCAACTCAATCCAACGGCTTGGCCTTTCGATCCGTTTACCGGACGCATAGAAGTAGGTGGTTCCATGATTTCATGGGCACTGAAGCAAGTGTTCGACGACGGCAACATGGAAATACATGGAGACCAGGTGGCAGATGATGGTGTGTACACTTTCATACAGTCGCTGAACCTGGGGCCGCATGATGGTTTGCTAAGCGCCGGGCAGAGAGTAAATTTCAATTTCTATATTGACTCAGTTCCTTATGTGACTGGGCAGTTGCCGCCCCCTGGTGTCAAAGCTTGGGTCAACTGCGATGGAAGTTTCGAAGAGTCTGCAATTTTCGTCAAGCCCGATGCACGGACCGGCCAATTCCAATCTTTCATAGCCGTCTGTGATGATCAAGGTGGCATACCTGTCACCTCGGTGGTCCCATCCATGGGCCCTGCAAGCGGTGGCATCAAGGTCAGCATCTATGGCGAAGGTTTTTCTCCCGACACCCAGGTCATGTTCGGATCCAAGCCTGCCAAGGATGTCTCCGTGGTCGATTCACGATTGATAAATTGCGTGGTACCTCCTTTTTCCACAGGGTCTTCTTCCGCCGGGCAGGTGGATGTCAAGGTCGTAGATTCCGATGGTGAATTCGGGTTGCTGCTAGATGGCTTTACTTATTACGACAGGCTCGATCCAGAGGTAAGGTTGGTCAGCAAACAGCAGGGAAAGACATCCGGTGGCGAGGAAATTGTCATTTACGGGGTCCGTTTTTCAGATGGAGCGAGCGTAACCATAGGTGGTATGGATGCATCGTCCGTCCATGTCTTGGACCCTCGCAGGATAACATGCACAAGCCCGGCTCATCCTGCCGGCATGGTCTCGGTGTGTGTTGTCAATCCGGATGGAACGAGCGACTGCCTGGATAACGCATTCGAGTATACCGATGACCCTGTAGACCATGGAATAATGGCATACTTGGAAAAGCCTGGCTGGATCGTGGTCCGCCAGGACCAGGAGGGGGTTGCCCCATTATTGGCAAGGGTCTTTATAGATGGCATCACTCAATACCCAGGATGTCATCAGGACGTAGTAGCCCAGTTGGGCTGGGGGCCGCAAGGGAGCGACCCCATAGTTGATCCAAACGCGTGGACCTGGGTGGATGCATCGTGTCAAGGAGAATGCGACTCTTGTGGCCCGGCGGACGAATATCGCGCATGGTTGCCTCCTGTGGATCCTGGAGTCTATGCCTATGCTTATCGTTTCCGAATGCAGGATTCGCCTTGGGTATACGTTGACCTTTGGCCTGGAACACTGGATGGATTCCAGACGGACCATACCGGGTATTTGCAGGTTGTGCCTTCAGAGCAGAGATTGTTGTTGTCGCGCATCGAACCTGCTTTTTCGACCATAGATGGTGGTCAACCGGTTTCGTTGTTTGGACAGGGCCTGAGTAACCAGGCAGAACTCAGTCTCGATGCGCAAAGTATAGAATCGCAGTTTATAAACGATCAGGAGATCCGTTTTACCTCCCCTGCCCATAAACCAGGCCTCGTCCCTTTGACCTTGGTACAGGATACGCCAGATCTGTTCCAGCTGACATTGCCTGGTGCTTTCGCATTCGTAAGACGCCACACCCCGTTGGTGGATGGAACGATAGGAGATGACTGGCCCGAATCATACCTCATGGCGCGCTCCCAAAACCCCGGAGATTGGGGGCCGAACCAGGTCAGCTCCATGTATGCATCATTTGACGATAATTATCTTTACTTAGCAGCCCGGGCCTGGGTGGATACCGACACGTCCAACGCCTTAGTCATATACCTGGACATGGACTATGGAAATGGAAGTGGTGTAAGGAATGGAGACGAACTGACCGACGACACCGGGTATGAAGGAGTGGGGGGATTGGACTCGGCCATTTCCAGCCGGTTTATGGTGAAAAATCCTGGTTTTGGAGCTGAGTTTGCCCTTGGAACCGTTGGCATGGCACAGGTGGACGAATCACAAGACAGCCCTACTGTAAGAAACATTTCCGGGCTCAGAGATATTTCCGACAGAGCTAATTTCAAGTGGCTTCCTGTTACAATCAAGACCTGGAGCGGCGCACCTGGCGAAGGGATGATGGAGGTTGCGATTCCCTGGGAAAGCCTTCTCGGTGCAAGGATCCCTTTGGCAGTAATGCATCTTGCTTTTTTTGCCAGGGTCGTCAATTCCGATGGAGAATACCAGTGTTCTTGCGGTCTTCCCGAGCCTGAATCCCATGATCCTCTGGATGTGGACCGGGTATTTGTTCTGGACATACAATAGAAATAAGCACCGAGGAGTCTGATATTGGCCAAGGCTCATAGGCTTTCGATGATGACACGCATCAGGCAGGGATTCGCAATCGGCCTGATGTCAGGGGCCTTGGTTTTTGTAATCAGCTATTTGGGCGGTTTCGATGTAGCTGAGAGAATGGCCTCTGATTCCATGCTTCGCCTTGTTGCCAACCCCAATGCGGCCGACGGCGACATTGTAATGGTGGCGCTCGATCAGGGAAGCCTGGATTACGTTGCCAGGACCCTTCACATGCAATATCCCTGGCCGCGGGGATTATATGGCGAGTTGGTTCGATTCATCCGTAGAGGCAATCCCAGGGGCATTATCTTCGATATGCTCTTTATCGGACCTGATCTGGACCGGGATGAACTCTCCGGAAGCGAGTCGGATAGTATGTTTGCTCAAGCCATCTCCAAGGCCAACGATGTGGTGCTCGGAGTCAGCCTGAGAAAAACCGATTCAACCCCTGCAGATTCGTTGTCAGGCAAGCTGACAAAAAAAATCCAGTGTGATGGGTTCGAAAATGTTGCTCTGACGAAGTTTTTTCAGGTCGCCCCCCTGGCCCAACCATTGGTGGATTCATCAGCCAGATTCGGGTTTGTAAATGCCGTGGTGGACAGTGATGGAATCGTAAGAAGAGTACGCCTGCTGGCAAGGATGGGACCGGGCAAAGGAGTGGTGCCATGTCTTAGCTTGGCCGCATTTTTTTCACGGCCTGACCTTGGTCATGAGGCTGGCAATAAATGCCCGGATTTGCCTCCAAGGATAAAAAACAAGGTCACGAGTGATGGTCTTGCCTGGATCAATTTTCATGGTCCGGGTGGGCCTGGAAAGAACGGTACGGGAATCACCTATAAATATTTTCCCATAGCAAACCTTCTTCGCTCCCAAGTGCAGATGCAGATGGGCAACAAACCAGACCTGGATCCTTCCGTATTTCGTGACAAGTGGGTTATCATTGGCTCTACTTCAACGGCTCTTTTCGATCAGAAGGCTACTGCTTTTTCCACCGACGGCAATTTCCCCGGAATGGAGATCCATGCCGCTGTCCTGGACAACCTGCTACATGGTGATTTTCTCAAAAAAGCCCCCAGATGGATCATGTGGACGCTGGCATTATTTGTATCCCTGCTTATCGCTACAACAGGGCGTTTTGTGGGAAAGGTACCTTGGAACATACTCGTAGTGGCCGTAGCTGGAGTGTCCTTGGCTCTGTTGTGTGGATTGGTTTTTTCATATGAGGGAATAATCCTGGATCCCGTGACCATCCAGAGTTCCGTGCTGGTGAGTTTCCTGGCCGTAACGTTCTTCAACCTTGCGCTAGAGCGCCGTGGCAGGAAGAAGATACGACGATTGTTTCAGCATTATCTCGATCCCAGGGTGATTCACGGACTGCTCGAGCAACCGGACATGGTGAAGCTGGGAGGAGAGCGTCGGGTGTGCACTGTGTTTTTTTCCGACATAGCGGGATTTACCAGTCTTGCCGAGGGAATGGACCCGGAAAAGCTCGTGGAACTGATGAATCGGTTCCTGAGCGAAATGACCGATGCAATCATCAACTGTGGTGGTTTTGTGGACAAGTACATAGGCGATGCGGTCATGGCTGTGTTCGGTGCCCCAGTGGATATGCCCGAGCACGCCGAAGCTGCATGCCTGGCAGCTGTGGAGTGCCATGGAAAAATAGCAAGATTGAGTGATGACTTTCGACGTGAAGGTCTTGGCGCTTTGAGCATTCGTATCGGCCTGAACACCGGAGAGATGATAGTTGGCAACATGGGTTCCTTGCAGAGAATGAACTACACTGTGATGGGTGATGCTGTAAATCTGGCTTCACGATTGGAGGGAGCATGCAAACAGTTCGGGACCAAGTCCCTGGTGGGACCAACGACCGCTGAACAGGCGGGACGGTCAATGGTATTGAGGCGAGTGGACCTAATCCGGGTCAAGGGCAAGCAGGAACCGGTATGGATCTTTGAACTCATCGGTCCAAGGGATCGAATCCCACAAGATATTATTGATAAGTTGGAGTTATTTGAAAAGGGTCTGGAGCAATACAGGCACAGGAACTGGTCGGGTGCGCTCAATATCTTCGAACAATTATTGGACAGGTGGCCGGCGGATGGACCGTCCATGACCTATGCTGATCGTTGTAAAAAATTCATCGAATTACCACCAAGTCAGGGCTGGGATGGGGTATTTACCTTGACCAGCAAGTAAACCATGGGTTTTGCAGACTCGTCTCGTATGGTAAACATGACAAATCAGTGAGAAATACCGCAGAACCGTATTAGCGGAATTTTTTCCGTATAATGAATGTGAGAGGAGCTTCAAGGTGAAAAATCTTCTTCTGATGGTCCTGGCTTTCTTCTCGATATGCCATTGTTCGACTGGTTTTGCCAAGGTGGGCGACAACAAAAACGCTTTGCGGCCAGTGAAGCTTCGCACCGGACCTGCTGTTTTCCATCCAGTGCTGAAACGCCTGGAAAAAGGAACCAGCCTCGTCATCATAAAAGAAGGACCAAAATGGATTAAGGTCAGAACTCCAAAGGGAGTCGAGGGATGGGTCAGCACGCGTGTTTTTTCTGCTCCACCAAAACCTCGTGGCTATGCTGCTTTGCTCAAAGAGCGAAAACTGTCCGGAGTGTCACTTGCCGTACCGACAATGGCCTCCCGAGGCTTGAACGCTGGTACAACTACGGGCGGCGGTGTGGCTTTGCTCATGAAAGATTTTTTGGAACGAGTTCCGTTTGCTCCAGCTGAATTCGAAGGTTTTGCCAGCAAGCTGAAGGCCAATGAAATTTGTGAAAAACTCCCTGGCTGGTTGGATGAGATGGCCATACCCATTGAAGGGGATCCCCAACAAGACGAACTAGAGAGGTCGTTTGGGATGCGCTTAGCTGTTTCAATCCTGTCCGATTTCGAATTGATCACTGATCCGGCCATTGACTCATATGTAAACAAAGTCGGGGCATTGGTCGCAGCAGCATCCACTCGTTACGACCTGCCCTGGAGATTCGTGGTGTTCAAGGGAGGCAAAAAAACCGCATTCAGCCTACCTGGTGGATTCGTGTTCGTGTCTTTTGCTTTGCTGCAAGAACTGAAAGACGAGGCAGAATTGGCAGGGGTACTGGCTCACTTGGTTGCCCACGTGGCGTTAGCTCACCGAGCATTGCAATTATCCAGGCTGGATAACGAGATGCCTGGTTCAGGAAAAAAATCCGATTCGATGCAAGACTTTGTCAAAAAAGCCCGTGGAGTGTTCATGAGTGGTGTTACGCCAGAAGAGGAGATGGAAGCGGATGCTTTTGGCGCGACGTATTGTGCATGTGCAGGTTATGATCCTGGAGGATTGGCCTCAGTGTTGAAAAGAGTGGGCTGTTTCGAACCAGGCTGCAAAGGTGCTTCTGTGAAAAAGCGGCTCGTTCTGATCGACCGGGTCAGGAAAAGCACCGGTTCCAATCCCGGAGTAAGGTTGACCAAGCGTTTTTCCGGATCGCTTCTTGCCATTCTTTCTAAATCTCTGTGAATAATCATGGATACATCAAAAGTGGATAATGTTTTCATACATCCGTCCTCTGTCATTGATACACATTGTTCCATTGGTGAAGGCAGCAAGATCTGGCATTTTTGTCATCTCATGCCAGAGGTCCGGATTGGAAGAGACTGCGTGTTGGGGCATTGCGTGTTCGTTGGTCAAGGAGTCAGTGTGGGCGACGGGTGTCATATCCAAAATCACGTGTCCTTGTTTACGGGCGTCACCATTGAAGATGGAGTCTTTGTTGGGCCTGGAGCCACTTTTACGAACGTCCTGACACCTCGTGCCGGAAGAAGCCGGAACAATCCGAAAGATCGAAAGATCACCCTTGTCAGGCATGGGGCATCCATCGGCGCAAACGCCACAGTAATATGTGGCATCGAACTTGGCTCCTGGTGTCTGGTGGCCGCCGGTGCTGTAGTCACAAAGGACGTAAAAGCCCACGCTTTGGTGTCTGGAGTACCGGCTGAACAGACAGGGTGGGTTTGCGAATGTGGTGCGGTTCTTTTGCATGGCGAGAAAAACTGGATCTGTGGTGAATGTGGTAGGAGGTATGTATTGGAGCAAAATCGTCTTAGACCGTTGCCTTAGTGAGTCGTGTGATCGTCCTGATCGATCATGGCGGTAGAGAGTTCGGCCCATGATTCTTCCAGGAGATCTCCGATTTCCTTTGCCGGTTGCTCAGGTATGATCCGGTTATCTGAAAGAGCTTGAAATTTTCGGTAAGCAGAATGCAGTGAGGTATAAGCCCTGTTTACCCTGTCTCTGAGGTCTTGAAGCTTTCTAACGGCATCCAGACGATTCAAACTGTTTGTAAGTTCGATGGCTGCTGCCTTTGAGCGAAGATCCTTGTGAGCAGAGCGAAGGTGATCTGCCAGGACATAGTTTTCCCGTAGCAACCTCTGTCTCTCCAGGGCCTGAGATATCTTTTCCTTGACCAGCATGAGATCCGAAAAAGGCTTCTCAAGGTAATCGAACGCGCCCAGACGAAGGGCCTCCACCGCCGAATCATACGATGCATAACCGGTAATCATAATGAACGCCGAGTCCGGTTTTTCCTTTCTAACTCTCCTTACGAGTTCCAGTCCTGATTGACCTGGAAGGTTTTTGTCCACAATGAGCAGGCTGTATTCATCCTGTTGGAGTTTTTCAAGTGCCTGCTCTGCAGATTCAGCATAGCCAACATCATAAGAAGTATTGGAAAGCAGCGCATCGAATACCATTCTTATGACATCTTCATCATCCACAACGAGGATTCTGGAAGGATGGTCCACCAGTACGGTGTATTCCAAATCATCCAAGCTGAGGGAGTCGAGATCCTTGTGGTCTACCATGGTCCTTCTCCCAAACCGAGTTTACATGACCCATGCCTTTAGCATGGAAGACAATTGACAAGTAATATACTCTGTATGAGATTTACCTACAACCTAAAACTTTTCGTAACTAATCAGCTCCACAGGTAGCAAATGGTTGGCACCTTTATTGGGAAGTACCTGTAATGAAAATGGGATCGTCTATATATTATCCTTAGTCTCGATGCTTGCTACTATTCTTTCGTTGCACTGGTTCCACTGGGAGGGGCCGGTGGGCCAATTGATTATGGTCACAGTGACAATCATGCCTGCACGCAGCTGGCTGTAACGCCAATGCCGCACCTTGCTGGGATAGACAAATAGCTCGACCACGGTGGGTACCGACCCCATGTCCTTGATTGTGACCGTGCCTTGTCGCTTCGCACCTTCAACCTTTTGTGCTTGTCTGGCAGACTTTAGCTGCTCTAAATGCGGGTTTGCTGAATCCGATTTTTCATAACCCAACTTGATGGACACGTCTACCATCAGCGGATCTGTGCCCAGGTCTCCAAATGCCGATTCCATGGAATCGTGGTCTCGTCGATCTTGTCTACGTTGGGCTATGAGGGTTGGGATCTCCAAGCTCAGCCGGCCCTTTTCCATGGATACCACTTGATAGGATGGTTCCTGTACCAGTTGCCATGCCTTACCTTCTAACAATGCCGTTGCCGCACCACCCAGCAGCAAGACCCCAAAGAACATCGAGACAATCACCAACCACACCGGGTTTGGCATTTTGCCTATTTTGCCGTGGTCTGCCCGAGGTAGAAATCCAGGAAGGATCGTAATGGCGGCTCCAGCCACTCCACCTCCCATATGAGCCCAGATGTCTATTCGTGGAAGGAACGAAATCATAAGGTTGATGGCCAGGATCATCATGGCGCTTCGCTTCAACCTATCCACCATGGGCGAAGGTATGGGTGCCGATGGAACAAAAGCCAACACGGCGCTGGATGCCAGCAATCCCCATATTGCTCCGGATGCGCCCACGCTGAGTTGCGCACTGCCAAGCCAGGCGCTGGATGCAGAACCAGCCAGTCCGGATACGCAAAACAGCAACAATATGCGCCAGGAACCCAATATACGTTCCAGAAAAGCACCCAGCACCCAAAGCCCCAGCATATTCATTCCCAGGTGCGTAAGTCCCGCGTGAAGGAATACGGAAGAGGCTAACCTTTCGAATTGTCCGGCCCTGGTCAGCATAGGCAGGTTGGCTCCCATGCGAATCATGGATGGGACATACTCTGCACCTCCCCATAATGAGGCGAGGCCGAAAATAAACACACAGATGCCCACCAAGGCCCAGGTTACCATGGGCTTTACCTGCTTGAGTTGCTGAATGAAAGCTGCCATTTCCTGGCTTCCATCGGCATTTGGGTCCACGAGTTCATTGAACTGCTCGTATAGCCCTTCGGTGCGACCTTTAGGACGATTTTCTATGGCGCGAACCAAAGGATGTCCATCCGTCATTCTTTTTCCAAACCATATTTTCCCATCATCCCCGATGTGAACGACCCTGACCATTCGGCCCATTCCCCAACCGACTTGTGTTGTCGCAAGTAGCTCCTTTTGTCTTTCCGAGCCACCTACCAAAACCATGTACAGAACACCCGACTTGACACTGGACGCAACCTTTAGCATGTGGTCGCCCATTTGTTCGTCCGAACCAGGCAAGTACCGATAGATAACCGCATAGCTTCTGTCTTTCAGGTAAAGCAACGCAGAATGCTCACTGATGGCCATTATCTTTGCCAACGGCTGCTGACCAAGAACCAGGGAAGCTATCGTGTTTTCGAATAGGGATTCAGGTGACATGGTGTTGTTTTATCCGGGAGTATTGAACCAAGGCTGCCATGGCTGCCACGGAACGCTCCGGCATGTCGTAGACTGGTACCGAATTGTCCTGCAGCAATCGGACCAGGTTGTCTCGTCGATCGAAGAACGAACTGGTGAGGATTGGTTTGTCGAATCTCCGGGACATGCTCAACAAGGGCTGAACCACGTGTTCGGTGAGGGATTTTACCTGGTCCAGTTCCAAGTGCAGGAGGTCACCTGCCACGTTTTTCAAATCTTCGAAGAAGCTCGATCCCTGTATGCCGTGTAGCAACAATCCGTCCACTTCGTCTGAGCTGAGTAGGAGTTCGGGTAGGGTTTCAGCCAGTAGCTTAGGGTCCATGGAAAAGGTCAAATCTATGGGATTTGAAGCTGAGCCGGTGCTTGGTATCAGTTTGCGGATGCTTTCGAGTAATTTCCCTTCGAACCGTGGCAGGTTCAGACCGGCCCTGCTCGTGGCGTCAGCCATGGATGTAGCAGGGCCTCCCGAGTGGGTAAGAATAGCGATGTTTCGTCCTTTGGGAATGGGTTGGGTTGCAAGGGCCCAACCCCACTGATACAGGTCGGCCAAGGTCGAGGCTCTTATTATACCTGCTTGCTTGAACATGCCATCGTAAAGTCGATCAGGACCTGCCATGGCTCCGGTGTGTGAGGCGCCGGCACGGGCGCCGGCTTCCGAGCCGCCGGCGTAAAGGGCAACCACTGGCTTTATTGCGGTACATCTTTTTGCAGCCTGAAGAAATCTTCTTCCGTCGTCTATGCCCTCTATGTACAGACCAACCGCCTTTGTCTCTGGATCCTGCGCAAAATAGTCCAGAGCGTCCGCTAAGTCTATGTCCGTGGCATTGCCGATGCTGATTCCCTTGGAGAGTCCGATCCCCCACCTCTTGAGCAGATCCAGGGTCTGAGTGATATATGTTCCACTTTGGGAAGCAAGCCCTAGGTGGCCTGGAGCATGGGTGTATGGAGCGAACGTAGTATTCAATCCCGTGTTGGTATTCAGGACCCCGATGCAGTTAGGACCCACAAATCTTATACCTGCTTCGGATGTAATGCGTCTTAGTTCCTGCTCGAGAGCCTGTCCTTGTTTTCCTGTCTCCCTGAAGCCTGCGGTGGTTATCACCAGGTGTTTTATGCCTTTTTTTATAGCGTCTTTTACCACGTCGAGGGCTGCACGTGTCGGAACTATTAGTACGGCAAGGTCCACGTCTTGTGGTATGTCGCTCAAGTGCGGATATGCCTTTTGGCCAAGGACGATTTTTTCCCTTGGATGAACAGGAATGACCGGGCCCTTGAATCCACCATTGAGGGTCAGGAGCATCTGGGTAGTTCCCATGGTGGTCGGGTTGTTCGACGCGCCCACGAATGCAACTGATTTTGCGCCAAATATGGCGTGCAGAGGGTTTTTTTCTGATTTAAGCACAGTATTGACCTTTCAAAGGGATGATGCTTCGATCTTGGACTAGTGTCTTACCAACATGGTTTTTAGAAGTCGCTGGGAAAATTTTGTCAACTGGGTAAAAACCACGCCCATTCCCGGGGTCTGATCGCCTCCTGGTTTTACCACACGGACGACTTTGCCTTCGCCTTCGATGGTCTCTAGCTCGTCCATTATTAGCGTAAAGCGTAGGTTTACAATGGTGCCAACGGGAAGGGGATCATCCGATTTGATGAATGCGCCGGCTTCAGAGATGTTTTGCACGTACTCTTTGATGAATTGCTCCACAGAGCGAAATTCCTTATTCACCGTAACCCTGCTGTGCTTGCGCTGGCCCCCGAACTGCATTTCGTTCATGTCATGCTCCAGAGATTGGTTGTTTATCTGTCGATAGGATCTACTCCGCGTTGACTCCTGGGTCAAGCCCTCAGAGAGGGACGGAGGTAAATTTTCATCTTTTTCACCCCATTGCGCTTTTTCCGACTGCTCATGGTCGTCATTTATCAAAAATAAACGCTTTTGAATTTCAGTTTG
>CAYSLH010000142.1:0-12258 GCA_964431605.1 uncultured Myxococcales bacterium
GCTATAGACAAAGCGAACCGGGAGACCTTTACTTGGTGCCACGTTTCGATCTTGTCGCATAAGCCATGTTTCATAAGGCAGCTGAGTTCCAATTCGATGAAAATAGAGAGCAGAAATGAGACATACAACTCCGCCGTGATACTGCTTCACTGCTTCAACTAAAGAGTGGTTTTCACCGATTTCTGCGTCTGGAAGTGAATAAAGACCTCGTCCGACACGGACAAGATCGCCCTGAGCGACCATGCGGCACAGCTCTGTCCGTGGCTTTTCGGCATTTGGAATATCTCCGGCGCGGAATACAGAATGTTTTCGGGCGACATCCAAAATCTGTTCCTTAACTGTTTTCATGACTCTCCTGTTGCAATTTTATGAATAATAATCGTATTCTTCTTAAATATGTAACATTATCAGGTCTTTTTCAAATGTTTTTCCGCCTTTTCGACGCTTTTCCTCTCCATCTGGTAAGTAACCCCAGTATTGCGGCAATCACCCGCATACAGGCAGAGATGTGCGGCCAACAAACCGGAAATAACCTCGAGAGGATAATGAGGATACAAACGCCAACCCTGCTGCTACCGAACAGCCAGAAAACGAATCCAATGGATTCGCCATCGTCCCTATGGCTGCTGCGGCTGATATCGATGCTTCCGCATTCAGCAAGTAAACGCAATGGATGCGGTTCCTGCTACATGGGAGGAACACGCCAGAAAAGCCTGGGAGTAATATGTGGAAGAACCGCTCGTCAAAAACTGTGTCAATTCATGGCGCATTTTTTGCGGTTGGTCATGAAATCAAGCACACAGGCGGCAAATTGCGCTCTTGGTTTGGGGCGCAGCAAAAAACCGGACTGATGAACCGACATGTTGGCCGTTCAATAGATACAGGCGTCTAAGATAGAAAGCACTTCTGATAACAATTCATCATTTCCGCGTTCGATACATTTTGCACTACGAGAACGAAAATCAACTGATTTTACTTGCTCGACCATTATGAAGCCAGATAGTTTGCTACTTTTTGGAATTGGTACATGAAATGGATAATCTCGTTTTGTGTTTGTAACAGGGCAGACAATGGCCATCCCGGTGCTTCGATTGAATAGATCTTTGCTGACAACAAATGCTGGGCGACGGCCTTTCTGCTCGTGTCCTGATTGTGGATCAAATGTAACTGCGATGATGTCCCCTTGCCTGGGGATATATGCAGCCATCTACCAAATCTCCTTGCCTAGCGGTTCTCCCCAGTCGATTTCATCAGCTTTGTAGTTTTGAGGAATACATGCAACTAAGTCTTTAAGGTTGTATCGGCCTCGGATCCTTTTGGCTGGTTTGACAATCATAACACCACTTTTGACGCTGACATCAACTTCATCACCGACATCAAGTTGTGCATCCTCAAGTAATTTTTTTGTAAGTCGAAGTCCCTGGCTATTACCCCATTTTTGTATTCTTGCAAGCATATATTCACCTCCCTGCGTGTAGCCTAAGTATATACATTATATGCAGGACAGTCAAATACAATTCTCCGGTCACCAACGTTTATAGTTTCTTCATAATACCTTTGGAACACGAAATCGAGGCATGAGACCCAGCCTACAACTCTGGCTGTAGCCCAGTTTAAATAACTTTTAATATCTCATTTGTACCATTGCTGATAGATATCTAAAGCCCATTCCATGACGGCCGGGCCAGCTACTGATAAAGCAAATAACTCCTGGAATCCAAATTACCTGGAAAAAACTCCATCAACGCATTAGACCCTTCGAAAATGAGATAGATTCTGTCATCAGCCGGTCCAGTAACGGGATCGTCACTATCCCTGTCTTGCTGGTCCGCACCATCATCGAGATCCACCGATACCATTGGACCAGCCATCCCAGCCCTGATGGAAGGTGTGAACTGGGCGTTGGAAAAACCGTCCTCGGTCGTAAAACCCCAGGCTGAGTCTCTCTTTACTTTTATGGGATTTCCATCCAGATCGATTCCTGGTTCGAAAATCGTCAGGGCGATATATCCATTGTCGTATGCAGGAGGCTCTACTGATGAATCCTGCCAAGGAACCATGTGCAGCCTTGGTTGCGGTCCAGAGCGGACTCCCAGCACGGTCCAAGCGTTGCGAGCCCTAACCTTGTACTGTATGGCGGTTGGCCAACACAAACCTAAATCCATGCCGTCCACCGTCTGGATAATCAAGGTTGATTCGTCTACGCCGGTAATGTTGAATTCCGTACGGACGTCAGTGGCTCCATCCGGAATACACGCAGGGTCAAACTTATCATCACCGTCCATTTTTGCCGGTGGAGTCAATATTTCCAGGATATCTCCATCTGCGACGCCGTCACCAGGGTCCGTATCAGCATGAACATCCGACTCGATGAAACTCAGGTTCTGCCTGTCATCGACCAATCTCCACCCATAGAATCTGCCTGTATCAGAGACGCCTGTTCCAGGCAATACTCCCTCAAATGTCAAGATCCATCCCTCCGAACGTGTAATACCTGGTGATACGTGGATACCATGATAAATCGTAGGATCCTGCTCAATCTCGCCCGTGATTTCCGATTCGACATTGTAGATCCGATCGAAATTCGCTATCACTGGATACGGGCAATTTGCCCCATACTTTTCGCTGGATGAATCCACACAGGCTAAGAGGTCTTCTTCATTCTGGACTTTTCCATCCACAACGTATCCGGGATTACCGATGGACGGACCGAGTATGGGTGTCATGTCGATGTTTCCATGACGCACGGCATCTAAAATGTAAATATTACCGTTGAGATCTGAGACATATGCAAACAATTGGGTAGGATCATCCAACGCAGAACCCTCTTCATCCACAGGGTAATACTGCATCGTAGAATCCTTGCCCAGCACTTTCAATCCATGCCCTTTTGCAAAAGTAATGTCCCTTGGAATGCCGGGAAGAACAATATCCATTTCGTCAGCGTCTGGATCTGCTTCCGTGTCGAACTCGCCCCTGTACGCCTGGAGCCTTTCGAGGGATGTTGTGTCCACAAGTGCGATTCGATTGTCATCCAACCTTACCACGTAAAGCACGGACTCGTCAGGTGAAAGGAAAACCCTCCTGGAAGGCCCTCCTACCATGACCCTTTCAACATCCAGTGTTCCAAGGTTTATCACTGAAATGGAATCCGAGTCCTCGTCAGCTACGAACAAGGTTTTTCCATCAGATGTTATTGCCATACCTGAAGGCATACCACCAAGATCAACGGTCCTGATGAACCTTAGGGTCTGGGGTGCATTGGCCATGGGATACTGGAAATGCAGCAGAGCGACCTGACCAGACGTTGGAATGGATACCCACACTGGTAATGGAACATCCATGGGCCATACTTGTCCGTCCTCGGAATCGGGATTGCCCTTGGGGACAACCACGTACTCGGCAAGGGGGTCTTTGGCGTCACCCAAAGTTGCACGGCTGATACCAGCCAAACATCGATCATTGACAGGGTCTGTTTCCTGATTGGGATTTTCAGGGCAAGCGAGAGAAGATGCAGTAGTCTCCTGGTTAGCATCGGTATCCACTTCCACCATTCTCTTGGAATCGAGGTCCACCAGGGACACATCGTGGCCTAACTGGTTCACAACGAATGCCCAGCGACCGTAAGGGTCTATACACAAGTTCCTGGGATGATGTCCAACGGGTATTTTCAATGGGAACAACGGATTATAAGCATCGAAAAAAGCGCGATTCTCCAGATCGAAAATACTAAGGTCATCATCCATGGAGTTACTCACCACCAACAGGTGATGTCCATCCGCACCAGAATCACATCCTGGATTATTCTGTGCACACCCTTTGAACAATGCGATGCCGGCAGGCCCTTTGAGCCTGCCACTCATGGCTGGTTTTATGTCTTCACAAGCTGCCGACAATACAGCCAACACCGACGCAGCTAATACCACACGATGGAACATGGCACCTAATCTCCTTCCCGTGGTTTACCAACCCTGGCTATCACGTCAAGGTAAGTAGGTGACTTTGAATCCACGTCCATCACCGCAATGGTATCGTCTTCAAAGCATGAGACCAACGCCCATTTTAGATCGCCACGGTCCCAGAAGGCTACTTCAAACGGCCCACGGCAAACATCTTCCCGGACCCCTACCAACCTCCTGGTTGCACCGTCAACCAGGTCAATGGCGTCATCCTTGGCTCCGGTAATAAAGAACAAATCACCGAGGGCTCGTACCCTCGAAGGATTTGGCCCCAACCCAATCGTACCTAAAAAAGTATTCTTTGGTTCGCCGGTATAATCGAGACTTGTGTCCATGGTCACCAACATGTCGGGATTTCTAACAACCAATCCAGCGGTCTTTCCATCTGAAGAAAAAGCTATGGAACGAGTCTCGTTTCCTAAAAAATCGTCAAACAAATCGACAGATTTCATCTCTGCATCAGAGCCGAGCGAGGGGTCGAAAAAGCTCACAGGGTTCGACTGGGCTGCTGGAAAACGACTAGTTACATAGATGAATCCAGTGTCCGGGCATTGGGCCAAGTCACTCGCACCTGAGACCTCTGTCTCGAGGGAATACAAGACCTGAGGAACCTTGTCCCTATCGACCGGTACGTCAAGGGCCATGACATCGCCGGACTTTAGGAAAGATATCCAAGCTGTCCTGTCAATATCACCGTTGGGCTTTTCGATCTCAGTAAAAAGGATATCGTAAGGATCATGTTGCGTCATCTGTATTCGATGCCTTGCTCCTTCACATTCAGGAAACTCCTCACTACCTGCAAGTCCATCCCAACAAGTCAAGCCCAATTCGGCATGACCATCGACCACTTCAACATTCACATCGAACAACAACAACTCATCATTTTCTCGAATGGTCACGGCCAACAGGCTTCCGTCGGGAGACAGAGCAACGGTACCAGCAAAATTACCCATGGCTATACCCTTGGATTCAAGGATCGTGTCCCGGTAATAAGGATAGTCCTGTCGTTGTTCCACTGGAATGGCCAGGTCCGCAGCCAAGGCGTTGAGATCAATCACCCTCATGGCGCCTTGGACATAGGCAACATCAAAATTCGCAGATGCCACAAAAGCAAACCCTGCAGGATGTACGGCAATGCCAGTGGGAAACTGAAAGCCATCCTTGACAAGAGGCTTTCCAAATCGACCTTCCTCGCAAGAACTCAAAGTCAGCAAGGAGATTCCCAGCAGGCCACAAATAAACGATATGAACAACTTTCGATTCAGCAACTTGCCTCCCCGGCTGCCATGTGCAGCCTTAGAGGAACAGACAACAGTCGAAAACATCAGCTCCCTACCTGGAGCGCTTCTTAGCTACCTTCTTCTTCGCAGGCTTCTTCTTAGCCACCTTCTTCTTCGCAGGCTTTTTCTTAGCCACTTTCTTCTTCGCAGGCTTTTTCTTAGTCACTTTCTTCTTCGCAGGCTTTTTCTTAGTCACTTTCTTCTTCGCAGGCTTCTTCTTAGCCACTTTCTTTTTCGCAGGCTTTTTCTTGGCCACCTTCTTCTTCGCAGGCTTCTTCTTCGCTACCTTCTTCTTCGCTGGCTTTTTCTTAGCCACCTTCTTCTTTGCAGGCTTCTTCTTCGCTACCTTCTTCGCGGGCTTCTTCTTAGCCACCTTCTTTTTCGCTGGCTTTTTCTTAACAACTTTTTTGGGTGTTTTCTTCCCCTTGGCTTGTTTTTTTGCAGCTTTTTCATTGTCAGCCTCCAGGATTGCCGCCTGGGCTGCTGCCAACCTTGCAATGGGCACACGGAAAGGAGAGCACGAAACATAGTTCAATCCAGTATCATGGAAGAACCTAATGGATTTTGGCTCTCCACCATGTTCACCACAAACTCCCACCTTCAAATCAGGCCTCGTCATTCTTCCACGCTCAGTGCCCATGGCAACCAACTGCCCCACTCCGGTCGTATCTATGCTCTGGAACGGATCCATGTCGTAAAAGCCCTTTTCGATGTACAGGGGAAGGAACTTGCCTGCATCATCCCTGCTCAAGCCCATGGTGGTCTGAGTCAAATCATTGGTCCCGAAGGAGAAAAACTCTGCCTCCTTGGCAACCTCGTCTGCGGTAAGAGCAGCCCTTGGTAACTCCACCATGGTGCCCACCAAGTAATCCATGTCCACGCCTTGTTCTTTTTTTACTTCCTCAGCTACCTGTCGAACCACCTTTGCCTGGTTTTCCAATTCCGCAACGTTACCCACGAACGGGATCATGATTTCAGGTAAAGGTGCCTTGCCTTTCTGTTTCTTCACAAGGCAGGCAGCCTCCATTATGGCTCTGGCCTGCATGGCCGTTATCTCAGGATAGGAAATTCCCAATCTACAACCACGATGTCCAAGCATGGGATTTAGCTCATGCAAGGATTCCACCTTGGTCTTGAGTGATTCGACAGATACGTTCATGTCCCTTGCCAGTTCAACTATCTCTGCATCTTTGTGAGGCAAAAACTCGTGCAGAGGAGGGTCCAGGGTCCTGATGGTGACAGGTCGATCTTCCATGGCCAGAAAGATACCCTTGAAGTCTTCCCGTTGAAGAGGAAGTAATTTTTCCAGTGCTCTTTTGCGGGCATCGGTATCTTCAGAGAGAATCATCTCCCTCATGGGTCCAATCTTTTCCTCACCAAAAAACATGTGTTCAGTACGACAAAGCCCGATACCCTCCGCACCGAACGCAACCGCTTGGGATGCCTGGTCAGGCTGGTCGGCATTGGTGCGAATCTTCAACCGCCTGTGAGAATCAGCCCATGTCATGAGCTTTTCGAATCTTTGGTAATCAGCGGATTCGCCTGGAGCCAGGCTCTTTTCCAACAGCACCTGGAGTACCTCGGAAGGTTTGGTCTTGGTCTTTCCAGCCATTACCTCGCCAGTGGTTCCGTCGATGGAAATCCAGTCTCCTTCGGAGACAGTCTTTCCTGCCACGCTTATTTTTCTGTCACGGTAATCGATCTCCAAATCTCCACAACCGGCAACACAGACTTTACCCATCTGCCTTGCCACCAGTGCGGCATGAGACGTGGAACCTCCCCTGGCTGTTAGAATACCTTCGGCAGCGTTCATACCACGAATGTCCTCGGGAGATGTCTCGATGCGCACCAATATGACCTTCTCACCACGTTTCGCCCAGTCCACTGCATCTTCGGCATTGAACACGACCTTGCCCGATGCGGCCCCTGGTCCCGCGTTGAGGCCCTTTGCCAACAACCGCCCTTGGGATAAAGCAGCCACCTTGTCTTTTTCGTCGAAAACAGGTTGGAGTAACTGGTTGAGAGAATCAGGTTCGATCCTCCTGATGGCCTCCACCTCATCGATGAGTCCTTCATCCACGAGATCGATGGCAATCTTGATTGCGGCTGTCCCGGTTCGCTTTCCCACCCTGGTCTGGAGCATCCACAACTTACCATCCTGAATGGTAAACTCCATATCTTGCATGTCTCGGTAGTGTTTTTCCACCAGGTTCGTGATATCAACGATTTGATCGTAAACTTCAGGTGCCGTGACCTGCAGTTCGGAAATGGGCCGGGGAGTCCTGATTCCAGCGACCACGTCCTCGCCTTGTGCGTTCATCAAAAACTCTCCGTAAAGAGCTTTTTCACCAGTAGCAGGATTTCTGGTGAACAAGACGCCAGTTCCGCTGTTCTCACCCATGTTTCCAAACACCATGGTCTGGACATTTACCGCAGTGCCCCAGTCACCAGGAATACCGTTCATGGCCCTATATGCTATAGCCCTCTCATTGTCCCATGAACCAAAAACCGCTCCCATGGCGCCCCAAAGTTGATCATGTGGGTCCTCTGGAAATTGATGTCCGGTACGCTGGTGAATGGCATTCTTGAACTGGTCCACCAGGTCGATCAATGCGTCTGTATCCAAGTCCGTGTCGAACTCTGCGCCCACCTGCCGCTTTTTCTTTTCCAGGATGACCTCAAACGGATCTTCTTCATCCTTGCTCTCCGGCTTCATGCCAAGGACCACATCGCCGTACATCTGTACAAATCTACGATAAGAATCGTAAGCAAACCTGCGATTACCCGTCTTGGCAGCGAGCCCCAAAACAGTGGTGTCGTTGAGACCAAGATTCAGTACCGTGTCCATCATACCTGGCATGCTGACCCTTGCCCCGGAGCGAACTGACACGAGAAGAGGATTGACCGGGTCGCCAAAGCTGGCACCCATGATCTTTTCCACGTGCTTGAGGTTTTTATCGACCTGCTCTTTCAGGCCCTTCGGATAATTCTTGTTATTATCATAGTATGCCGTGCAAACATCAGTGGTGAGTGTGAATCCAGGCGGAACAGGAATGCCCAACCTGCTCATTTCGGCAAGCCCTGCGCCCTTTCCTCCGAGGAGGTTCTTCATGTCCCCCTTGCCATCAGCTTTTCCATCGCCGAAAAAATAGACGAATTTCTTGCTGGCCATATCATTCCTCCAATGTCTGAGTAAAAACTCTGTTCAAATCAATCTCTAGTCTGCAATTTGCTGAAATCAGCTATACCGGTAAATAACGAAGCAATAGCGGAAAGAAGCGCTTTTCGATTTGTCTGTCTTGGGATATCCTTGGGATCATTGACCAGCACCGCTTCGAAAAAATTATCCACTGGAGTACGAAGCTCTTTGGCCAAAAGATCCATGGCGTCTTTATACCTGTGTTGCTCAACCAAACCATCGAACTGCGGGGCAACACTTTTGTAGACAGAGTGAAGTTGCTTTTCTTCATCCTGTTCGAACAGTTCTGGCAGAACTTCTGCTCCCTCGAAATCTTTGATGATGTTTACCACCCGCTTGAAGGCTATTGCCAAATCTCCAAAGGCCTGCTGAGTGGCAAACCAAGCTAGCGCATCGGTCCTCAACTTCACGTCCAGAACATCATCCATACCAGCTGCGATGACCGCATCCACGACATCGTATGGGGCGCAATCCTGAAGCTTCTTGCGAAGCCTTCCTTCAACATACTTCATCACCTCGTCTACGAGATCCTCTTCGAAAGGATCCACAGATGTTGGCAACACAGGCTCCTTCTTCTTTCTGGCTGCGACCTTTTTCGCTTTCGCCTGTGCCTTTCTCAACAAAGCATCTGAGACCTTGGCAGACACGCCCTTTACCGCCGAACTCAACAAGGAGCGAAGGGATACGTGATAGCCACGATCCCAGATTATCGCAATGATTCCAAGGCATGCTCTCCTGAGGGCATATGGGTCGGCCGTGCCGGTTGGTCTCAACCCGACTCCGAAACATCCCACGACAGTGTCCATTCGATCAGCCAACGAAAGTATGGCACCAGCATCACAACTGGGCGGATCGTCGCCGGAAAACCTAGGGCGATACTGTTCCCTGATAGCTGATACGATTACGGGATCTTCACCAGCAATCTTTGCATACACCCCACCCATCTCACCTTGGAGTTCGGGAAATTCCCCCACCATCTCCGTAAGTAAATCTGTCTTTGCAAGCAACGCAGCACGCGCGAGCTTCCAACTGAACTTTTCCTTCTCGGTAGAAAACTCGTCGATTTTGACGGACAGAGCTTCGATGACACGCGGAATATTGTCAATTCCAGTATCGGTCAAATGAGCTATTTCCACAGCCAACGAGGCAACCCTGATGGCTTTCTCATAGTAGGATCCGAGATCTGCCTGGAATAGCATGTCCTGGAGTTCAGGCACCAACTCCACGGGTGTTGTCTTCTGATCTACTTCGAAAAAAAACCTAGCGTCGGAAAGCCGGGCTGACAGTACCCGTTCGTTTCCATGCCTGACCACATCTGGATCCTTGACCGGTGTGTTGGAAACAGCCACGAAATAATTGAGCAGGTTTCCTTCATTGTCCTCGATGGAAAAGTAACGCTGGTGATTTCTCATGGCTGCGATCAACACCGAACGCGGAACCTGAAGAAAATCTTTATCAAACTCGCCTAGCAAGGTTATGGGGAATTCAGTCAAATAAGCGTTTTCTTCTTCCAGCCCCTCATCGGCAATTATGGCGCCCTTTCGTTCCGCAGCAAGGCTACGAGCCCCGTCACGTACAATTTGGAGACGCTCTTGTTGATCTATTACGACCTTTCGTTCCCTTAGCTGGGCCAGGTAATCATCCACAGATTTCACTTCGAAAGGTTCCGGATATGCGAATCTGTGCCCCTTCGAAGTTCTGCCGGACTTTATCCCGGCGAACTCAAACTCCAGAACCTCGCCATCGAGCAACGATAATATCCAATGTACCGGCCTTGCAAACAGGTAGTCTCCCATGCCCCAGCGCATGGACTTAGGAAAATTCATCTTGGTCAAGGATTTTTTGACTACCTCACCCATGACCTCTTTGGTAGCGGCGCCCTTCAAATGCCGTCTTAAACCCACGACCTCGCCCTTCGGGGTATCAATACGTATCAGATCATCAACTTCTACACCTTTGCTCCTGGCAAAACCCTGGCATGCCCTGGTGGGATTTCCATCACTGTCATATGCTGCCTGAACTTTAGGACCAAGAATTTCCTCGTCCAGGTCAGTCTGCCTTTCGGCAATTCCCCTTGCTTCCAGGACAAGACGCCTTGGCGTGCCCAAGGCACGGATCTCAAAGCCTGAAGTATCACCATCCATCAATCTGGCTGATTTCAGACCATCTACGAATAGCTTCTTAAGTTCCATGAGCGCCGGCGGCAAGAACCTTGCCGGGATTTCCTCACAACCGACTTCTAATAGGAAGTCCATGAAAATTCACCTGTCAGTCATCAATTGTTGCTTACTATTAAAGTTGAGAATCATTTGTTTTCAAATTCCTTCAACTGTTTTGTTGGCTTGGAACACCCGGAAGGTTCACGTTCGAAGTTGGATATTTCTTTGGGTTCTTCACTCTGCTCACCCTTTGTCCCTGGCTTATCCAGGACATCGGCCCGGAAAATCAAGACCAGCAATGCTGTTATAGTGACGACAAACCCTCCGAACATCATGATGTACTCGATCACTGATGGGGTTTCGTCGGGCATTCTACCCCGTTTTATGATCCTCCAAGCAATGAGCATTACCACGCCGGCCACTAGGAGAAAAAACAACTCGCTTTGAAAAAATTCTTTCATGCCTCCTTCTCCTGGTCGGACAACAAGGGCCATCCCAGCCGTTCTCGCTCGTCCAAAAAGAGTCTCGCACAAGCACGTGCAAGATCCCGAACCCTTCCGATGTAGGCCTGGCGTTCGGTTACGCTTATGGCGCCCCTGGCGTCTAGAATGTTGAATGCATGAGAACACTTGAGACAATAATCATAAGCAGGTAGAGCCTGGGACTTCGAGTGTGACTGCAACTGCTTGCATTCTTGTTCGTACATGTCGAACAGATCAAACAGCATCTTCGTATTGGCCGTATTGAAATTGTACTCGGAAAACTCTACTTCTGCCTGGTGGTGGACTTGTCCATACTTGACGCGATCGTTCCACTGGATATCGTATACGTTGTCCACATCCTGCAACATCATGGCGATTCGTTCCAACCCGTAGGTCAACTCCACCGATATGGGCTTCAGGTCGATACCGCCGCACTGTTGGAAATAGGTAAACTGGGTAACTTCCATGCCATCCAACCAGACTTCCCAACCGAGCCCCCATGCGCCAAGGGTCGGGGACTCCCAATCGTCTTCCACGAACCTCAGGTCATGGGCTTCCACCTCTATACCTATGGCCCTGAGAGAATCGAGATACAGATCTTGGACATTCAAAGGAGAGGGTTTGAGGATGACCTGGAACTGGTAATAGTGTTGTAACCTATTGGGATTTTCTCCGAAACGACCGTCTGTCGGGCGTCTGCAAGGCTCTACGTATGCCACCCGCCAGGGTTCCGGTCCCAGAGAGCGTAGAAACGTCGCAGGATGAAAAGTTCCAGCGCCGGTTTCCATGTCATAAGGTTGTTGGATCAGGCAGCCCTGCTTCATCCAGAACTGCTGCAATTTGATGATCACTTCCTGGAAATTCACGTTGTTTTTTCCCCTTCAGTTATTCCCGAAGTGCGCCGGAACCTACCATCCTGTAAGGGGAATGTCAACGGGAGAATGGCCAAGAATGGCTCATGTGTAGAAGATATAAATTGCTGAGAGACGAAACTTGACTATGCCAGTTACGTGACTTAGAAAGGGGCCGTTTAACATTTCCGACTGTTTATTAAAACTGCCGAGAGGACCCACGGTAGGTGCCCACGGTAGGTGCCCACTGTAGGTGCCACTGTAGGTGCCAGCCTCTTGGTTGAAAATCTTCTCTACTGAGATACACCGTTATGTTTCGCTTTCTCTA
>CAYSLH010000143.1:0-12171 GCA_964431605.1 uncultured Myxococcales bacterium
CTGTATTACAGGAACGACTCACAGATTCCGAGGCATCTTGTGCCGAGGTGTTCATGGACCTTGTTCATTACGAAAATAGCAATTAGTACTCACCCACTCATCCATGAGGATATGTAAAATTCCGCTTGATCTAAGCTGAGTTGTTCCATTAGATTTCATCCATGGCTCTCAAGGCAGTGATTTTCGACTATGGTGACACTCTTGTGTCCACCAGGATGAACTGGGACAGGGTAAAACCTGAACAAATGCTGTCTTTGGGCCATGCCTTAGGCCAGGATTTCCCTCATCTCGACCTTTTGAGGCTGGGAAGAGACTTCTTGTTCCTGCGCTCCCAAGCTCGGCTTCTTGCCTTGAGATCCCACATAGAGACTCCTGCTGTAGAATCCCTGGCAACTGCATTGGCTCTGCAAGGTCAACATGGTCTCGATGGTGACCTGCTGCAAAAGGGAGTCGATGCGTTTTTTGAACCTGAAGAAGCAAATTATTCCGTGATCGTTGGGATACCAGAAGCACTTCAGAGCCTGAAGGAGATGGGTTTGCGCTTGGCCGTGCTTTCCAACGCAACATGTGGAAAGCTTGTACGAAGGGCACTTGATAACCACTCCTTACTGAAAATGTTCGATCAGGTCATGGTATCCTGTGAGTTGTCACGTAGGAAACCCGCCCCGGAAGCGTTCGAGGCGGTGTTGGAATCACTGCAAGTTCAACCCTCGGAATCTTTGATGGTGGGTGACTTACTGCGTACCGATATCGCTGGAGCCAATCTTGTGGGAATGAAGTCCATTCTCGTTGATTTCTTTGGTGACGGAACAGAGACCAACGGCGGTCCTCCTCTCCCTGATGCGGTGGTTGGTTATCCACAGAACCTGGTGAAGGTAATAAAGAGCTGGTTGTAACCATGGAAACGTCGGTAAAGAGATATCGTCCGAATTGAAAATCCGGACTTTGTAGATCAGAAGCGTGCCTGTGCCGCTAAATTCATACCCAAGATGTTTGCATCGGTAAATTGAGAATATACGTTGAGTCCGTCGAAATCGCTGATATATACGATCTGGTTGTCGTCCCAAGTGTAATAGACTTCCGCCACCAGGGCAAATGCCTCTGAAATATCCCACTTGATGTTTGCTTTTACCGACCAAATGAGTTTGGCCTCCTCGTTCACTGGAAGTATGTCGCGACTTCCAACGTCACGTACTACCACGGTCCTGTTGCCTGTAAACATGGCGCCACCCACGTCCAGGTTCTCTATGGTATAAGTGGCTGGTTGCTGAACCCCGAACTTGATTCCCGGGGTCATGTGAATTGATTCGAGATGATAGTCTACTCCCAGAGCCGCGAAATATTCGGGCTTGACGCTGGCAGCGGATGGGAAATCCTGGAACGGAGTGAATGACGGTACGTTGAAGAGTAAAAACGCCAGGGTTCGGTACATGGCATCGAAGTGTACCCTCATGAATTTCCATTTCAGGGCTATATTCAAGTCTGCGGCAAATGCCGATTGGATAACGCTCGTGGCGTACCTGTCAGGATCTCCAAGGGTGTGCATCAAGTGACTGAACTCTGCTTTCACCACATAAGATAAACCGTTGTCGTATTGTTCTGGTTTGAAAAACTTGTATTCCATCTGGGGGTCGTTTTCATAGAGCTTGAAATCAATGGATGTGCCAATGTCCATTCCACTATGGTAGCCAAGCTGAACGGAATAACCCCCGCCGTAAATATCAGAGCCCCTCAGCCCTTCAGGTTGAAAGGTTCCCCTGGTGAAGTATCCACCATTTACTTCCGCCCTGAATCCAGCGATGTCAATGCCGCCACCACCCAGCAGACCATAGTTTGTCACCATCTCGGTCTGTTCCGTATCACCGATGTTCTCGCGAATTTGCGTGGACTTCACACCAACGAAAGCGTATCCCCAAGGAATGTTGAGTTGCAGCTTGGCCGCTGGAACCATTCCGTAATTCAGAGGGAACACGTTTGACCCACCCCATGAAATCTTGTAGGAGTATCCAAGCCTGAACCTGTCACCACTGATGGGAAACATCACCAATTGAACATTGGTGTCATCTCTTTGTCCATCTGAAAGGTCATATGTCAGTCTGATATATGACCCATCGTCTTTGATGGCGGTTTGTTGCTCATCGATGATCAAGAACCTGACTACCAAGGATGACTCAGTAGTGAGGTTTTTGAAAAATGAAGGCATCTTGGAATAGAGCACCAAGTGGCTCATGGTTTCAAAGCCGGAAAACCTGGTGTCGTAGTTGTCGAAGAATAAGGTGTTGGACCTGTCCGCACCAATTCCAAACCCTGGACTATTGACTTGCGTCTCTCCCGGGCCTGCAAAAAAATTGTTTTCGGAAAAAACAAAACTCAGTCTGGTGTCGATGAAATCACCAGCGGATGCGGGTTTAGCCAGCATGGCTCCCAGTAGAAGGATTGCTGCGGTAAGTGCTAGAGGTTTGCGCTCCATGTCGGGTTCCTCTCGTTCCATTATATTTTTTGGTTACATGCCATAGTCAGCAGTGGTTCGAGTATGGGTTAGGGCCGCATGGATGGTGGAGCATCGTTTTGCGATTTTCCAACGAAGACCATCCACCTTGGTCGTGCAGCCCGTCTCTGTGCCAGGTTTCCTTGTACGTAGTCAATGGTGATTCCGAGGTTTTGTTCGTCCGTAGGATTGAATTCCACCAAAGACTGGTTGGTGACGAGGTTTATCAGTGGTCCTGAGCCATCGTCTAAAGCCACAACCCACTGTCCCCATTGTTTATAAGTGGAAAGTTCCGAGCAGATATATTGCGGTGGTACACGTACCTGAATGCAATTGGGCCTGATGCCTTCGATGGCCTCTTCCCAAGGGCAAACTATTCTACAAAGTCCGTCGTTCATGTCCTCTTGAGTGTAGCCTCCGCATTGGCCGGATGTGCAATCTCCACCGTCCTGGCAGGGATCGATTGCAATCTGGGACAGAACTTCGGGCTTGGCAATAACGGTCGTGGCCGTAATTACTCCGCTTCCATCATGCAACAGACACGCATCCCTGCAATCTGTCTCTTCATCTGGAGATGGATACGAAAATGTTATTTCCCCGTTTGAGTTAAAGTCACAATCCACATAGATATCCGGGGTGCGGATATTCTCGAGTCTTACCCTGGAACTTTCCAGGTTTTCTATGGACCAATCCTGTTTTGAGTGCCCGCACATGTGTAAGTTTGATGTGGAGCCTTCGTTGCAAATGGCGGAAGTAAGAAGGGTGGGAGGGACCACAGAGTCTATGTCTTGAACACGGAAAGGTTCAGGGTCGAGTGATTCATCAGTCGCTCGCTTCCAGGAAGGGAAGCTGACCTGGGTGGCTCCGGAAAAATCCTGGCTGGTTCCCACGAGTCGGTCCAGCCTGTCGCCTTCTACCAGGTCTTCCGGATATGAATATGTGTATACGTAGAGGTGATTGAATCCATCCGCAGCGCCTGCAACATCCGTTACGTAATAGCCCTCATTGAAAATACCTGTTACCACGAGTTTTCCATGGCCATCGTCCGGCAGTCCCTGTGCTGGTTCATCCAATCGGCAATCGACCTGTACGAATCTGCGGGGAAGGGCGGATGTGTCGATGTCTTGTTCTGCCATGATCCGGTCGTTGATTTGAATATCGTGAAGAGTTGGTTGGCCGAAGTAAACGTCCCTGGATGCTCCCATGGCATAAGTTCCCTGTATGTCGTCTTGGGGAATATCATACAAAAGACCTGGTGCAGGCTCGCCTTCTTCTACCCGGATGTCGGCGACCAAGATCATAGCCCTTCCATAAAGACCGGTACCGACGGCCTGTACTCCAGATGCGCTGCCCGCAGTGAGTTGGATCTGCTGGGGCCGCCAGGGCTTTGATACGAAACCCGCGTGGGGTCCAGGAAAGACCAGTACAGAGACCGACTTGTCGAAAGACAACCTGCCTTCCTGCCCGTCCATTATCCTGCCTTGTTTATCGTAAGCACTAACGTTGAATGTAAAGGTGACGTCCCCTGGAGCAAAGTCGTAAGGATCGTCCTTGGAGCCACTGCCTCCGGTCACTCCATCGATATTGGTTAGTGTTACCTTGAAATGGCCGAGTCCGTTGTCCAGGCTTCTTTGCTCCACGCATGGTCCTGCAGCCAAAGCCACCAAAGCAACTGCAGAAATAAGTCCCGCAAAAGCCAGCTTTTTTTTCGTCATGGCTGCCTCCTAGTTGACCTTGCGGGTGATCCGGCCGTCCGGCTCACCGACGATAATTGGAAAATCAAGGGGATTGTTGCAGAATTGCTCCACCGCGGGACCGATGGTGGAGCAGTATTGAAGTGCGCGAGCACAGGCTTTTTCGTCTCTTCTGTCAGGATCATTGCAGTGATTCTGCTGAAAGTCCATGACATCACCACAGGTGCAAGCTCCCTTGATGACTATGTTTCGCTGTTGCTCGGCTGTCTGAATTTCCAGGCAGAAGCTTAGCGAAAACGGATTCACAGTGTTAGGATCGGATGCCAAAAGCTTCTTGCACGACGGGAACCTACGCAAATACTCCACCAGTGCGTCCCTCATGGATATACCGGAATAAACCTTTGTCGTATTTCTTCTCAATACGTCAAAGCCGGAACCGCCCCTGGCAATATAATCATTGGTGGCCAGCTTGTACGATGCGTCGGGATCCAGCATTCTCTCTCCGATCCTGATGTCCTCGGCCGGGTGGGCGTAGCACGAGCCCTGGTTGCATTCCCATTTTGCCGAACCGTCGTAATCTTCGTTGCATATTTCTGGTCTGTACTGGCAGCAATCGTCCGCCGTGGAACACGAATAATGGGCGTCGTTTCTCTTTACCTGTCCACAGTTCATCACAAAAGAGCAACCTGCTATCTGTGCCTGCGACTGGCATCCTCGTCCTTCGGAACGCCTGGTGACAAAATCGAACATCTCCTGGATTTCTCGTCCTGACAGGTACATCACCGTGAGAGTGTTTTCGAACGGGAAAACGTTGAACACGGTCTCCATGTCGATTAGACCCTTGTAAAAGTTGTCCCTGATTCCCAAGGTGTTGGTAACGCAGAATTCCGCTTCCACTCTTTTTCTGATCATCATGGCAGTGGCGGTCATGTCTCCCAACGCAGAATCTCCACCATCTGCGGTGTTTTTCCTGAGTACGGTTTTTGGTGCGTAGCCGTATATTTGGGCGAGGTCGAACTTCGGGTCCGTCTCCATCCTGACCCGGTAAGGTTGCAATAGCTTTCTGGTGGGCCCATCACCTCTGACCGCACAGTATGCTTTGAGGGCTTCGAGATCGTGTTGAAAATTGTCATCATACGAGTCAGCCGGCCTAGGGTCTGCGCACCACATGGAATCAACCGGGAACAATGTCTGACGATGGGCTACGAGTTCTGCACCGTATGGGGCGAGCTTGGATACAGAACAGTCAGCATCTGAAGAGCATGGAACATTATTGGAAAAATGAGCATCCTGGGGTGTACAAATTCCCTGTTGGGTGTCACAGTGGTAATCAGTTCTGGGAACAGCCACCGCAAGATCCAACCTGGTAACATATTTCGCAAAAGCGCCAGGGTGCTCCAATAACACTTCCCTGCCTGCTGGGTCTGTCAACACCATGGGAGGGGAGGTGAGTACATGCAGGTGGCCTCCTAGGATAATATCGATACCCCTTACTCCCGGTATCCAATACTTGGATACGCCTTCTTTGCACTCGTGGCATTCCATCCTGACCCATGGATCCTTTTCCCTCGAAATAAAGTGAGACACATCCTGGTCGTTTGTAAGATAAATCTCGTGCCCATTGGTCAATTCCTGGTCCTCTGAGAGTCCAAGGTGGCTGAGAATAATAATGAGATCCACCGATGGATGGAGGAAATTGACGTATGCACGCACAGTCTCATTTGCCTCGAGAGGGGTAATACCCATGGAGTTCCCACCGCGGCGAATGGAGTACATGGATCCTATGTCCCCCATGCCCACTATTCCAATCTTCAATCCCTTGGCGTTGATGATGTTGTAAGGAGCAACTACTTTGCCGAGTTGGGAGTTATATTCGTCGGTCCAGTCGTCGAAAATGTAATTTGCCGCGAGAAAAGGGTAGTTGATCCAGTGGTCAGCCTGCTGTACCAGGTTGGCCGCTCCCTTGTCGAACTCGTGATTTCCAACTGCCATTGTATCTACCATGACGTTTGACAACCAGCGAAATTCGGGCTCGCCATCTCCAAAATTGAAGATGGGAGCGCCCTGGAAAACATCTCCCGAGTCGAGGTAGAGCACTCTCTGTCCTCGTTTTCTTTCCCTGTTGATGATTCCAGCGATGCGTTCCACGCCTCCATAGGGAGCTGATTCGGTGAAAAGACCATCTTCCACGTCATGAGTGTTAGGCTTGAGATCGAAGGGAAACAGCCTGGAGTGGATATCCGAAGTACGAAGGATTCCCAGGTGAACCACTGTTCCCTGGATAGGTTGCTGTTGCGTCTCAACCGTACAAGAAGCGATCGCAGCCACAGCACCCACCGCTGCAAGCAAGGCAGGCAGGCGATAGGTTCTTGAATGCCGCATCAGGATACCTCCAACCCGGGCAATTATCTCTATTCAATCCGCTGTCGAACTTCTTGCCCGGAGGTCGTGTTCGAAAGCGGATGGATTCGTCACAGTGTGGGTTGACCAGGTGTGGGCGCTGCGACTGTCCAGGTGTTGGGCAAATCCTCACTGGTCTCATCATTTCCAGTTATACCGTTGCCACCGGTTTTGATTTCTGCTCCCTCGGTGAGGTCGGAGCGCTGAAAAGATTCACCGTTGGCATGGGAGCCCAGGTATTGCTGCTGATCCAGTGGTGTGTCGGGAAGATAAGTAGAAGAGCCAACCGTAACCCCTGTCTTGTCCGAACCCTCTGAAAAATCGTTCGCAGTCTTGGCCCATACCACATAGTCCACATCCTGGACAAGGTCACTCGTTCCATCCCAGTAAAACAATACAACCACTTCACCACCATTGGACAGCCCGGCATTGGCACCCACGGACCCGGCGAACGCAGGGACCATGTTGGCCGTAGAGCCGGTACCGTCTGCCAATAACGCGAAATCGGGAGAGACTCCCAGGTTTGTTTCAAAATCCGCAGCAGCCGAAACACTGACTGTGAGATAGCTTCCTGGTTGTATTACGGCACCGGTCGGGAAATGTGCTACAAAATCGTAAGTGTCAACAGATTGCAAGGTGGCTATGAGCCAGTAAAAAGTCTGGTTGGATGCATTGGTCGCGTCCCACAGGTAGTAGTTGCTCAGATCTATGGAAGCTTGGGTGGGATTGTGTATTTCTATGAATTCGAAACCACCCGGCTGAATGCAGATTTCCGAAAGCAGCAAGTGCAGGCCTTCGCCTTCGCATTCATCGCCGATCCCGTTGCCATCGGCATCGGTCTGGTCGGCGTTAGCCAGAGCGGGGCAGTTGTCATCGCAGCCGGTCGTGGCGCCACCGGTACACGGGTTCGTGCCATCCCCCTGCTCAATGCCGTCACCGTCCAAATCCGGGTCGCACGCATTTCCAATGTCGTCCGAATCCATATCAGCCTGGTCAGAATTGGATACATCGGGGCAATTGTCACATATGTCGCCGAAATCGTCTGTATCAGAATTGGCTTGGTCGGCGTTTGCTGCGTCCGGACAATTATCACAAGCATCTCCCTTTCCATCGCCGTCCGTATCCAACTGGTCTTGGTTCGGTGTATCTGGACAATTGTCCGAACCAGTGCAGGTATCGCCTTGTTCTCCCGGGTTGCAGTATCCGTCCCCATCCGGGTCGGCAGGATCTGCCGCCTTGAGAACCAGATCTTCGAGGGTGCGGGGTTGTAGTCTGAAATGGCTGTAAGAATAGGACAGAGGACCTGTAATTGATACAAAGTGCTGGCCGACTTCCCGTTTGTCTTCAGTGCAATCTCCAGATGCCGGACATGCAAAGCCGTGCTTCATCTGCCAACCTATGACCAACTCTGTTGCAGGATCTCCGATTGGCGCCACCGCGAAGTCACCAAAATCCCCTCCGTTGTTTCCCGGGAACACCGCCTGGGTAGTAACGGCGTTTTGGACCTGTATAAGAACGCTTTCATATGACTCCGCCAGGTCTCCATCATCGTTTACATCAGCTATGGAGACCACCACTGGTTGGGGCATGTCGGTGGTACCAGTCACTGTCACGGATGATGCTTCTATCTGGGTCATTCCATAATATTCGGCGTAGGTTCCGTCAATTGTAACTATTGAGCCGGGTTCGATCCCGCTGGCATCGAGTCCCCTGGCGTAGATGAAGATACCAGACCATTGATCGGACGATGGATCCTGTGCGTAAAACGAAGGCTGACCGGATGTCTCGAAAACCGGAGATGTTACTATGAGACCTTCTGTCTTGACACGGCAACCTTCTGCGACAGCGTCCTGCCTGGACCTATCCTGTAACTGTGCAACGATGACAGTGCCCGAAGGACAGTTGGGCTGTTCGCACACAGGCTCTCCGCTACTATCACGAATGTCATCACAAAACCTGGGTTGGAGACGATTTTTACTGTATGAATAGTCCAGGATTCCCGTCAGAGTCTGAAATACGAATCCACTGGAGGCCTTGAAATCATAATAGTCGTCAAATAGAGGGCTTACGTACAACTCTGCACCGCCGTTTCCAGAGGTCGGTCTTACCCCGAAATCTCCGTGACCCAGGTTTGCCGTGGATACCTCCACATTCTGCAATTGTACCAGGCAGCCTTCGTACTTTTCAGTATCGGGACCGCCCGTGGCGACCTGGTCGGTGGTAACCACTACCGGCTGTGGAATATCAGATGTGCCCTGCAGCACTACTTTTGACGCCTGGATTTGTGAATTGTCGTAATATTCGAGATAGGTTCCCCTGATGTCCACCAGGTCACCAGGTTGTACATTCAGATCCAACCCCTTGGCGTATATATATATACCGGAAAATGCGCCTCCCTCCGGCTCACTGACGAAAAATCCGTCTGGAGACGGAGATGATTTGGATGTCTTGACCATGTAGGTCGTCACCACAACCGAGTTGAGTATTACCACTTCGTTTATGTCCGGATGGGATGGATCGGATTCATCCTGAATTGCGAAAACAGTTGTTTCTTCAGGGGTGGTGTCAACGTGGTATTCACCCACTAGTTTGCCGGTACGGTCGTCACAGGACGATGCAAATAGGGCTGTAAACGCAATTGTCAAGGCTACTTCGAGTTTCGACCACTTGGTGTTGCCCATGGGGATCCTCCGGGGCGGGTGATTGATCTAATCCAGAGACGTTTTACAAACGACCGGAATCTATATGAACTGTTTATATTATTCCCGTGGGTTGGGAAGTCAATGCTTTTTGGCTTTCCTGCCGGTTCGGACAGGTTTGCTGAGTTGACAAGTTGATCTGCATGGGCTATTGATTCCAGCATGTAGTATGGAGTTGTAATACCAATAGATGCAGGAGGTAGAACAAATGTTGATACAGGACGATATGCTTTTCGACAAACGAATCGTTGAACGAAATATCGAAGCTGGGAGAATTTCCAAGTCCGATTACGACAAGCGTATTAAATCGTTGAACGATCTGACAGAAGAATCTGAGCCATTAGAGGCTGGGATTACTCACATAGACCATGAGATCCCTGCTGTCGAAGATACAGACGAGGATGAGCTTTGAGCCAGGATGATTCCAGCAAGGTGGGTACGGTAAACTTCACCACTTTTGTCCTTTCGTTGTCCACCGCAACCTTGCAACACCTTGGACAAGCTGGTCAGGACAAGGAAGCTGCCGATCCACAGAGTCTTCCCATGGCGCAACAGACCATAGACATATTAGCCATGTTGAAGGAAAAGACCACCGGCAATTTGACAGACGAAGAAGAAAAGCTCCTGGGCAATATCCTTTATGATTTGAGGATGCGGTTTGTCGAAGCATCCAGAAAAAATGATAGTTGAGAGATTCCCATTAGGTGGCATTGGCATATTCTTCTCATGTCCATCCTGGGTTGTTCTTCGGGCGACCCTGCTCCACAGCCCTTCCCAATCGACCAAGCTTCTCCTGTAACTTTTGAAAAAGCTGAATTAAGTGCCGAGTTGCCGGACTTTTCTCTCTTGTTTAGGAAGGTGAGCCCGTCTGTCGTAAATGTATCGGCGTACTATGAGTCTCCATTTTCACAAGATATTTTATCAATACAGAATCATCATGATCGTGCAATTTCCAAATCCCTTGGTTCTGGATTCGTCTTCGAGGCTGGCTTCATAGTTACTTGTGGAAGCGTGGTACAGGGGGCCGGAAAAGTCTCAGTGTCTTTTGCCAAGGGGCCGACAGTCCCTGCTCAAATAGTCGCAAGCGATGACGCAAGTGATTTGGCTGTTCTGAAAGTTGGCAACAGGTTCGGCCGACCGTTGCCTCTTGCTCCAAAAGGGTCTGTACACCAGGGAGACTGGGTTGCAGCTTTGGGCTATCCCTATGGATTGTCAAGATCCATGACTGCAGGAGTGGTGAGTTCAATCAGGACAAAGGAACAATTAGGGTCCTTGACCGGCCTGATCGTATCGGATGCCGCAGTCAATCCCGGTTGTAACGGCGGTCCGCTTTTGAATACAAAGGACGAAGTGGTTGGTATAAATCTAGTCTCAAACAGGGAAGAAGACGAACTAGGCCTCTCCGTTCCCATTCATGATGTTTGGGGCCTGATCCAGATCCTCAAACAGGGAAAGATCCCCAAGCATGCATGGTTGGGTATTTCAACCCAGTTTGTAGATAGCTCTCTTGCGAAAGCCTTCGGTCTTGGTCAAGCCAGTGGCGCTTTGATCTCCAGGGTGCTTCCTTCAAGCCCGGCAGCCAAGGCAGGTCTCGAGCGTGGGGACGTAATTATAAAGTTTGCCGGGCATCGAGTGGATGATCCCATAACTCTAGTCGGATTTGTGCGAAAGGCGCAGGTAGGTCGAAAGGTTTACGTGGAATTGATCAGGGACTCGGTTCGAAAGAAAATTGCAATTGTTCCGGTTTCATCCGATCACTAATTGTTCTTTTTTCGAATAAGCGCCAGTCCCATCAACAACATGGGCAACCATGCCATGGTGTGAGCAGGGTCGGTGGAACTACAGGCACAACCTCCTCCCGTTAGCCTTCCATCCTGCCAAATTGTGCACTGATCCTTTGGATCGTCTGGACACGGATCAACATTGTCACAAGCTCCATCTGAATCTGTGTCTGTGCAGCCCACACACAGGTCTTCAGCATCGTTGGGACATGGGTCTATACAAGTAGGTTTACCATCATTGTCCGGATCAGATTTGTCCCTGCACCCATCACACTGGTTGCTGGGATCATCGGGACACGGATCCGTGCCATCGCATAGACCGTCAGAGTCAGTATCATTACAAGTGCATCCTGTGTCGGGATCTTGTGGGCAAGGGTCCTCGAAGTCACATATGCCATCCGAGTCCGAGTCTTTACACTCTGTACATGTGTTATTTGCATCATCAGGGCAAGGATCATATGTATCGCAAATGCCATCCAGATCTGAGTCAGGACAGGGAACACAAGAATCCAGAGGATCTTGTGGGCAAGGGTCTGCGCAGTTCGGAACCCCGTCTCCGTCCGGGTCTGATTGGTCTACGCATGCACCGCAGGAGTTGCTGGGATCTTGTGGACAAGGATCTTGATCGTCACATAAATTGTCCGCATCTTCATCAACGCATGGAACACACCTGTCCTGGGAGTCGTTGGGACATGGGTCCGTGGCATCACAGGTGCCATCGCCGTCCGAGTCCGTACAATCACCACAGGTGTTCGTGGGATCGTTAGGGCAGATATCAAATGCGTCACAGATTCCGTCCGAGTCAGAGTCGGTGCAAGGCACGCAGGAATCAGTGGCGTCGTTGGGACAAGGGTCTGTGCAAGTGGGGTTGCCGTCTCCATCCGGGTCCGATGTGTCAACACAGGCTCCACATGTATTGGTTGCGTCACCCGGACACGGGTCCACGTCGTCACAGATTCCATCCGAGTCTTCGTCAGTACAAGGCACACACTGGTCATCTGGGTCGTTGGGACATGGGTCTGTAGCATCGCAGGTGCCGTCGCCGTCCGAGTCGGTACAATCACCACAGGTGTTCGTGGGATCGTTAGGGCAGATATCAAATGCGTCAC
>CAYSLH010000144.1:0-12124 GCA_964431605.1 uncultured Myxococcales bacterium
AAAAAGGTCTATGGCAAGGATTGCTTCACTCAGCCGGTTTTTGTCTATGACGGTGGTCGGAATATTTTCCTGGCCTGTGGATGAGCCACCGAACGCGCTCTTGGCGCCTTGCTGTGCCTGTTTGGCTGCGTCTTCGCCGTGGAGTATTTTCGTCACCTCGTACGCCAGCACCTCCTTGGCCCTGTTTATCTCGGCATCCTTCAGTGAGCCAAGCTCGCGCACCTTGTCCATGGGCAGAAAGGTGAAGTATGCCAAAAATCTCTCCACGTCCCTATCCTCGGTGTTTCTGAAGTACTGGTAAAAATCGTAAGGGCTGGTGCGTTCGGCCGAGAGCCAGACCGCACCCTTGGCGGTCTTTCCCATCTTCTCGCCGGAGGCTGTGGTCAGCAGGGGAAAGGTCAGGCCATAAGCATCACCGCCTTGAACCCTTCTTATCAGGTCCATGCCGGCAACGATGTTTCCCCACTGATCGTCTCCGCCCATCTGGAGTTTGCAACCATGCTTGCGATACAGCACCAAGAAATCATAGGCTTGCAGCAACTGGTAGTTGAACTCCAAAAACGACAATCCTTTTTCCATGCGTATCTTGTAGCTTTCAAAAGACAACATGCGATTTACCGAAAAATGCTTTCCGATATCCCTGAGAAATTCTATGTAATTCAGACCCAAAAGCCAGTCGGAGTTGTCGAGCATGAGGGCTTGGCCTGAATCCAGGTCCACAAAGCGCGCAAGTTGTTTTCGCAGGCCCTGGGCGTTTGTTTTAATCTGCTCGGGGGTGAGCATTTTTCGAAGCTCTGTCTTGCCGGAGGGATCTCCCACCATGGCAGTGCCGCCGCCCAGTATGGCGATGGGCCTGTGTCCGGCGCGTTGCATGTGGGCCATGGCCATCAGAGGCAGGAGCGAGCCGGCGTGCAAGGAGTCGGCCGTTGGATCGAATCCGATATAAAATGTTACAGGGCCGTTGCTAAGGAGATCCTCTAATGCTTTTCTGTCCGTCACCTGCGAGACGAACCCACGCTCGGTAAGGGTCTTGAGAGCATCGTTCATGTGCTTTGCTCCGTTATTCTGATGACTTTCTTTCCAGGTAGAAGTCGAGTACTTCCTTGAATGCTTTTATCCTGAAGACAGCCTCGACCTCGACCTGTGAAAATTCGTTATCGGTAAGCATTTGCTCTATTGCATCGAGCGCCCGGGCGACCTCCTGGCGTTTTTGTTCGTCTTCAGGCAGCTTGTCCTGGTCGAGTAATTCGTTGAGCTTGGAACTAAGCTCACCGAACTCTTCTTGCTTTTCTCCGAGACGAGTCTCGAAATAGATATTCCACAATCGTTCGATTTCCTCGTCAGCTTTTGGGCGTTGCCTTTCGTAAATCAACGTCTCCAATTTTGGCATGAATGCGTTTAACTTGGTCTGACGCGGTATGGCTGTGCGGGCTATGTTGTTGAGTCTCAGCACTACGTTTCTGGTCCCCAGTTCCCTTACCACCGGGCGAAAGATCTCTTCAAATTTGTCTCTGGGTATTCTGTCGCGCAATCGTTCCATGTGTTGTTCCTCCTGATGGTCTTGTGTTGCAACTACCACATGAGGACACGAGGGACAAGGCTTGAGAATACTATCTACTTACAGTTGATTGCTGGATTGTTAATTTGTCAATCCTGTCATCATTTCTGGCAAAATTTATAATAGTGTGGCTGGTGCCGTAACTCAGTTCAATAACAGCCACTCCATTGATGCTTCTTGTAACAAAGGTAGGTGGATTACTTTCTCCTCTGTCCAAGACCAACGCATAAACTATAAATTCTTGATCACCGGTGGTGACCATTTCCAATACCGAATTTTTTTGCCACACCCTATTTGCTGGAAATGTAAACCCCTGTATCGGAGATTCTTTTCTCCCTCGAATGATATTTGACTTGGTTATTTTTCCGGATCCAAGTAGCCAGACAAGGCCGACAGGATCTCGTGCCACAAGATTCCCATTTCGATTTTTAATAGAAAATCCAGGTGCAAAATGCAGGCGTCTGGTCACAAGCGTGTCCCTTGCTGCACCATTGACTTCATCCAGTATCAGCAACGCAAATCCAGGCTTATATAAAAGGGTTCTGTGATGTTGGAGTGGCTTTTTTAACAAAGGATTATGACCAAGCACGGCAAACCAACCAGCTTGTTTTTTCGCATCCAGGAGCCCGCTTCCATAGGGTTTTTTACCGCGCCAGGTAAAGTCATTACCGATTACAAGAGTGTTATGAGCCCTTGCAGACTCAGCGAATTTTCGACCCGGCTCATTGTAGTAATAACCATATTTTCCGCTGTCTATTATTATCCTTCTTCGAGATTCTTCCCATACAAAGCTCAGTTCGTCGGAATGCTTGTGTGCAGCACTATGGTACCAAGCTGTATACATCAAGTATGACTGATCGGATTTGTAAATCGCGGCACCTGTTTTTGGAAAAAAAGAAAAGTCTGAAGCTGAGCTTTGTTCTTTGAAAACCCGTCGTGGTGGAGCAACTAAATCCGTATCACCCACTTGTGGATAAAGCCCGTCAGGCATGACGAACCAACGTGCTTCAAGTTTCATTTTTTTTGCCAGCTTCGATAACTTTTTTCCGCCAACTCGAAGTGAAGAGCAGAAGCGATTGATGAGGTTGGTTACTACGAAATGATAAGCGGGAGAATGCTCGAGGTGTATACCCTCTTGCCACTGTACGGTTTTTTTGACAGTGGCTTGAAATCGTCGTGATGCTATTTTTGCCCATGAGTGAGCGTTCGGAAGATCAGGGCATTGACGAGCTAAAATCAGTAATCCGGCGTCTTCGTATAATCCATGATTATGCCCGGATTTGTAGTTCCTGGAGTCAGCCAACCACCGACCGTGGTTCAGGGCAGCCTCAGTCAATACTGAGTTTTGCTTGGGATTGAGTAGTCCATGGCAGACTCCTGCTTTGAGAATGAATCCCAAGTATGCGGCACGTGCTCCAACCGCCATGTCATACCATGCGAATTCGCTGATGCCGCGTGTTCCAATCTTATTCTTGTCGATCCAATCCAAACTCAGAGCAACCGCATGTTCAAAAGCATTTTTGTCTCCGGTAGACGAGTAGTACTGGAGCAGTGGTTCCAAAAATACAAGGGAATGCAGCCAGAATCGCCATGAGCGATCATTGTACGGATCCTGATTCCAATTTACAGGAGGCTTTAGATTAACCTTTTTTTTCCCAACTATAAACTTTCCCATGAGACTGTCATGGATTTCTGTCGATGTAGGATGTAGGGCATGTACGCTTATGAAAGGAATATTCTTGCAACCAACTTGTTCTTCCTTCTGCTTTTCCGCACATCCGTTCAAAAAGCCCAAAAAAATGCAACCGATGAAAATCACTATGGTGAAAACTGTTAGTTTACGGATTGTTGCAGTCACCAGGGCTCTCCGATTACATTTGGGTAAATGAACTCAAGGAAGTGAAAAAACTGTCATCAGTCATCTTCCAGCAATTTACACCATTTTTCGAATATCACCTCCAGGGCGAAGTTTTCCAAGGCAAAGGCTTTGCGTTCTGTGCTGATATGAGAAAAATTTCCATTTGTAAAAACACCTTGAATAAACTCTACTGCCTCAACAACGGAAGAATGAACCCAGGATGATGGATATATTTGATCAGCACCTTCCCAGTTGAAGACTACGGGTATGGCTCCTGATATGGCTCCTTCTGCAACAGCAAGGTGAAAGCTTTCAAAATCACTGGTGGAGATAATAAATCCGATTTTACGATACCAAGAAGCGATATCTTCACCGTAGGAATCAAACACCACGGCATTTTCAAGTAGAGAAGAACTATCTATTCGGGAAAAGACCTGCTCATAGTAAGAGCGTTCTTCTGGTTTTTTCCATAACCATTCGTATTCCCATGGCATCTTTCCCTTTATGTATAGCTTGAAGCGAGAGTCAACACTGCGAAGGTGCTCCAGCATATCTAACGCCAGATCCATTCGTTTGCGACTGGGGCATATTCCACTCATACCCAGATTGAAAGTTGAGTCTTCTAGTTTGTCACGGTTGAAATCGACTTCATCCACATAGTTTGGAAGTACCTCCAGTTTTTCAACAGGCCAGGAGCACATTCGTTGGACTTCACGCAGTATGTGGGGTCCGACAAAAATCACTTTGTGAACGTTGTCCATGTTTACTTTGTATGGAAAACCAGTATCCCTTTCCTGCAGATGCAGTCGTACCAACAATCGTTGATGGGAACGTACGTTCTTTGAGTACCAGACAGCGTTTCCCAGACACCATTCGGCTATTATGATATCTGCCTGGTTTAGAAGTCTTTGGCTCTTTTCCTCGTCGTGCTTCTCGTGGCCTTTCCACCGATCAATGGTTATTTTGTAACCGCGGTTCGCAAAAAGCCGTGATATGTTCTGTATGAAGCGCAGATCGTGACCTGCAATAAGGATAGTCTTGCCTCGTACCATTTCGTAACGGCGATTTCGATTTAGTAGTGTCCTTAGTCTGTCTCTATAGATGTTTTCAAAGGTATGTTTCTTGCTGATCGAAGTGACGTTAGCTGCTGCCTCGGTGATGCAATCCGGGTCTGTCCATAGCATGTTACAGACTTGAAAAACTTCTTCGGTGCTCGCAGCCATTAACGGATAGGATGGCCCCAGGAGTTGTTCGTGCATGCTGTTTCGACTGACAACTACCGGAACGCCGCAAATGCCATACTCCAGAATTTTTGTGGATAGTTCCAGGTTGTCATCCAAACCCTTTCTGCGCCATCCCCAGGCCAGGTCCATTTTGGAAAGAGCTTCTATGACTTGTTCCCTGGAAGTTCCGCGATGCCAAACCAATCCGTCTGTGTGTTTCAGGGCGTTTTCAACACGAGGCATATAGCTGGGATCTTCAGGAGGGTTGTGTATTTTGTCCCCAAACACATGCAGCTCTACGTCGTCATGGCTGTGGCGCAACTTAAGGTAACATTCTAGCAACTCATCGAAAGCCCACAGTGGAGCGAATTTGCCTGCATATACCAATCGTTTTATCTTGTCTGGTGTTGTATCCTTGTGATGGAAATCCGGAATCATGGGAGGCAGTAAGGCGGTTTTTCTGTGGGATTGCGGAATATGATTTTCTATGAAGGCGCGAAGTTGTTCTGTCTGACATAGAATGAATTCGCTGGAATCAGCAATTGTTCCAAGATCAACTTTTGTGCAAGAGTCCATTTCTTCGTCGTTTTGTGGAATGTCTGTAAGATAACACCAAAGCTTTCCATGTAGTCTGGTTCGCTGGGCTGCTTGTAAACAAACCGAAAACCCACGGAGGATGATGATGTCAAAATTTATATCCCGATCCAGTTGCACAAGAGCATCGATAGCCGCCTCCGGGGCTATTTTGCGTTGGGAGTCGAGCCCAGGGACAGGGGGTGGTATGAGTTGAACATTTCGAAGTTTTTCCAGTGGAGTTATCAAAAGAGAGCGGACGGGTAAAGACGAGAGTAAGGTTGTAATCCTAACGTCTTCAGCTATGGACAGAGTTCTCAGCAAAGAGGTCAACCAAATCGAAGAACCGTCTATCAGGTTGAGGTTGACATGGCCGTATACGCCAATACGCAAGTTAGACGGCATCAGTTCGAACGCTCTCTTTGCTTGACAATCGATAACTTGGCGCCACCTATTCGATTGCAGTAGAGGGCTTTTCCAGCATAACGCAAATTTTTCATAAGACGAATGGCCTTATCTTTCTGTAAGTACCAGCCGAAGTCCAGGAGGAGTGAACGACTTACCAGACAATTTTTCGAATGAATGACGTCGACAAAACGATGCTCCAATAATGCTTCATCTGGTCTTGTCGCGATTTGTTCTCCAATTGCGTCGGCATCTGCAAAACTCGTACATATCAACATGTCTCCAAGGGTGTGCGGGTCGCAGGACATGGGAGAGTCGGGAATAAAGAGCCATTTGGATGAAGCAATTTTCGCAAGTTGTCTGAGTCTGTGGCTTTCATCATCATATTTTTGCGAGACGATTTTTATATTCCCTTTCTCAAGATAAGCACCCATTTTATTTTCAATTACTTCCGGCTTCAAAGATGTTCCAATGATCGTTTCTTCCACATTGGCTTCCTGTTGGGAGATGGCTTGTGCCACAATGCGTGCATCTTCGATGTGGTCGACAAGGTAGACTGCGGAAGCTCTATTTTGCCTGTCCTGATTCGCATGCAGTCCGATGGTTTTTGCAATCTCGGCAAGGCGATGTTCGTAAGTGTGCTTAGAGAAAATAAATCGTATTCCTCTACGTATGAGATCGTGCCTGGCTTCTTCGTCCTCAAGTAAATGCGAAATTACTTTTTTGGCCTCGCTCTCAGTGCTGACAGTAGGGACTAAATCGCCGAATATTTCTTCAAGGGCTTTGCTCGGAGTACTTACAACCACAGTGCCGCTTGCCAACAGTTCGAAGACCCTGCGAGACAGCATGGTAGGTGAATCGATCACTGAGTTGACATTTAGAAATATCTTGTGTCGTCGGTATACTTCAGATAATTCAGCATATGGAAGCCTTCCCTTGATATGTTTTCTGAATCGTTCAGGAAAAAGAAAATGCTGGTCGTTCGAGCCATAGTTCCGATCATACAAGACCAAGCCGAAAGGTCTAGCTGCATCGAGTAGTGCTTCTTGTTGCTCCCTGCGTTTGGCGTGCCGGTTGCCATAATACGAACCGGCAAAACAAGGTGCGTCGATCCTCTCTCCTGAAAAAATGGGGTTATGCAATCGTGGCTGTGCGGCAAATGGCAAGACTTTTACGGTTTTTATCCGTGAATTTGGAAGGTTTCTATAATCATCGACCATGTTTTGATCTGTCGTAAAGACATGGTCAAATCTTCGTGCTGCGTCTTTGAATTTTTGAAAGTGTACCGGATCTTCCTTGTTCCAAAAAACAGTTGGAATTTGTCGCTCTTGGCACCATGTCAGCAACTGTTCAAGGCCTTTAGAATCAGGGTGGTTGTATTTGCCTATTTTGTATTGCCACGAGCCTTCATTTCCTTGCCATGCAGATTCTACGAATAAGAAGTGAGGAGGCCTTTGGTCGAGCTTGTCTTTCCAATTGTTAGGGGTGAAGGTTATCATGTTGCATTCGGGTGCAAAACAAGCCATCGACATTTCATCCAAGATTCCAGCCACCCATAAGTCCCTGGTACTTGCCGGAGTGATGGGGCGTCCATGGTAGACAACCTGAACTTTTGCCGTTTCGTCTGGGGTTTTTGTTTGAGCAGGTCGCCGGGCTTGAGGTTTGTCATTGTGTTTTTGGGCAACTTTTTCGTCCTGGAGCGCACGGACGATGATAGATTTGGCAAGATTTAAACTGCTTTTGGAAAGCTTGACTATGGCCAGTGGGTTTTTCTTAAATTCCCACATGAGTTGTGAAAGCTTATAGCGGTTTGTGCTTTGTATAGTTTCGATTTTTCTTTTTGCAACATTGAGGCGTGACTCGATGACTTTCAGTTGCTTTTGGCGTTGCTGTAAAAAAGTCTCAGTTGATTTGAGATTGTTTTTCAAAAGCTGTATCTCAGTCATCTGCTGCTGTTGCTGTCTTTGGAATTTCGATTGAGCAGTGCTCATGTCTTCGACTTGTTTCAATAGCTGTCTCATGGTTACATTGTGCACGGCTTCTCGATCTTTTGCCTCTTGCAGTTGCAACTCCAATGCCCGTGATTTTTCGGTTTGTTTTGCAAGTTCGGTACGCAACTCTGCATTGGAACCATCTGTCTCTGCAAGGCGTTGTCTGAGCGAATCGTTCTCCGCTTGGCTCTGCTCCAACTGGCTTTTCAGATCATCTACTTGTTTTTCGAAACTTAGTATTTTCTTTTCCTGGTTTGAAACCTGGATTTTTGTTCGTTGTTGTATGGTTTTTAGTTTTTCAAGTTCCGTTTCCAATTGGAGGTTGAAAAAATTTTGACAGATATATTCGTTACGTAACCGTAGTTGGTTGCGGACAATTCCACTTTCGGAGGATTCAGAGGCAAGGCGAAGAGCGTTTTGTTCACCCATGGACGAAGCCAGTATCTTGGTCCATGGTGCTGCATGCCGGAGATCAGCAACAGGACGGGCTACTACAACTAGTGGTTCACCCCGGTTAGTGGTAGTCTCAACGGTGAGTATGGCAAGGCCGAGTTCGGTCAGACCAGGTTCCATATAAGATACAAGAAGCTTGTGGTCTTTTAGGACAAAGACCCAGGTGGCTTGAATTTCATTCTTATGGGTATGTATGCGCAAAATATCCAATAATCCATTGGCCTGCTCGACCGATGAAAGAGCAACAGTGATCATAATGGTTTTTTTTTCACCACCAACGTCGGCAGGTATTTCGTCCAGGGAAAGTCGGCGTAGTTTGCCGATTCGCTCTGGCAGAACCAATGCTTTTTCCAGGCTTGGTTCGTCCATACTGATTTCGAAAACAACGTCGATGGAATCCAGGTACCGACTGACAACATCCGCGATGCGCATTACTTTTCTCCCCACACTACGCTTGTTACGACAGCGAATCCATTCAGGTTGCATCCAAACTTGTATCCGGAAAAGTCTCTCAAGCGCAGCCCGTTTCCGGCGATCAATTGCTCATAGTCTTCGCGGGAACGATGAACGATATAATCACCTTGCTCCCGACGTTCTTGTTCGAGGGAATCTGTAAAGATGAAAGAGCCAGAACTCTTACAGGCAGACGCAAGATTACAAAATGCATGGCGCCATTGTTCATCATCGACCAGATGAAACAATACGTCTATGCAGATTACAACATCGAACAACTGATAATGGCGATAGGATGTCAAGTCTTCTACGAGAAACTCACCCCCGAATTCTTCCAGCGCGTATTCTATGGCAGTGGGGCTGGAGTCAATGCCTACAACATGGTATCCACATTGCCTTAGAGCGTTTGTGAACAGGCCTTTGCCGCAACCTGCATCTAGAATAGAAAGGTGATGGTTTTCTCCATGTATGGCCCGGATGATTTCAAGAAGTCGTCCAATGCGTATAAAATAAAAAGCCTTGTTTTCTTCTTCTGAAAGACCCTTGTCTCCACCTGACTGCAAAGTCGTCGAAGTCTTGTGGCGAGTGTCCCAATAACGATTTACATTGAATGACATAACTGGATTATTGCTCGTATCCACCTGTGCGCCTGGCAAGGGTGTGATTGGTAAAAGGAGAACAAATATTGTAAGTATGTGCCATGTTGAAAAGTAATCTAACAAATACATGTTCGTATTGGCAAGAAGCGGTTGTTTTTGGAAGTCTGTAATCATGTGACAGATCGAACTTCAAGACACCTGCTTTTACTCGAATAGTGACGACTGGTGAAAATATTAAAAATTTCCGTATAGATATAAAAAATCATGGAGTTATCAGGAGGATTGTCAATGAATACAAAAATCCGCATTTCGATACTGCTTGTGCTGATGGTGGCTTCTGCCGCAGTCCAAGCTCAGACCACGGTTCCTGCCGGTACCATCAGCTCTGACCAGCATTGGACCACGGCAGGATCTCCGTATTTGATCTCCGGAGACGTAACGGTACTAAGCGGTGTTACCCTTACAATCGACGCCGGATGCCAGGTGGAGTTTGCGGCCAACACCGACTCCCAGGCAGGTGGCGCTGACTCCAACCTCAGTGAGTTGCGAGTGGAAGGCGAGCTACAGGTCAATGGAACTGAGGCTGAACCAGTGTTGTTTACCAGCCAGGCGTCTAATCCATCGTCCGGTGATTTTTACGGTGTTATTTTTCTTTCGGATGCGACTGGTAGTGTGACCTACGCTCGTGTTCAATACGCTTTTCATGGAGTGGAAATAGACAGCGCAGGGGTGGTGTCTTTGAGCGAATGCGAGATGTCTGTTTGTGAATATGGGCTGTGGATCGATTCTGCCAATCCCGTGGTGTCCGGCGGATCGATTCATTCATGTGCCAGCCAGGGTGTCCATATCGTAAACCCTGCCTCACCCGAGCTTACAGGTGTCGACATTTATGAAAACGGGGATGACGGGGTCTATCTTCAAAACACCGATGCTACTGTTCATTACTGCTCCATCTTCGATAACGCAGGTCATGGCATATACATATACAACAGCTCTTCGACCCACGGCTCCGACATAGAGCACAACACCATCGCGTACAACTCCGACAGTGGGGTCTACTTTTGGGAAAATTATGGCACGTTGAGCGGCACAGTGCGTGACAACATCCTGGTGAACAACTCGAACTACGGTGCATATAACTATCGTGCGAGCATAAGCGCGGACCACAACTTGGTCTGGGGAAATGGTACCAACTATTCGGGTATTAGCCAAGGCAGCGGGGCCATGAGTGAAAACCCCCTGTTCTTGGACGACTCGGCCAGGGACTTTGTGCCTACCTCCAATTCTCCGGCCAGGCTGCACGCTTCGGATGGTACGGACATGGGCGCCTTGGTTTACTCGGGAGACCAAACCCAGGTGCTTGCAGGACATCTCTATGAGGATACACTCCTGGCCGCAGGTGTTCATAACGTAACAGGAGATATCACGGTGGAGCCTGGAGTAACCCTCACATTGGCTCCCGGAGCAGAGCTACGTTTTGCCGCCGACTCCGACCTCATGGGTGGGGGTTGGGACACGGGACTTTGTGAGCTTCGGGTGCTTGGCAGGCTTCAGGCTGATGGAACACAGAGTACCGGTATAAGCTTCGATTCTGACGCAGCCACCCCCAGCGCCGGTGACTGGTATGGCATTTGGCTCTCGTCTGACTCCACAGGATCCCTGGTGGACTTTTCGTCCATAGCCCATGCCGTCTATGCCATACGCTCCTCCGCTCCATCAGGAAACGTGGTGCAGCGAAGCGAGATATTCGAATGTTCCGACAGAGGCATCTTCATCGATTCAGGTGCACAGACCACTTTTGAGGATTTGATCGTACACGACATACAGGGCGATGGAATCTATGTCAACAACTCGGATCCCATCATACGCCGGTGCAGGATATCTTTTTGTAATGGGCATGGGATTTCTGTCTACAACAGCGGCGGAACTCATGGTACGACCATCGAACGTAACACGGTGGTGCAAAACAGCGATTCCGGTGTTTATTTTTGGGAAAACTATGGCACGTTGAGTTCTACCTTGCGAGACAATATCCTGGTGGACAACTCGAACTACGGTGCATACAACTATCGCGCGAGCATAACAGCGGATCACAACCTTGTCTGGGGTAATGGTACTAACTACTCGGGTATCAGCCAGGGCAGCGGGGCCATGAGTGAAAATCCCTTGTTCGTAGACGAGGCATCCGGCGATTTTCGTATTACATCCAACTCGCCGGCGCGATTACACTCCTCGACCGGCGCTGACATGGGAGCCTTGGACTACTCGGGGAATCTCACGGTGGGCCTTCGTGGGCATTTGTATGATGATACCACGTGGCGAGCATCGGATGGTCCCTTTGTCATGCAAGGGGATGTTACCATCGAGCCTGGAGTTACTCTCGATATCGAAGCAGGCAGTGAGGTCTTTGCATCTGCGCATAACGATGACATGGGTGGTAACGAGTCTGTGGACTTAGTCGAATTAAGGGTGTTGGGGCGGTTGGTTGTTGCAGGCACCGGTCAACAACCAGTGCATTTCGATTCTGATGCAGCATCTCCTTCTTCGGGAGACTGGTATGGAATCCATTTTTATCCAAGTGCGGCTTCTGCTTCTGTAACCCACGCGATAATAGACCATGCAACCTATGGGATATGGTCCGAAGCGGACAATACCAATAACGTCACCTTGAGTGAAATCCACGGAGCTGCATCCAATGGCCTGAAGGCTGGCTCTGGATGCAATGCTGTGTTTGATGGTCTTGTGATTTCAAATTGCCTGGATGACGGAGTTTTTGTTTTCAATTCCAGCCCTGAACTGACTAATATCATCTCAGTGGGCAACAGCGGCCATGGTGTTTACATATACAACAGCAGCGGCACCAACCATACAGATATTTATCACGCCACCATCGCACAGAACCAGGATTCAGGGATCTATGCATGGGAAAACTACGGAACACTTTCGGTGAACTTACGCTCCAGCATCATAGCCCAAAATTCCAATTATTTTTCCTTGAATTTCTATTCCAA
>CAYSLH010000145.1:0-4018 GCA_964431605.1 uncultured Myxococcales bacterium
CAGGTGTGGCCACTACGCTGGTTGTGCTCATCCCTTTATTGTTCCTTGGAGGTTTCATAGGTAAAACCTTTGGTCCACTGGCCTTGACGCTGATATTCGCTTTTGTGTCCTCGGTCGCAGTGGCCTTAGTGCTCGTGCCTGTACTGACCCTGTATGCGTCTCGAAAAAGCCGGTTGGACTCCATTGGACAAAAGCTGGTGATGCCCTTCGGGTGGTTGATGGAGCAGCTCCGTCGCGGATACGTGGTTGTACTCGAACTGGCGCTGAACCATAGGATGGTTTCGATTATGATAACCTTGCTCCTTTTTGCCGGTTCGATCGTGGGGTTGCGTTCACAAGGCATGGAAGTCCTGCCAAAGATGGACAGTGGAAGCTTTTTCATATCCTTAGAAACACCATCGGGAAGCTCCCTTGAATATACGCAGTTGGTAGTTCAGCAAGTGGAACAAGTGCTCAAATCTGAGCCGGAGGTCGTCAAGATCCAGTCACAAGTTGGGTTTGAGCAAGGCATGAGAACCATGTCTTCGTCCGGCGCCAAAGGCCCGACGCAGGGATTTGTCACTGCAACCTTGACCAATCGGACGGATAGATACGAAACGGTCTGGCAAATCGAAGACAGGGTAAGGAATATGATCGCAAAGATTCCCGGGATAAAGACATCAACTGTTCGCGAGATGGGTAACACAGCCAAGTCCACGACTGCCGCTCCCATCATCGTTCGTATCCAGGGTAACGATCCACTTGTATTGGATAAGCTGGGCACAACCATCGTAGACAGGTTGGCAAAAGTACCAAATGTCTTGGAGCCTACTCGCAACTGGCGCTTCGATCAACTTCACTCATTCGTAAAGGTGGATAAAATCCGATCTGGCCAGCTTGGCATTTCTCCCGAAGGCATTGCCATGACAATGAGCATGGGTTCTTACGGAGTCCGTGCAGGAGATTTCTATGGTAAACAGGGAACATCCGATCCCATCCAGGTGAAGTATTTCACCCAGGGAAAAGCTTCTATGGAAAACTTACTAGACTATCCCATCTTTGTTCCAGGTTCATCAGTCCCTGGTTCATCTGTTCCTGGCTCACCGACTGCCGTTGCTCTAAGGGCAGTGGCGCATTTGGAGCAGGAGCGTGGACAGGCGGTCGTGACAAGAGAAGACCTGGCTCCTACACTCGAAGTCTCGGCATTCACGCAAGGCCGTCCACTCAATTTCATTATCGCCGATGTAGAAAAATCCCTAAGGGATATCACTGTACCGGGCGGTTATGAGATATCCCTTACAGGGGAAAAGTCGGATCTGGCCGAGGCAAAGAACGAGTTGGCAAGCGCATTTGCCATCGCCCTTGTTGCGGTATACCTGTTGCTCGTGGCCCAGCTTCGTTCATTTCTTCACCCGCTTACCATAATGGTGAGTATTCCCCTCAGCCTCATAGGAGTTTTCGTTGCCTTATGGCTTGCGAACAAACCAGTATCCATGCCGGTCATGGTAGGCATGATCCTGCTTGCCGGCACGGTGGTCAATAACGCAATAATCCTGATTGAGTTCATAAGGCAAAAGCGCCTTCAAGGCATCGGACGACGCCAAGCCCTCATCGCTTCTGTAAGCACCAGGTTCAGACCCATAATGATGACCTCACTGTCTACCATTGTAGGAATGATACCCCTGGCCGCAGAGTGGGCCCTGGGCTCAGAGCGATTCTCGCCTTTGGCTACCGCAGTGATAGGAGGCATGACAGCAGCCACCATGCTGACCATGATCTTCATCCCGGTGTTGTATGATCTTTTCGATGACCTCACTATCAAAATGACCCGTAAACCGGCATGACCAACCGTCAAACAAGTACCTCCGTCCCCTTCGAAAGATAAGAGAGATCTACAAGGTAAAATTTTGCACATTTACATATCTTCGAAGCTGACTAAGTTATTTAGGTCAAAAGGCTTTATTCAGGAGGTCGCCTTGGAACAAATCAAACAAAATAAACCAGTTTTCAGAATCGAGCCTGGATGTATTCGCTGTGGAGCCTGCGCCGATATCGCCGAAGGGCTTTTTCGGCCAGGGCAAGATGGACAAAGCTACGAAGTGGTCCGTCAACCCAATTCCGATGACGAGACAAGTGCCATGCGCGAAGCTTTGGAAAACTGCCCGGTAGGGGTAATAACCGCGAGCGAACGCCCGCCGGACTTCTCCAAGGGAGGCGTCATCGTCGCCGAATCAAAGGTTCGCAAGACCTTCGAGCAAAACCCTCACCTGAGGCAGGTCATGATCCGCTTGGATCCGATTTTTCGGCGGTTACAGAACAAGGTCCTGTGGAACACCGTGGCTCGCTATGCCACGTTTCGCGATGCAGCCCGCATGTCCAAGCTTTCCATCTGCGAGATCCTTCACGAGCTGAACAAGGAAAACGGCACATTGGAACAAATGGCTGCGGCATGCCCCGAGTGCGTTGAGGAAAACACCGAGCAACCTTCAATCGCAAGTCAGATCGACTGGGACATGGACGGTGCCGAAGAGATGGATCTGCTGGATCGGGAGGCCGCCTGGATGGAAAAGGCTGTCAATAAACTCCAGGGCATGACCCATGGACAAAAACTGCTCATCCGGGCTCGCATCCCCATGCAGCCGTTTATACACAGAGCGCAGGAACTGGGTATCAAGGCAGCCGTCTATTCCAGGGATGGGGAATTTCACCATGCGTTTATATGTGAACAAAGAGCGGATTGGCGAAACACTGCTCGTGGATTCGAAAAGCTAGACGTCCGAGGTATGAACCAAGACCCCTTTGACGTAATAATGAAAAAAGCCTACTCCATCAAGCCTGGCTCGGGATTCATCCTCATACAGACATTCGTACCCACCCCGTTGATAAACATGCTCAACGCTATGGACTTCGAAGCACAGGTCGAGCAAAAGGGCCAGACAGAAACCTGGGTGTATTTTTATAAGAGAGAGGCCAAGACCAGCTCTGTCAAAATCTCACCAAAGATTCCGCTGGTAATACAATCTGCCACGCCGGTCGGCTACCCGGTGATCATGCGCCTTTTGCAGTCGGAGGCTTTGCGGGAAAAGGTGGATGTCACAGAACTGAAGGTATGGGAAGAGACAGAAAAACACCTTGGCTGGATCGTAAACGGCAAGGCGGATATCAGCTTCAGCGCAGTGATAACCATGACCAAGCTGGCCAAAATGGATGTCAAAATGCCAGCCGTGTTCGTGTGGGATAATTTCTACCTCCTGACACGCGGCTACCAGGCCAAAGGCCTTGCAGACCTACAAGGTCGAACAATCCACGCTCCGTTGTTCCGCGAGGCCCCCCCAACTGCCATCACACGTTATCTCATCAGAAAACACGGACTGGACGAGGATGAGTTCAACTTCGAATATGGAACGCCTTTTGGTCGACCGGAGCAGATCCTGTGGCATTTCCTGAGGGGCGACAGCGATACGGTGTTGCTCCGTGAGCCGGAGGCCAGTTTTGCTATCGCTGGTCTGCCCGAAGGAGTGAAAAGTTCGGTCCTGTCCTATCGCGATCTTTGGAACGAGGTCAATCCAGGTTATGGAAGTTTTCCCAACGCCGGCCTGGTCTTCAGGGGTGAATTCGTTCGAAACCATCCGGACATAGCCAGGTTGTTCATGCAAGAATTGAAAGAAGCGATTTCATGGGTCAATGCAAACAGGGACGACGCAGCCAAGCTATCGTTCGACATGATGCGACATTCACAAAGTGATGTGAGGCTGTTTCTCGACAGGGTCAACTTCAAAATGGTCACAGGTCCCACACTCCAGCGCCAGGTGGTTCAGTACCTGTCTGTTTTGCACGACGAAGGGATCATCTCTTCGGACTTACCTAATAATTTCAGCAAGTTACTCCAACTCGACGATTGATCCGAACAAGACACGGAAGCCGTGTTCCAGTGTTTTACAATTAAACCTGGAATAACCTTGGCACAAGCCGTAACTCATTTACTCATTTACTCCGTAACTCCCTGGCAAGTATAGAAAAAACCACCTCCGTCCCCCAT
>CAYSLH010000145.1:4118-12115 GCA_964431605.1 uncultured Myxococcales bacterium
CGTTTTTGGAGTCTCAACGGTGAGCGAGTCAGACGTTCGATACCGCCTGTTTTACGATGAAAACGATTACCGTCTTTTGGAAATCGTCAACAAGATCCTCTCCCGTGGCAAAAGCCCCACGCTCCTTCGCAGACTGTTCGAACCAGGGCTTCACCCGCGCGGCATCAAGGAAATGGCGGCTCCCAGGTCTTTTCGAATCGCATCCGCTATGATCGATCTGCTCGGTACTTTCGAGCATGGTACGGCCGCCGAGCGCATCACCGCGTTGCGTGCCGTACGGGCCGAGACCTTGCACGAATGCAGCCAGACTCTTCGCCTGAACCTGGCCCGCGTGTTGATGCAGATCATGAAGGAGATAGTGAGAGCCAAAGGTGACAAACCGCGTCAGCTCGCCTTGGCCCATGATTTCAGGCAAGCATCATCAGGCAAGCCTCGCATCATCCGCAAACAGCTGAGAAAATATCACCTCCTGGAAATGCCCGAGTCGTGGAACCAACTGGCCTTTGACCACCACGTACACGATGCGAACACAAAGGGACGCAAGTCGCCGACACACCTGATCATGGACGCCTGGATCAAGGGCATCCGGTTCCTGGGAGTAATATACTACAACGAGGTACGGCCCGAAGTAGCGGCCGAGTTACTGGAAGCCGCCGACATCATGGGCATCGACGTTCGCATCGGTATCGAGGTAAGAGCCCGCCTGCGCAATAAGTATGTACAGCTAATCTGGTCTCCCCGTGGTTTCAGGGGAAGGGAGGACTTCCTGCGCTTCCTCGATGAGCCGGAGGTCCAAAAATTCATGACCCAGGGCCATGCCGTGGTGGAGTATGAAAAGCAGCGCGTACTCGACCTGTTGCACAGTTTCAATGAAAACCATCTGCCGTCCCTGAACGATAGGCTAGGCATTTCGGTGCCAGCCTTCGAGGAGAAGGCTTTTTTGGATTCGGTGGGCTGCGGGCAGCCATCATTGGTACACTTGGCAGAGTACGCGCATCAAACCATCCTGCCCCATCTGCAAAACAAGTCCGAGCAACTTTACAAAGATTACCAAACCGCGTCAGAAGCGGACAGGCGTAGTATTCGCAAAAGCCTCGAGACGCTAAACACGTTGAACCCGGAAGCACTGGTGGATGAATATCTTCGGCCGGAGAAAAACCCCACGGTCTGGGACCCGGCCAAGTCCACCGAAGCAGACGATCTGCCGCAGATGCTCCGGTTGGACCCGGCTACCATGATCGCCAGGCTGGATAGTCTTCCGTGCAGATCCCGCATTACGCTCAACCCCTCGAACCTGACTCCGTCAGATGTGCTGGAGGTGCTCTATACGGGCAAGGGCCGAATTACACACCTGGAGATATTCAACCTGAAGGACTGGGCTCAGGGCCGAACCAAATATCGACAGCTTATTAACGATATCCGTCTTGTCATCAACAGCGGCAACGTGGTGGAGGCCAAGCGCATGGCCCGGGATATCCTGGCGTCACTGAAAGAGGACGCGACCGACACCGCCGCCATCGACAAGACCAGGGAAATCATCAAGGACCTCAAGACGCTTTTGAGTTTTTACAGCGTGAGTCGATTGAGAAGTCGCCTGGGCAGTGAGTCCATCGGTCACTCGCGCCACACCAGGGGAATGGGTCTCGTTGTCGTACCCAGTCTTCCGTGGCGTGCCAGGCACGAGATAGGACGGGAACCGGATCGGCTGCTGCCTGTAACAACCGTGGCGATACGACACGTCACGTCCGTACGCGGCGGCTCCTCTCCCGTGCGACAGTTCAGAACCCGCAGGGATCTGGCCACAGATGTGCTCATGGATGAACCTCGTTCGGAGCGAGTCACCTGGTCCGTCGGCCACAACAGCACTACCCTTGCGACCACGGGCAACATAGCATCCCTTGGCGGAAAGCCAGTGCTGACCAACAACAACCTGTCCATGTCCCTATCCCAATCTCAATCCGACGGACGCAAGAGTGTACCGAGACCAGACCACCTCAATTCATGGGCCATGAACGTGGCGAAAATCTTCCTCGGCTTTATCCCGGCGTTTTTGACCTTCTACCTGACGAAGGACTGGTGGCTGCTGGCCTATTTCGGGGCGGTGATCTGGTTCGGCATCACCGGGTTCAGAAACATCCTCCAGTCCGTGGTGGGCGGCGGCGGATTACGCAGGTCGTCTCTGCTGGGATGGAGAGACCTGATCTCGTGGGGACGAGTCGCAGACTCGCTCCTGTTTACGGGCTTTTCCGTACCTTTGCTGGACTACCTGGTAAAAAACCTGCTCCTGGCACGGGGCTTCAACATCACGACGACAACCAACCCCTTGCTGCTATATACCGTAATCGCCCTGGCCAACGGAATATACATCTCCAGTCACAACACTTACCGCGGCCTGCCTCTCGGGGCAATCATCGGAAACTTCTTCAGGACCGTCCTGTCCATCCCCTTGGCGTACGGTCTGAACTTCGTCATTCTTCGCCTCGTTACATCATCCGGCGTGTCGCCGGAGGCTGCGCTGGCAGGCATGCAGCTTTGGGCAGCGGTCATCTCCAAGACCGCGTCCGATTTCGTAGCTGCAATCATCGAAGGAACCGCAGATCGGCGCTACAACCTGTCCCAAAGAAAAACCGATTACGAGGAGAAGCTCACCCAGGTATACGACGTGTACGCGCGATTGGAGACGACCTTTGCGGATGACGACGTGTTGAAATTGCTCGAAAATCCCAAGACCATCTTCAAACAACTCCAGCAAAAGGCCCCGGAAATCTTTCACGACATGGTAATCGATGCTCTGGACCTGCTGTACTTCTGGATGTACCAACCAAGGGCCCGCATCACCCTGGCCCGGCAACTGGCTAGAATGTCGTCGGACGAAAGGCAGTTTTTGCTGTACTCACAGCAAGTGTTGAAGCAAAAGAAGGTCATCTCCGAAATGCTGCTCAACGGGCTGGTGGGCAAAAGATTCGAAGCCCCCCTGGCTTTTTATCTTTCGAACGCCGACAGGTACTTGAGACGATTCCAAAGACTGGCAAAGGGATGACACTCCTTGCGCTGGACCGTGTGCCTATTAGATCATTTCCACAGCGTAGCCCGTTCTCAGTGGTTCTTTCTTGACACCATATCGTTTTGCACCTAGGGTTCTACGGCCGTTGAACTGCTGAACAAAAACTAGGAGCAGGGCCTGTGCGGTTTGAAAAAAAATACAAGATACTTTTCGTTGTTACGCCACTGATCGTGGTGCTCGACCAGGTGACGAAAATCTGGGCCAAGGCGAACTTGCGGCCACTTACGGCCCAAATGCATCCGCAGGATCGTTACATTTCGGTCATCGACGGTTTTTTCAGGCTGAAATATGCGGAGAACACCGGAGCAGCCTGGGGGTTGGGGAGCGGATGGTCACCGCAATTCAGGGTGGTTTTTTTCATCCTCGTGTCTTTGGCAGCGGTGGTTTTCATAATTTGGATGTTTAGAAAACTGAGACCGGACCAGAAACTTCTCGCCTTTGCCATCTCCTTTGTCCTCGCAGGCGCCATTGGAAATCTAATCGACCGGTTTTACATGAACAAGGTGGTGGATTTCATCGACTGGTTCATTAAATTCGATTCTCCCATGGATTTATGGCTGTTTACCATAAGGGCAGGAGAACATCATTGGCCGACTTTCAATATCGCAGACGTGGGTATCAGCGTGGGTGTGGTGTTGTTGGCGTTGGACATGATTTTCGGTAAAGGTTCTTCGGCCTCCACCGCGAGTTCATCCCGAGAAGGAACCGACGAGGACTGAGTCTGTGCGTCCATGGTTGTTCACTGTAGGTGATACCGGAATCCCCTCCTATTGGGCCATGCTCATGATAGGCTTTTGCGCGGCCTTCTATATGGCATGGCGAGAAGCACGTCACGATGGTCTGGATCCGAACAGGATGCTGGATTTGAGCCTGTTGATGTTGCTCGCAGGGATCGTCGGGGCCAGGCTCATGCATGTCATGGTGGAGGATGATCCACTCAACCCTGGCAGATCCATTTTTTTCTACTACCTGCAACACCCATTGGACATTTTCAAGCTCTGGAACGGGTTGGCGTTCTACGGTGGATTTTTACTGGCGCTACCCCTGGGCTTGTGGTTCGCAAAGGCAAAGGGCCTCGGGGTGGCAAAGGTTGCGGACATAGCCGCTGTGTCCATTCCCCTGGGCCTGGTGTTCGGGCGACTCGGGTGCTTGATGGCGGGATGCTGTCACGGAAAGCCCACGGATCTGCCGTGGGGCATCACATTCACGGACCCCATGAGCCTCGCCAGGCCGTTGGGCATAGCGTTGCATCCAACCCAGTTATATTCGTCGGCCTATGCCCTGGTGCTTTTCTTCGCGCTGTTGATCCAAAAAAGACGATGGCAGAAGTTTCCAGGCCAGGTCTTTCTGAGCTTTTGCCTTCTTTACTCGGCTGGACGCTTTTTGATAGAGTTTGTCCGCAACGATAACCGCGGGCTGTGGTTTGGTGGTTCATTATCCTCGTCCCAGGTCATCGCTCTTGCCATGGTACTTGGCTCACTACTGGCGCTGGTTTGGCTCGGACGAAAAAACCGCGAGACCAAATCCACGTCAGATTGACGGAGAGGAAAGCTCCTTGCATCCGGTATTGTTACAATTTACCTTTCCTGCCTTCCTGGGACACTTCACCTGGATCGAAGGCATTGTAACCTTGTCCATAGTGCTCCTGTGGTGGCTTTGGGCCAGGAGCAGGCCGGGCTATTCCCTTTCCGGTTTTTTGTTTTGGCCTGGCGTATGGGCCGTGTTGCGATCCTTGCTTTGGTTCGCTGGTCCTGGATACGAGTTCAGGCTTCATACGTATGGTGTGATGATAGCCACGGGGTTCGTGGTGGGCATCTACCTGGCAGCCCGTCAGAGCAAGAGAGAAGGGGTGGCGCCCGAGGTCGTCCTGGATCTCGGGTTCTGGATACTGGTGGCTTCCATGGTCGGCTCCAGGGTGTTGTTCATCATAGTGAACATAAACCAGTACATGGCCGATCCCATCAACCTGCTGAAATTTTGGCAGGGAGGGCTCGTTTTCTACGGTGGATTCATCGGCGCGTTGCTCGCCGTGGTTTGGTATTGTTCGAGACACCAGCTTTCGTTTTTCCAGGTGGCTGACATATTGGTACCATCTGTGGCCATTGGTCATACCTTTGGTCGATTGGGATGCTTCAGCGCAGGATGCTGTCATGGAATACCCACAGGTATTGCTGGTTACGGCGCAGTCTACCATGCCGCTGGAACAGTGGTGGCAAGAAATCATCTGCTTGGAGTCCCGTTGCATCCAACACAGCTATACGAGGCTGCGGGCGAACTCATTATATTTTTCGTCCTCGTAATGATTCGCAGGCGAAAAAAGTTCCACGGCCAGCTTCTCATCACATACCTGTTCCTGTATCCCATCCTCAGGTCCGTCAACGAGATGTTCAGGGGAGACTACGAAAGGGGAATGCTGTTCAGGTGGAACCTGTTTGGAGATGCAAAGCCTGAGCTTCTCTCCATAAGCCAACTCATATCTTTCATTCTCGCTGCAGTGGCGGTGGGTATGCTCGTGGCCCTGCTCCGGAAAAAGGACAGTTCCCCATCCCTTCCCCCGGACCAGCCTTCGAAAGAAGACTCCGGCCAGGCCGAAGACCCGGACTTATGATCTCTTAGACCTTTGTACTTTTCTTAGAGGTATTCCTGGATGTGTTCCTCGCACCCTTGCTGTATGACCTGGACCTGGTCTTGGACCTGGAGTTGGAGCTGTTGTTCTTGCGGCTAAGCTTACGTATATCTGTGCGAAGTCGATCGATCTTTTTTTCCACTGAGTGGATATCCTTGCTCGTGGCAATACCCATGGAGTGAAATGCCTTGGTGCGATACTCGGTGCTGAAGTTCTCAGCAGCTTTTTTCAGCCCATCGATGTTCATGGATGTGGCGTATTTTTCGCGCAGGCCCTTGATGCTCTCCTCTATGGTCTTTATCTGCTCGAAGGACGTGCCAATCTTCACTTTGTCCTTGGTGCTTTGCCAAATCTGCCGTGCCTGGCCTTCCAACAAGGTCAGTTGCTTTTGCGCCTGACCAATACCCTCTTTTACGATCTGCGGCATTTTCTCTGTGATCTGTTCTGTTTTCATGTCCTCGAACCTCCTGTTGAGGAACCCCCACTTAGGTTCCTTGGTTATCATTAGCGTTCCAACGAACGAAAGGAAAGATAACGCATTGCGTCAGGGTTGTCAAGGGCTTTTAGCGCACTGCGTCAAAAAAAATTTCCGCATATATTTCTTTGCTTTTCAGGATGTTGTCTTTTTGCCAGTGGGAATTGCGTATTTTTTGCACAAGGTTCGAAGGTGGTGCCGGGCAATATCAGCCTTGCGGGAAGCAGCGCTGAGATTGCCGTTTTCTTCCTGAATGAGGTGTATCAGGTACTGGCGTTCGAACTGTTCCACTATCCTTGCTTTTGCATCTTTGTACGGAATGGATGTGTCGATGGGCAAAGTGGTCCGGGTTTTGGATCCGTACATGTCCAACAGTATGTCACGCCGGTGTATCATGTCCCCTTCGAGCATATGGGCTGTTCTTTCCACGACGTTTTTCAACTCCCGCACATTCCCAGGCCAAGGATGAGCCTGTAAAAAAGCCATGGCGTCTTCTTCTATTTCAATGGGCGGTTTTCCCACTGAAGCCCGGCGTTCATTATGCTTCTCTAAAAAATTCTTCACCAGCATGGGGATATCGTCGGCACGCTCCCTGAGAGGCGGGACTTCTATCTCCACCACGGAAAGTCGGAAGAGAAGGTCTTGCCGGAACAATCCATCGTCCACCAACGACCACAGGTCCCTGTGAGTTGCTGAAATAATCCTTACATCGATGGGAGTGGTTCTGATACTGCCGATTTTTTGCACTTCGCCGCTTTCCAGGACTCTCAACAACTTGGGTTGCAGGTCGAGCCTTAGTTCTCCCACCTCGTCCAGGAGCAAGGTCCCGCCATCGGCTTGCTGGAACATGCCATCACGAGCGCCCTCAGCCCCGGTAAAGGCTCCCTTTTCATGACCGAACAATACGTCTTCTATCAGGTTGGGAGGCACGGCCCCGCAATCCATCACAACCAACGGCCTGTTCTTTCTCAGAGAATAAGAATGTATGGCAGATGCCAGGAGGTCTTTTCCAGTCCCTGTCTCGCCGTGAATCAAGATGGGCAGGTCAGAGGTGGCCGAGCGTTCCAGCACCGCGAACATCTCGCGCATCTTTATCGAGTGTCCAAGGGCGTGACCAAACCTATCCCTCAGAGACAATGGCACCGAGACCACGTCCTGGGATGGCTCGAAAACGAGGAGATTATTTCCGACCTGGAAAGAAGATCCAGGCCTGAGAAACACGGAACGTATCCTGTGGCCCATCATGAAGATGCCATTCGTACTGTGAGTGTCGCGAAGAAGGTGGCCTGATTCGTCCACCACGATCTCTGCATGCTGGTATGAGACCGAGGGGTCATCGAGAATCAGGTCGCAACCGGACGACCTGCCTATGCTGACCCTTTGCCTGTCGATATCGACTTTTCGTCCCTTGTCCGGACCCTCGGTTACAACGATTATGCCGGAACGGAGATACTTGAAGTCGCGCTTTTCAGAGATGAAGACCGTGCGATTTTGGGACGAATCACTCCATTGTTCCGTACCAGGGATTTCCGTTGAGGGTGTCTCTGCCGTATCCTCGGACATTTTGCCTCCAGAAAGCCTCAGTTGTTCTGGTAAATCAAGGTAACCTTGCGCCCTTTCCTGACGCAGGTGTTCCAACGTTTCAGCAACCTGTTGTCTCCCTTTTTCAACTCTATCCTGTGTCTGCCGGCCTTGATTTTATGGCTTGGAAGAGGAGTGGTCCTGATTTTCTTTCCGTCTATGAAAATGAATGCCCAGCCTGCAGCCACGCCGACACTGATGGTTCCGTAGCCCCTCGAAGGGCAGGAGGTTTTTTTACGGCGGCGACGCCT
>CAYSLH010000146.1:0-12007 GCA_964431605.1 uncultured Myxococcales bacterium
TAACCAAGAGGCTGGCACCTATAAGGGGCACCTATAAGGGGCACCTATAAGGGCACACCTATAAGGGCACCTATAAGGCTCCGTCGTCTGTTGGGTTCGTGCCGTCTTTCGCGCCGGCATCCTGTGCTCCGATGATTCCTGAGTTACATCCGGCAAATATCAAGCATGTTGCAATCAAGATCATCATGGTTTTGACAATTTGTGCTTTCATAAAAGTCTCCGCGGATATCCAAGTTTTCCAGCTTATATTATGAATTACTATGGCGCATGCTGTCATAAAAATCTTCGAAGTAAAAAGTTCATTACTGCAAGCTGAAAATGGTATGCTTCATGAGGTGATTTTTTGAGGTTGGAGGTGCGAATGGAGCTTGAAAGAAGCTTTGGGGTATTGCTTCATCCAAGCAGTCTGCCAGGTCCGAACGGGATTGGGACTTTGGGTAGTCACGCCAGGGAGTTTGTGGACTGGTTGCACTCCGCTGGTGCTGCCTGGTGGCAGGTGCTGCCCCTTGGGCCAACCGGTTACGGTGATTCTCCTTACCAGGCAGTATCGACTTTTGCTGGAAATCCTTATTTTATCGACGCAGATGAGCTGGTGCAGGCCGGGTGGCTGAAAAAGCAGCAACTGCTATCAGCACCCACCGGCTGGGTGGATTATGGGTGGCTATACGTTCAGAAGTGGAAGATGCTCCGGCAAGCCTGGTTGGGTTTTTGTAAAAAGGCGTCAGATAAAGCCCAGGGGCAATTTGGGGATTTTCGATACCAGGAAAAATTTTGGCTCGATGACTATGCGCTGTACAAGTCGCTCAAAGATAAATACGATAACAATCCGTGGACCAAGTGGGATCAAGCGCTGGTGTGGCGCAAGCCCAAGGCATTGGAAAAGGCCCGTGAGGACCTGGCCGATGACGTGGATTTTCATAGCTGGACCCAATGGCTGTTTTACAAGCAGTGGAGTGAACTGAAGCAGTATGCAAAAAAAAGAAACATAAAAATCATTGGCGATATCCCAATTTTCGTAGCCCACGATTCTCCTGAAGTCTGGGCGCAACCTGGGATGTTTTTGCTGGACGACAAGGGCGAACCCAGGGTCGTGGCCGGGGTGCCGCCGGATTATTTTTCCGCCACGGGCCAGCTTTGGGGTAACCCTCTTTATGATTGGGATGCCCATCGTGAGGCTGGCTTTTCCTGGTGGATACAACGTCTTAGAACAGTGCTCAAAACCTGTGACCTGGTGCGCATCGATCACTTCCGGGGGTTTTGCGCTTACTGGGAGGTACCTGCCGGGGCCAAGACTGCGGTAAACGGTCGCTGGGTTGATGCCCCGGGAGAGGAATTTTTCGAGAAGGTACGACAGGAGTTGGGTGATGTTCCTGTCATGGCCGAGGACCTGGGAGTGATAACTCCCGAGGTGGAAGCATTTCGTGACAAGTTGAGTTTTCCCGGAATGAAGGTCCTGCAATTCGGATTCGATGGAGATGAAAAAAATCCGTTTCTTCCCGAGAACTACGAGCCGCACGGCAGATATATCGTTTATCCCGGCACTCATGACAATGCCACCACCCTCGGCTGGTATCGCAACCTTTCCCTGAAGACTAAAAAATTGGTTCATGATTACTTGCTTTCACACAACCTCGTTGCAGAACCTGATGAAAAGATTCCATGGTCGTTTATAGAGTTGGCATGGAGGAGCCAGGCAGTGGTGGCAATCGCCACCATGCAGGATATTCTTTCACTGGGCAACGAGGCCAGAATGAACACACCATCTGTTGCAGGAGGAAACTGGTGCTGGAGACTGGGTGACAGTGACTTGCGCGAGGAACTTTCGCGTCGGCTCGAAGACCTCGCAACTGTGACCGGACGCAGGGCGTAGAGCAAGACAATGGCTAGAAGCATATCTTGTCCAAACTGTGGTTCTGTTTTCGAATTGGTCAATCCCGGCATCGTCATGCTGGTTTGCGATCATTGCTCGACTCGTTTGTACCTCAGCGATAAAGCGGCCGAGGCCATAGGTGAACAATCCATTCTTCCCGAAGAGGACTCCAGGCTATACCTGGGGGCCACGGGAAGCATACTGAAACATTCTTTTCTCGCAGTGGGGCACATCCGGTATCGACATGATGAGGGGTTTTGGGACGAGTGGTACCTGCAACTGGACGATGGCAAGTACATGTGGTTGATGGAGGACGAGAGGGACTTGAGCCTCGAGGTGATGACTAGAAAAAGGGATATACCTCGACCCGATAAACTGGTCGTCAATCAGCCGGCCATTCGTACCAAGCAGTTGGCCTACTTGGCCCAGTTTACCGGTAGCGCAACCTGTGAAGGTGCTGCAGGTCAACTGCCTTTCGTGGTTCAGCCAGGGCAAAGCATCGGGTGGGCGGATCTGGCCACACTCGACGGAAACCGGGTGGGAACCATAGAGCACCCTGTAGGGCATCGGCCACGCTTGTTTCTTGGACTGCCCGTAGAGCAGTCCAGGTTGCAGGTCCAAAGTCAGTCTCAATCATACAAGGAACAAAATAGAAGCCAGGCCATGGAGGTTCAATGCCCTCATTGTAGCGCCCCGCTGCCTATGGTCGAAGATCGCGAGATAAAGACTATCGTTTGTGAGTACTGCGGAACCCAGGTCGAGCTTAGCGGTGCCCAGGCCAAGGTAATGGGTATAAACCCCCATGGGTTCGATCCCGAATTTCAATTTGAGATCGGACAGCAAGGTGTCATCGATGGTGTAGCTTGGGAAATTAGTGGAAGATTGCTTTTGAGCAATACCAATACCCACCGAGAGCGCATGCAGCGTAGGTACCTGTTGCACAACCCTCAAAAGGAGCCCCTTTGGCTCATCGAGGATGGTGGCCATTTTTATTATGTGCAATCCACGGAAAAGCAGCCGGTTTTGGACCCGCTCTTGTTGGATAAACCGCGCACTCCGGTAGAGATTGGCACGGACGAGGTATACAAGCTTGCAGAGGCAGGAGAAAGCCGTGTGCGATGGGTGGATGGGGCTTTCCCCTGGAGGGTATCCGTGGGAAAGACATTTGTTTGGGCCAACCTGGTGGCGCCCCCAAAGATTTTCTTGGTGGAGTCTGATGGTCCTGCACTTCGCTGTTACAAAGGTAGATATACCAATATAGAGAAAGTCGTGGCTTCATTCAAAATCGAAAAATCGTTGCGGCAACCTCGTGACATTCATCCCGCACAGCTTTTCGATCCAGGCCCTGTGGCAAAGGGGCTCGCGTGGGTGGGGGGATTTTTTTTGTTTGTCAATTTGATCCTGTGGACCGTGGCCTGGACGGATGACGGCCAACTGTTGTGGCATAAGCGCTTGTCTGCTTCTGAGTATGAATCGGATGATATTAGAACTCCTCTCCTTTCGGTGTTCAAACCTGGGGTGTTGAGCCTGATGGTAAGTGCGAGGTTGCTTTACGATGACAACCTGGAGGTTCTCTGGGGGATTGAGGACAACAATGGAAAGATTATATTGCAGGATTACATGCGCCTTACCGGAAGACAAAAACCCAACCTCCTGGATACCATGATGGAACGTAGAGGAGCAAGCGTAATGCACTTACTTCCGAGACTTCCCCCTGGTTCGTACCGACTGTTGGTAAGGATATCCAACGACAACAAATCCGGGTTTGTGACATTGGAAGCAAGGCAGGGGGTTTGGTATGGAAAATATTTTATATACGTGGGTGCGCTTGCTGGCTTTTTTCCATTGATGCTACTGCTTCAATGGGCCTGGTTCGATCTACAAAGGTGGCGAGGACCATCCATCGGAGGATATGGAGCCATGGACGATCGCATGGCCAGGATCATCGAACAAGTTAGAATTTCGAAGCAGGCCGATGAAGATTCCCACAATGGACATGATGCCGGAGGATGATCATGGGTAGAATGTATGCGGTCATGCTATGGGCGGCATTGGCAGTAGCGCTCGGAATAATGACGGGCTTGGCCATAGAGGGTGCCATCAGCGGATGGGGTCTCAAACCCCATGAATACGAACCTCCTGCCGGGCATGTCCAACACGAGACCATGATGGACTACAGGAGGTGAGGGAGTTAAGCGCTCAGCACGGGATTAGTGAAGTTGAATTCAAAAGTGGATTCATGTAGATTTGGCCACTCGAAACCCATTACGAGGAGAAGCTGATGAAACATGAGAATAAGGCCGTTTTAGCTTTGGTTATGGCATTGGCACTGGTGTGGACCGGGTGTGCTGCAACCGATGACTCCGAAGATCCTCCCTTGGCAGATCTCGATGTGTTGATGGAAGGTGCTCCTCATAAAGGTGATGATGGGTATCCCTCTGACATAAAGGCAGATGGCATTCCCCCTGCCAGATGGGTCGCATTGGTAGATCAGCAATCGCCGGTTCGCTCGCAGGGACATCGTGGGGTCTGTTCGATATTTTCTACCGTAGCCTTGATGGAGCATCTTTATATCAAGGCAGGTATTGATGACAATCCCGACTTTTCGGAACAATACCTGCAGTGGTCCGTGAAGAACGAAGTCAAGGCTTTTCCCCATACTTCTGGTTCCAACGCTTCGTCGAATTTGCGGGCCATCACCAGATACGGGATCGTGCCGGAGCAGGCTTGGCCATACGAACCTTTTCAGTGGAATTCGTCCAATGATCCGGATTGCACAGGTGATGACATGCCTACCAAGTGCTATACCAACGGTGATCCTCCTGCTTCTGCCTCCAATGCCGAGAAGTTCAAGCTTCCCTCCAGCCGATGGTTGAGTTCAAATCCAGACAGTATCAAGGCCTTTATGCACAACAATCAGCAGGGTGTCATTGTGGGAGGTACTTTTTTCTACCAGTCGTGGAGCCATGGCCGCTCAACCCTTCCTTACAACAGGGAGTATCGCCGAAAGGGATACGTGCTGGCTCCCAATGCAAAGGACAAGGAAGAGAGTTTGAAAAAAAGGGCAGGACATTCATTTTTACTGGTTGGATGGGATGATGACCTTCAAGTACAGGAGATAGACGAGAAAGGTGAACTTGTCTACGATTCTGACGGGAATCCCGTAATGCAAAAAGGATTTTTCCTGTTTAAAAATTCGTGGGGCACGGGTTCGTGGGGAAGCGAAAGCGGTTTTGCCGGTTACGGTTGGATCTCCATGCAATACGTAGATGAGTACCTTTCAGCCATCAGTGCCCAAGCGCCGGAAAATACCATACCTGACGAAGTTTGTGGAGATGGACAAGACAATGACCAGGATGGTGACACTGACTGTGAAGACAGCGATTGCAAAGCTGAGCCTCAGTGCCAGAGCGGACCCCAGACATTTACCAATGACACCAGGGTAGACATTCCTGATAATGATGAGTCAGGTGCAACGTCTGCGATCCAAGTGTCTTCTGCGGGCAAGATCGAGGCGGTGGCAGTGGATGTTGTAATTAGGCATTCATATCGAGGTGACCTGAGGATAACACTGGTTCATCCGGATGGCACCCGGGCGGTTTTACTCGATCCGAACATGGATTCGGGCAACGACATAGTAAAGACCTTCACCACCAGTGCCTTCAATGGCAAACAGGTGGAAGGCACCTGGAGCCTGAATGTGGTGGATACTGCCGCGCAAGACACAGGGTATATCGAAAGCTGGACCCTGAGGCTAAATTCCGATGACGCTCCTCCTACTGAGATTTGTGATGACGATCTGGACAATGACTTGGATGGAAAAACGGACTGTGCCGACCCTGATTGTGCCGAGCAGTCGGGTTGCCAGCAGTCTGGTCCAAAAACATACGAAAACCATACCTCCGCTCAGATACCGGACAATGACGATGCTGGAGTCACGAGCACTATAGAGGTCCCTGAAGATGGTGCGATAACCGATTTGTCCGTCGGTGTGAACATCACCCATACCTATCGAGGGGACCTGGAAGTTAGGCTGATTCATCCGGATGGTACTGATCTGCAGGTATATGCGCCTGACATGACGGATCACAATGATCTCGTCAAGACCTGGGACGTGGACGGATTCGATGGCAAGGATTCGGCGGGAACCTGGACATTGAAGATCATAGACCACGCATCATCTGATACCGGAACCCTAAATTCCTGGAGCCTGACCATTACACGTTAGTTCTACGCCAGACTGAATCTAACACTTTGTTCTATCTCTATGTGTTTTACCTACCATACCGAGTACTTCCTGCGATTGGCCTCGTGCTGCGCGGCGTTTCGTGCAAAATGGATGCGCTGTTGTTTGTCGTGCAGGTAGTACCAGTAGGCGCTTTTCTTTGGCCGAAGGGCTGCCAAGAGCGAGGATAAACTCGGAGCTCCAATGGGACCTGGAGGAAGGCCCTTCCTCAGGCGCGTGTTGTAAGGATCGGATGGATCTCGAAGTTTCACGAGGAATTTTCTCCTGTCGTTCCAGTCATCGAGGGCGAACCTGCTCGTGGCGTCCACTCCGAGCGGGGTTTTCGAATCCAGTCGTTTGTACAGGATACCAGCAACCATGGGGCGCATTTTCGGATCTGGTTCTTCCCGTTCTAAAAGCGACGCCATTATAACAATGTCCCTGAGAGATCTGCCGCATTGTTTGATCTCTTTTTCGTATGGCTTGTAGAACTTGTCATAGAATGAGTTCAGTTGGATTTGAACCAGGCTTTTTATCTCCAATTTTCCGTCAGGTGCGGGAACCTTGTATGTGTCCGGAAGCAAGTATCCTGCAAGGGTGTTCCCCTCGATGGGAAAGCGTATGGAGTAGTTTTTGGGGTTGGACGTGGCGGCAACATATGCTCCTGGAGAAAACAGTCCCTTTGAAGAGAGTATTCTGTCTGCATCTGAAATGCGCCATCCTTCCACCATGGTTACGCTGATATCCTCCGCCAGGGGTTTCGTTGCCAGAGCTTCGGCCAGTTGCGAAATGTTCATGGCTGCGCTTAGTTTGTGAATGCCGGCTTTCGGTGACGAATGGGTGTTGAGCTTCAGGAAAATCCGCCAGGCTGCATAGCTCTTGATCAGGCCCTGCTCGTCTAACATCTTTCCAACCCGGCTTGATGATGCACCCTTGGGAACCCTGAAAGATACGATTTGTGCTGACTCATCCACCGGTCCCTGCGCCCAAGTATACCAACCCCACGCTGAGGCTGCGCACAGTACTAATAACATCGACAGGATCAATAAGATTCTGGAAAGCTTGCCTGATGATTTTCTGTCCGTGATTTCACTTTCATTGGGTGTGTTTTTTTCTGTCACGACTCCTCCGTGTCCATGTGTGGAGGCTATGCTAACATTTACCTTGTGGAGTTTGAAAGGGGGTTACTACCAGGTTTCTTCACCCGAGTCATCGATGGCAGGAATGTGCATTATAAACTTTGATCCTTTTCCTACAGTGCTTTCCAGTTCCATTCTGCCGCCGTTGCGTTCTATGATCTCTTTGCTTATCGATAATCCCAGTCCTGTTCCTTCTCCATATTCTTTCGTGGTGAAAAGTGGTTCAAAGATTTTTTCCTGGAGAGCCTCTTCGATTCCAGGGCCGGTGTCAGCAACGAAGACCTCTATCCATGATCCTTGCTGATCCATTCCCACAGTTATGGTTCCTTTGCCAGACATGGCCTGTGCTGCATTGAGCAACAGGTTGAGAAAAACCTGGCTGTATTCGGCAGTGGTGCCCAGGACTTCGGGCTTTACCTTGTACTGGCGTTCTAGGTTTATGCCATGCTTATAACGGTACATCATCATGGTCAGACTGGTCTCGAGACAGTGGAAAAGAGAGACTCTTTTGCGTTCCGAGACACCATGTCGCGCAAAGGTTTTGAGGTTTACCGCAATATCGATTATACGCTCAACTCCTTCCCTGGTCTCCACAAGCATTTCCGTTATCTCTTCCCTTGTTTGTTCTAACTGCTCTTCTTTTTTTACGTTTTCCCATGCCTCGATGAGCTTGGGATCATTGGTGGTGTTCAGTAGGGAGTCGGCCTTTTTTATGGCGCGAGAAAAATCATCCAGGTAGTCTTCCATCACGGAAAGGTTTGCACGCACATATGCGGCAGGGTTGTTTATCTCGTGGGCCACTCCTGCTGACAACAATCCTAGAGACGCCATCTTTTCCATGTTGGACAGCTGGCCGTGGGATTGGTCCGCAAGTTGTTTCTGATGTTCAACCTCCTTGACCAAGGCAGAACGTTCCATGGCGTCAGCGAATTGTTCGACCACGAAATCTATCCAGGAGAGTTCTTCCTGTCTTAGGCTGCTGAGGGAACATTTCAGAACGAAATGTTCTTTACCTTCGTCCCAGAGAGGAATCGAGTAGTTCCAGTTGAGTTCCTTTCGTTCGAATCGGCCGTCTTCGTGGCGGAGTATGATTTTTTGGGGTGAAGTTCTCTTTTCCAAGAACCTTACTCCATCATTGGTCGCAATCGCCGTAGTCCTGCTCCTCGATCCATTGTCGACATTTAGTTCTGCAGAAATTACGTGTTCAAGCTTTGCTATCACGGCCAATGCTTGCTCTATGAGTATCAGTGGGTTGGTCTGTTGACGGAACTGTCGTTCCAGTTCGACGCTTCTGTAAAACCTTTGCAGGTTGGTGTCCAACTCCATTCTCAAGGATCTGAACTCCAGGGCGCGCCTAACCGCAATTTCCAATTCGTCACGCCATGGCTTGGATACTTTGAACACTCCCCTTTCAAACATCGCAACCTGGGTGGCCTCGGCATCTGAAAATGCTGTAATGAGTATTCTCCCCACGAACGGATGCCGTGTTCCAACCTCCTTGAGAAAGGTTACTCCATCCATTCCAGGCATCCTCACGTCTGTAATCACGCAATCGAAAGGCTCTTTTTCCATGAGGGCAAGCGCCTTGGACGCTCTGGGCGCAGTGACCAACTCGAAGTGTTTGCCCAGTTCAGATTTCAGAGACTCCAAGATCAAGTCGTCGTCGTCCACTGCTATTATTCTGGGTTTACTCCTCATGATATTCCTCTGCAGGTAGTTGGATGGTAAATGTGCAACCTCGACCCTGCCGACTGGAGACTTCGATTGTTCCGGCGTAACTTTCGATTATGCTCCGAGCTACGTTCAAACCTATGCCACTTCCTTGCCCCGGAGATTTGGTGCTAAAGAAAGGATCGAATATTTTGTCGACTATATCAGCAGGTATTCCTTCTCCGTCATCCTCGAACTTGATGCGTACATTACGTCCATCGTCGGTCGCGCTTATTTTTATACTTCCATCTCCACCGGTTGCATACACGGCATTGTCCACCAGGTTCATGACAACCTGCATGAATTCATCCGGCGCCACACGGACCTTTATGTCGTGTGGAATGTCCATTTGAAGTGCCACACCCTTGAGCCTGTGCTTGAGGAGATCGACAGCAAGGTCCATCTCCTTGAAAAGTTCGACTTCTTTGATGTCATCTCTTCGTGATCCCGCCTGGGCAAGACTGCGTAGGTCCGAGACGATTCTTTCTATGCGTTTCAACGCGGTGTCGGTGCGGGAGCAAAGGGATTCAAGCCGTTGGCGAATTTCACTCACCTCGATGTCGGCGGCAAGGGCTGTTATCTGACGGTTTGCGCTTACAGCAGCCGCAAGTGGGTTATTGATGCCATGGGTAGTTCCGGCTGCCAACTCACCGATGGTGGCCATCTTTGATGCATAAGAAAGTCTGCGATAGACCTGCTTCAACTCGTGATTTTTTGCGTTCAGTTCATCGATTAACAACTCGTGCTGGTTGTACGCCATCTGAAGTTGATGGTGGGCGCGTTGCAAGGCAGCGTGTTTGCTTTCCAATGGTGATGGAGGAGTCGATTCCTTTGTGTCTACTACGTCGATCCTCAACACCACGGCTGGACGTGGGACATTTTCCATGCAAAGAACGGTTACTTCAACCTGTTGTTCATTATCTTGACTGTCGAGGAGTACAGCTGACTGGTGGCGTCTCCAGTCCGGTTCGACGTTTGGATCGGCTTGCTTGAGAAAATCAGGAGGATGACCCAGGATTTGTTCCAGTGGGATTCCAGTCAATTCCGCAACCTGGGGATTGGCTGCAATCACCTTGAGGTCATGGGCATCGAGTACCATTACCGGTGCGCCTGACTCGAACACAAATCGGTAGATCCATCCTGTGCCACTCACAACCGTCTTTCCTCCTTGCCAAGGTATCGGCACGTTTGGCGTCTTGCTTAGTAAAATGACCGGGTCTTTGTTGGTGGGTCAATTATCCACCAGGGGTTTGAAGCAACCCAGGTTTTTTATGGTCCCATGCTTGTAAAAACACGAGGTTATGAATGGCCCGAGGTGGCACTACTCATGCAATGGTACTGCATGTTCCGGGCTATTGATGTGGATTATGTAGTCGATTGTCGTACTCGCATAGTTGATGTTGTTCCCGGACAAAACATACATAAAAGGGCCGGAGGAATTCGTGATGGTGAGCAATCGTGCTCTGGTGGTAGATGACGACACAGCTGTACGGACGGTCTTGAGGCGATCAATAAGAAACTTGAACATGGATGTTCATGAGGCGGGAACAGGGGACGAAGGTCTGCGTCTATTGGAGGGGGGAGACTACAATCTACTCTTGAGCGATTATATGCTACCGGGAATCGATGGTTTGGAGCTTGTATCAAAAGCACGTGAAATGAGGCCTGAATTACCCATCATCCTCATCACCGGATATGCGACGGTCGAACGAGCAGTGAAAGCCATGAGTGTGGGCGCCGATCATGTCATGGAAAAACCAGTGGATGCTCCGGTTCTTTGTGAAGTTGCCAAGTCGGTCATGGTAAAAAGAGGTTCCCTTGAAAAAACAAGACAGAAACAGGGTGAACCCTCGGAACGTCCTTTGGGTACCAGGTTCATCAGCAATTACCACGGAAAAATGAAAGCACTCGCCAGTATTTTGGAGCGTGTTGCAGAAACCGATTGCACGGTCATGTTGCAGGGTGAGAGTGGAACGGGCAAGGAACTAGTTGCAAAGGCCATCCATAATCGGTCCCCCAGAAGCAAGGGCCCTTTTGTCCCGGTCAATTGCGGTGCAATACCAGAGACCTTACTGGAGAGTGAATTGTTCGGCCACACGAGGGGAGCATTTTCCGGAGCTGTTCGGGACAGGCCGGGCAGGTTCGCCCTGGCGGATGGAGGAACTATTTTTCTCGATGAGATCGGTGAGATGTCGCCTGTTTTCCAGGTCAAACTCCTAAGAGTTTTGCAGGAAAAATGTTTTGAACCAGTGGGAGGAAGGCGCCCCATCCATTCGGACTTCAGAGTTATCGCCGCAACCCACAGGGATCTTGCGGCCATGGTCTCGGAGGGGACATTCAGAGAAGACCTCTACTACCGGCTCAATGTCATGGAGATCGACCTGCCTCCCTTGAGAGAGCGTCCCGAGGATTTACCCTTGTTGGTTCAGCATTTCATCGAAAGGGCAAATGAGCGTAACAGGTTGAAAGTCGACTATTGTGATACGGCTTTCATGAAGGCGCTTCAGCACTACCAGTGGCCAGGCAATGTCAGGGAACTGGAGAATGTCATAGAGAGGATCTGTATTCTCAAGGGTGAAGGCAAGCTGACCAGATCTGACCTGCCGCCAAAGTTGTTGGGGCAGTCTACAAAAATAGGCATGGCAGGTTCTGAGCTTCTTGGTGATGACGGCACGGATTTTTATAAGGTTGTTGAACAATTCGAAAACAACCTGATCCTTCAGGCATTGGAACGAACAAATGGAAATAAAAACCGCGCTGCCTCCATGTTGTCGCTAAACAGGACGACCTTGGTAGAGAAGATGAAAAAGCGAGGATTGATGTAATTCCCATCTTCATGGATGTCTCCATGTATACAATTTTGATTTGAAAAATTCATTGATATTGGGTCGATCTTATTGACTTGGTATATTTGGGTCAGACAAAGTTTCCCTCTGCTGCTGCTTTGCCCCTGGCGTGGGACAGCCATCTGCGGACTTGCGCGTCCTGGCCCGGGTCGAAGGTGATGGCCATGCCGGGGTGTGCAGAGACAGGTTTGTCTTTCATTCCATTCTGTACGAGAAT
>CAYSLH010000147.1:0-11912 GCA_964431605.1 uncultured Myxococcales bacterium
GGGCCTAACGGTAAGATGGAGTTGAGTAGAACAACTCTGGACAACTGGACCATGGAGGGGAAAAAGGCTGACACGGCGGCCATAGACAAGCTGCTGGACAAGCTGGACAGGGTAAACATCACCGATGTGCTGGGTCAGGCAAAGGACGAATCCATTTCAAAACAACTCACAACAGCCAAAAAGCACTGGACCGTTACCATTGCCATGGCTGAGGCGGACTTACCGACCACCTCGCCCAAGCAATCCGAACAAGCAGGCGAATCAGGGAAACCAACTGACTCGAAGCCCTCAGACAACCAAGACCAGGAGAAGGACAAGCAGGTTTTGGCCGCGCCAAATATCAGTGAGAAAATCGTGCTGGAGATCGGTTCACGGGCTGGACACACCTATGACTTGCTGTTGAACAAAAAAGGAAATCCATACGTGGTAGTGGTATCCAAGTACACCCTGGACAAACTAACGGACGCCGAGCCGGGCAAACTGCTTGGCGAAAAAGAAGATAAAAAGCAGTAATGGACCTCCACTCCCAAATCGCAGATCCGTAAGGTAGTCTCCGAATTTAGAATTCCACATTCAATAAATCTATAAATTTCTCACCGACCGAGGTTGGATGCCAGAGGGGTCAGCCTTGCTCCTGGTCCTTTCGGGCCTTTAGCTTGCGCTCATTACGGGGCTTGGGCCGGGAGTTACCGTGGCTTCCCTTGAATCGTTTACCCTTTGCTGTTCTCTTATCGCCTTTTCCCATCTCGTTTTCCTCCATGATCGGACGAATTCGCTGTCCATTTACACAAGGCGCAAATTAATTGATCATCTTTGGAGAAAAAGCAAGCACAACCTATATGGAGATAATTGCACTGTCGGAAAGACCGTATTGAATATTATTTAGCGCAAGGGTGTCTGACAACGATACCCCCTCCACAAAGGGCCTGGAAAAAGCTTGCGCACCACAAATCCAGCCTGAGCCCTACCTGATGCAACGCACCTCGCACTTACGATCTTTCATGGCGACGTTTACACTTCCAAGGTAGAAATACACAACCCATACGGCCAGTTCCAAATCCTCTCGTACTGATGAGGACCAGTACCAGGAGCATTGTCCGGACATCCCTGCTTTCCAGTAACAACCTGATGATGGACCTTCATCAGCGCTGCACCCACCACAGGAGATATCGTGGCAATCCGCGAAGACCAGACAATTGTCTGTAACATGACATTCGCCATCTGGCTCTGTTGCCCCACAGCCATCGATGAGCGATCTTAGTTCACTAATTGTTGGCAGGCGCCAGTCATTTTGTCCGTTCCAGTATAAGTCATCGCAATAATCAACAGCCTCCTGCCATGACATGCTATGATCGGCTGGAGGATTCTGCCATATTTGGCCCCGACACTGCCAGGCAATACAAGTATCAGATCCGTCACATGATCCACAATCAATACCTGCGTTGGGAGAAAGACCGCACTGAAGACCGATGCAATCATCGACACAACGTCCATTTTCAGTGCAATATTCGGTCATTCCAGCGCATGTTCCACAAACACCTCCGCATCCATCATCACCACATTCCCTATTTTCGCAATTCGACACACACTCCTGATTACACCTGCAGGTCTCCTCATTGCATACCATCCCCAGAGAAGAACAATCAAAAGAGCATGTACCTCCACAGTCATTATCTCCACAGCACTTTTTGTTACAAGAAGGGATACAGTCACAGGGTCTCTTGCAATCTGAAAGTTCGTCATTACAACCACATTCACAATCAGCCAAACGGCCAACTTCGTTACCACACTGATCCACCCAATAGGTTGTCCCTTCCCTGCATACGCTCCAGCCTTCGTCCTTGCAGCCAGTATTATTGCAGGAAGAAAAAGTTACGAATACAAACAGAACAGCGAATAAAACTCGAATCAATTTCATAATAAACACTCTATTGGAAAAGATGCCTTTTTCATATGAATAAAATAACACGACAATTGACAATTGACCAAACCGCTACTTGGCGAGTACAATTTCACCCCATGATACAACAAAAAAAATTCCACCTGTGTTTTTCGCCTTCTGTTTTCTTTATCTTACCCATACTGGCCGTCATGGCAGGATGCGGTCCGAATGGTCCCGGGCTCGAACTTCAGTTAGTGACACTACAAAACCGTCTCGATGTGAGGGGCTCCGCCGTGGCACCAGGAGCTGCCCCAGCCGGTATCGACGCATTCCGACTTTGTGTCCAGACCAACGACGGCAAGGCGAAAGCTTGCAAGGATTTCGCTGACCTCGACGCCGGTTCGTATAGAATCGATGGTCTGCCAGTAGGCGAAAATTGGATTGTCACCTTCCAGGGATACAACATCTCTGACCAGAAAGCCATATGGTGCGGTCGCGCCAGAGGAGTAATCATTTCCGACAAGGAGACCACCAAAGTCAGAATGCTTCTGACCAGATGCGGCGATTTCACAGACACACTTCAGCAGCCGGCTACCCCAAGAGTATTTCACACGGCGGATGTAAAACCTGATGGCAGGGTCATCATAGCTGGTGGATTTACCACGGCAGACATGAGCAACCAGTGTGCTCAACCATGCGAAAGCCTTCAAGCCACTAATTCCATCGAGATATACACTCACGAGACAGGGTCCTTTGGAGAGGCCAACGGATCCTTGACCCATGCAAGGGGCTCCCACTCATCCATGGTACTGGCCGACGGACGGTTACTTGTTGCTGGCGGATGCGAAAAGGCTTCACTTCAAAATACTTATTCCGATCCGGAACGACCCGGCCCGGCCCTCAGGTGCCTCATGCCGGGTGAGGCTGCCACCACTGCGGAACTGTTCGATCCGGCAACTGGTACGAGCATTGTGGTCAATATTCCAGCCACAGTATTTGCAGGCTCGGTTGCACTGTCGGACCACGAGATGTTGCTCCTTGGGGGGCAAGACGAAAACGGAATATCTCTCAAACGAGCAGTCTGGCTTTCGGTGCAGGGCGATGACATTCAGGTAACGTCCATCGAAGGCGCCTTGTTGGCTCCTAGAGCCGCACCTGCCGTTGTGAGATTTTCCAAGTTGGGAGAAGTTCCGGCCGAGATACTCGCAGTGGGAGGGAATACTTCTGAAAACAGGTCCGATCCAGGCCCGTTTGCAGAACGCCTGGCATTCCAGGGAGGTTCCATTTTCAGCCAGATCCCGAAAAGTGTGGACGAAATGTACGACCAGGGAATGCCTACCGTGTTTTCATCCATCGCCGTATCTTCCGTTGGAAAGGTCATCGTCTCAGGTGGAATGTTTCCTGCTGCTTTCATGAGTAACGATACGCCTTTCATTCCCTCTCCCATCGACTTGGCCATGAGCTTTGACATGCGTACCGACTCGGCAAAGGTAATCGACAACGTGTCCAACATGCTCACTCCAAGGGTGTGGCATTCCATGACGAGGGTAGACCTTGCCGGGCATGTACTCGTAATCGGCGGAATGAAATCCATTTCTCCCGATTCCACCATGGGATTCGAAGCCCACTCTGGTGTCGAGTGGTGGGACGACCAGGCTGGTTATTTCTCCCTCAGGTGGTCAAACGGAAGCCCTGCCCAGATGACGACTCCTAGGGCCGGTCACACGGCCACCATGCTCAAGGATGGCAATGTTCTTATCATTGGCGGAACGGATGGTGATACAATCTTAGACAGCGCCGAGATGTTCAATTCGTCACCCCAGATCCTGTCATCCGACGGACTTCCTCCAATCTAGACCAAAAAGGGAAATCCGGGCCAAATGACCGATTGTACAAAATAGGGATTTTCCTTTAAAATAGCCTAAACCTTTTCCGGGGCGTGATCATGAGACTGATGCGTAAATGTTTCCAGGTGTTTTTTGTGTGTGTAGCATTGGCTACAATCAGCATTCCACTGTCTTCCTGCGATTCATGTGATGGTACGCTGGTTTGCGATGACGGCCTTTGGCCCTGCGGTGATCAGTGCGTAGATCTGCAGACAGACCCGGACCACTGTGGAGATTGTCCTACCGCTTGCAGCTCAGGTCAGGCTTGTTACCAGGGAATGTGTGTCGATGCATGTCCTTCCGGAATGGACAAATGTGAACGAAGATGCGTCTATACCGAAATCGACCCGAACAACTGCGGATCATGCGGAACCCAGTGTGCGGAGGGTGAATCCTGTGCAGCTGGCCAGTGCCATTCACAATGTGCAGAGGGTGAACAATTTTGCAACGGATCATGCGTGGACGTGGTGGCGGATGAGAGCAACTGCGGCAATTGCGGCCAGAAGTGTTCAGATGGGCAGACCTGCTGCGAAGGAAGATGCACCGATGTGGCGACGGATCCAAACAACTGTGGCTCGTGTGGCAATGCAGGACCTCCTGGATTCTCATGCTGCAACGGTGACCATGTAATCGTGTTCAGCGATCCTGACCATTGTGGCGACTGCACAACATCCTGTGATGCCCCCCTGGTGTGCAACAGGGGAACGTGCCTCGGCGCATGCGAGCCGGGTCTTACCAATTGCGACAGACACTGTGTGAACATCATGTCCGATCCGGAAAACTGCGGTTCGTGCGGAACATCTTGTTCAGACGGTCAACTTTGTGCACGCGGAAGCTGTGTGGACGAATGTCCTGCCGGGTTGACGGCTTGTGGGGGCAGGTGTGTCGACGACATGAGCGATCCCACAAACTGCGGCGCTTGTGGAGTGTCTTGTGGCCAGGATGTTTGTTTCCATGGTCAGTGTCGTGATTCCGATGGCGACAGTGTGTGTGCCGAAGGAATGGTCATCTGCGCAAGTCTGTGTGTGGATATCTCCAGCGATCCCGGCAATTGTGGCAGTTGCGGCCAACAGTGTGGATTTGCTCAGGTTTGCACAAAGAGCCACTGTTCCGATCAATGCCAGGAGGGAATGACCGAATGCAACGGCGCTTGCGCTGATTTACAAACATCCAGCGCACATTGTGGCTCTTGTGAACACCAGTGCTCTGCCGGCCAGGCATGCCATGGTGGACAGTGTTACGATGTGGACAACTCGTGTGCCCAAGGATTGGTAAAGTGCTCGGGTGTTTGTACTGAACTCGAAAGCGATCCCGGCAATTGCGGATCGTGTGGCACCGCCTGTTCCGCTTCACAAGTTTGTTCTGCAGGTCGATGCGCATCCACTTGCTCTTCAGGAGAGGTGCTTTGTGGAAACTCGTGCGTAGACATCCAGACCAGTTCGACCAATTGCGGCCAATGCGGCACCATGTGCGGTGCCGGCCAGGAATGTATAGGTGGGCATTGCATCGACGATGGGCAGGGTTGCCCCCCAGGCACTACCAATTGTGCCGGGGCTTGTGTGGACACAGACACCCACCGTGATCACTGTGGAGGATGTGGACAACCATGCACCACTGGGGCTTGTTACAGTGGACAGTGCCAGGCAGACTGCCCGGACTGGCAGGTAAACTGCGCCGGCACCTGCGTGGATATTTACGGCGACTTCGAACATTGTTCGGCTTGTGGTGAGAACTGTCAATGGGGTCAATGGTGTCACCTTGGAACATGCTCTGACGATTGCCCATCGTTCCAACAACAATGCCAGGGTGGAGACTGTGTGGATATCACCGGGGATCACGATCGATGTGGTGATTGCTTTAATGTATGCGGTCAGGGCCTGGTTTGTTCGGGCAATTCCTGTGTACCAGCATGCGACCCTGGTCTAGAAAACTGCGATGGAAGCTGTTTTGACATCGGTTCCAATGCCGCCCATTGCTCTTCGTGTGACAACCCCTGTCGTCCTCTGCACTCATGCTGCGGTGGAGGATGTTCAGATCCTCTCGCAGATCACCTCAACTGCGGAAGTTGCGGCCAGGCGTGTACCAACAGCCAGGTTTGCGATCGGGGACTGTGTTCTGACGGGGATTGTGACGCCGGGTCCACTAACTGCCATGGAGGCTGTGTGGATGTATTCTCCGATCCTGACAATTGTGGTGATTGCGGAATCTCCTGTCCCCTCGGCTCGGTTTGTGGAGAAGGAAACTGCCTGGACGAATGTCCCTGGGGCCTGGAAAACTGCTACGGCCACTGCGTAAATACATCCACCAGTCCCACTAACTGCGGTGACTGCGCAAACGTATGTCCCAATGGGCAAGTATGCTCCCACGGGGCATGCTCTTCTGGGTGCGGCGCAGGAGAGGAGGAATGTGCCGGGGCCTGTGTCCAAATCGTGGATGATCCGCACAACTGTGGTGGGTGCGGCCAAGCCTGCGAGGGAGGATTGGTCTGCGATAGGGGCACGTGTCTGGACGATTGCCTGGATGAAAACGCTTCCTGTGGTGGTGCTTGCTCCGACCTCATGACGGATCCGGACAATTGTGGAGCCTGTGGGCTCGCTTGTCCGGCTTCAAAGGTTTGTTACGGCGGAACTTGCCAGGACAGTTGTCCTGCGGGAACCACAAACTGCGCTGGAGCTTGTGTCGATACCAACTCCAATGCTCGCAACTGTGGAACCTGTTACAGCTACTGTGCCGTTGGAGAGACTTGCAGGGATGGTCAATGCGAACCCACCTGTCCCGGTTGGCAGACAGAATGCAACGAGCAGTGTGTGGATACGAACTCGGATCCTCACAATTGCGGTGCATGCAACCAAGCCTGCTCCCCGGGCATGGGATGCGAAAGAGGTTCATGTGTAGACGAATGCTCACCTGGATATGAAAATTGCGATGGAGCATGCGTGGAGGTTGGCTCAGATCCAAGCAACTGTGGCAACTGTGGAAATGATTGTCCGTCAAACAAGGTCTGCGATCATGGATCGTGTCAAGACGATTGCTCATCAGGACTACAGGACTGTGGGGGAGCCTGCGTGGATATAAACTCCAATCCCCTGCATTGTGGATCTTGCGGCAACACATGTCCTGCGGACATGGTATGCTCAAACGGCCAATGCAGCCAAACATGCAACGACGGACAAACGGAATGTGCTGGCGCATGCATAGATACTTCGGAGAATCCCAACAACTGTGGAAGCTGCGGCCACCAGTGCGAAAACGGACAAGTCTGTAACAACGGCATGTGCGGAAACGACTGTCCACAAGGCCTTACGCCTTGCAACGGCATGTGTGTAGACCTCAACTCCAATCACGACAACTGTGGTTCTTGCGGTCATAACTGTGGTGAGACATTCGTGTGTGATGACGGCAACTGCCAAAACGCTTGCTCAGACGGAAAGGTCAATTGTAACGGAAGCTGCGTGGATACCAATTCGGATCACAACAACTGCGGTTCATGCGGAAACAAGTGTGATGAAGGAGTAATGTGCTTAAACGGAACATGTGGAGCTTTCTGTGACGAATCCGACCTGCAGGTTTTCTGTTTCCCGGACCAATCCTCCGGAGAGGTGACATGCTTCTGTTGCCTCGATCCTGAACCGTGCCCAGGGCTGATAAACGGGGAGCCACCACCAAATGTGCAAATCATCAAATGCAACAACGGAGACTGCAAGATTGCCCAGTGCAACGGAACCTTCGCTGACGTCGATGGAGTATACGAAACTGGATGCGAATGTGAGGTTCTAAAAGGTGATGTATCTGCCGGCGAAGAAAGGCGCCAAGAACCAAGGATGGTCAAGGCCGGTGATTCAGGCTATGTCGGATTTGTATGGGAAGACGAACGGGATCACAAAAACGTCTATTTCGACTTCGTGCGCCACTATACCGAGGGCGGAGTGAAGAAGCTCCAGATAAACGGCAAATGCGACATGGTGTGTGATGACGACAACAACCCTGCGAGCTGTCACTGCGCCAACAATGGTATGTGCGCGTATGGAGACTGTACGGAAGGTTTGTGCAAAACAGGAAAGTGCCTTGGTCCTTCTTGTACGGAGACAGCACAATGCCCTGCAACCCAAAGTTGTTCCAACGGCAGATGCATGAGTTCATGTGAAAACAATCAGGACTGCCCTGTAAACCAATCATGTCAAAAGGACAGTTGCACTGATTACGGGGGCGAGTGTGGTGGCAACGGCCCTTGCCAGATCGACACATGTGTAGACAGCAGCGACTGCCAGGCCGGAACCTGTTTTAAACAAAGTTGTTTCACTTCAGAAGACTGTTTGAGTGGAGCTACCTGTATTGGAGGTCAGGAACAGAAGGGCAATGTCCTCTTATCCCAAAACAAACCATCTTGGCGAACAGCGGTGGACCCGGAGATTACGTGGGATCAGAATCGTAATGTTTATGCTACCGTGTATGCAACGACCGATATATGGTTCAGGACAGTAGGCAAGACAGGTGCGGTGGGTCCAAGAGTGAACCCGCTCAACGGATGTACGGATCATTGGTATGATTGGTGCGACAGCAACAGGAACCATCCGGCCATATCCACTGCCGACGATGGCTATGTCCTGGCATGGGGTTATCACAACAAGGTCATGACAGCCCCTCTAGACCCCTATGGACGCATGAAATATTGGGATCCTTGCTATGGCTACTCCGGTATCGATGATCCTCCTTCCACGAACTATGGTGACTGCACCGGCGGACCTTCCTGCGAAAATAATGATGATTGTGCATCACTGGGTCAGACCTGTACTGAAAATGTTTGTACATCGAGTTGCCTGACAAACTCAGATTGTCCAGAAGACCAAACCTGCATTGGAGCCGGTTATGATGAAAGTGATGCATGCTGGGGCGAACCCAAGCAGTATTTTACCCACGTGGTGGACTCGGCCAACAATCCCACAAATATCCAAATCATGGGCCAAAATGATGTGTATTTCATCGTGTGGGAAGAAGGAACAGGTTCTGGTCACAGCATCCAAACGGCCAAACTGGAATATGAGATATATGGTCACTGGACCGATTGGTGGGACTGGTGGGGTTGCTGGTGGGGATGTTACACTGACTGGATGACCACTTCCAACCGACGCAGCATCGGCGGACAATTCTATGACGCCAGGCATCCAACCCTTTACAGGGGTAACTCAGGCTATCTTCTGGCCTTCGATGCACAAAAGAGCACCTCTGGTGCAAAGCGGGAAGTCTATCTTGCTTGGCTCGACGACAACGGAAACGTAACAAAGGGACCGATACAAATTTCAGATGCTACTGCGAACGGCCGAAACGCGTATGGTGGTGCGGCATCACAGGCACCCGACGGCATGATCGGATTTTTCTGGACCGAGAGGGGAACCAGCCCGGATGACCAGCTTCTCATCTACCAACCCTTAGACAGCCAGGGTAACAAACTCGGCAAGCAAGACGGAGTAGCACTGGCATGGGCGGAGTGGGATTTTTCCAAGGAGGTTTTGCCAAGAGAGGCAGTGTGGGTCGACGACCGGTTCGGCGTGGTCGTGGACACACTGATCTATGGCAAGGTCATGGATGACACGGGCCTGCCATGCGTAACGTCAGAGGACTGCAACAACGGAGACGTGTGCGCAAAGAATTCCTGTATGCACGACACAGGTGAGAGTAAATACTTTTACGGGATCTCTTACTACGCAGTATGTCCTCCGGACTAACATGCGTTACCAAACCCCATGGCCCCCAAAGCCAAACGGAAAAAGCCAGGCGGCAAGAAAAAACAAAGGGCGCAGACTGCTGACTTTGCAAATAGGCCCTTTGCCGAAATCAAGGCCAAGGTGCCTGCTGTTGAGGACAAACCTGAATCAGTCCAAGAACCCGGACCCAGGCATCAAAAGCAGCCAGAAGACGACGAAAGTATTTTTGCTTTAGCCATGAACGGGGTAACGCCCCTAGGAAAACGACAGAAATTCATCCCTCCTCAACCGCCTATTGCAAACCGCCCTTCGTCGCTGGAGCAGGAGGAGCAACAAGTCATGGACCAACTTCGCAAGTTGGTAGACGGGCAAAGTTGGTTTTCCATTCATGAGACAGACGAGGCCATAGAGGGATTGGCGGACGGAGTAGATCCTCGATTACTTTCGAGACTAAAATCGGGCGAGTTTTCCATACAGGATCATCTCGACCTGCACGGATTATCCAGGCAGCAAGCCAGGCCCAGGGTGGAGGCTTTTCTCTCCAGGGCGCTGGGGCACGGCATGAGATGTGTACTCATAATTCATGGCCGTGGCCATAGGTCCAAGGACAAGAAACCAGTACTCAAACCTGCGTTGAAAAACTGGTTTCTCAGGTCAGGGCTGAGAAAGAGTATCCTGGCATTTTGCACGGCCCGTGTTTGTGACGGAGGTGCAGGGGCCATATATGTGTTACTCAAAAAAGCCAAGCGTCCCTGAAGACCAGCATAACGAAGAACAAACCCCATCAATCAGTGTCAGATCCGACAGTGGAATCCAGACGAGGTGAACAACCTTTTAGAACCTCATACGCGACCCGGTTTCCATATTGGGCAATCCGGGAAAGAGACGAGTATGACAAAAACTCCACGCCGGTGGTGTGTTTCTTGCTGTCAGGAACAGTGGCACGATGGTATGAATTGGCCACAACATCGTGAAGCACGGCCGCAAGAGCTGCGTCTCCCGCTCCATTGGTGTTCCTGAGCAACTTTGGTCCACCGTGGTATGGGTGAATGTGAGTGTATATTTTCAGCGGTTGTTTGCACGAGTCACGCGTCATCAACCTACTATATTCCCAGCGGTTGTATTCCTCGATGCTCTTGGAACGTATGGGCTGATCCGTCTCGCGCTTGAACCGCTCATCCACGTACCCCCCCATGGTGAGTCCATGGGGACCTTCGGTAATAATCACCATGTCCACAAGTTCCAGCAATTGTCGACATGCGATCAAAGCATCCTTCTCGCCTGTCAGGGCCTCTGCCTCCGCCGAATTCATTGCTGCAATGGTCACATATCGAGAAAGAATCTCCTGAGTGATTTCCTTGTTCTGTCTCACCAGACTCGAAGTACCCAGGCCAAACGCAACGGGAACACCATGTTTCGATGCCATCTCCATCATACGTCTTGCAGCCCTGGCTATGGGCCATGTTTCTTCCCTCAAGCAATACAAAGTAGTCATGGCTGCAGAAGAATCTTTGACCACTTTCTCTTCAATGGCTTCAGGAGGGTAATCACTGGAAATTCCGGGCGTTACGGCAAAGGACCTTTCTCCATCAGGGGAAATGAAAGTCAAGGCAACAGCCATGTTGCCGGGAAGTGGCACGACATGGGAGAGATCTACAGCCATGGGTGTTTTTGCAACATATTGAAACGAAGGGCTGCCAGGGTAGATACAGTGATCTATGGCGCCCAACATGATGGCAGGTTCTCCGGAAAGAAAAGTAAAATTATTTACAGTATTGCCCACTGCGCCGCCCGGCGAGATCCTTAGCTCCAGGCCTTCTTTTTCAATCTTCCTCATCAGTTCCTTGTGTTGAATATCATCGAGCAAAACTGATTCGCCGGGAGCAAGGCCGTATTGCTTTGCCAACTCGGTTGGTCCATGGACCTCTATGTCGACGATGAGTTGATCCAGCCCGAGAAGATACCAATGTTGTTGCTCGGCGACATCTATGGAATGAGCCGTGTTGCGCTTTCGCATAACAGGAAAATAGTGCTTGGGATTTCTGCTGCCTGGAAATTTCAAGTTCTCTCCCTTGCCACGGCCTTGTATGCCTCTATCATGAGATCCGTATCAGAACAAGGAGGATATTCCTGTGAACTATTGGGAAAATGGAACCTAAGGTTTTGGGCACCTGGCAAATAAAGTACCAAGCATGGAAGGGAGACGACTTTGCCGGTCTACCGCTCAGGACAATTGTTTTTGTTTTCTTCTCAGGAAGGCAAGGGCTATTGTGAGCAGCCAGATAGGGCTTGCGCCCACCGCCATGTCCCCGGCAGACTGGCATGAAAATCCCCCCCTGATACTATGTCCGTCTTGCGTGTCACAAAGACCCTTTTCCATTTCGTCCTTGGAGCAGACCGGTTGTGTCGGTATGCATTGGCTAACATCCAGTTCACAGTCAG
>CAYSLH010000148.1:0-11882 GCA_964431605.1 uncultured Myxococcales bacterium
TGTCAGTATTTCCGTGGGTCGACCCATCGTCATGGGGTCTCTTTCCATGGAGATCATTCGAAGGGTTATCCATTCCCACAGGGACCAAATCAAGTATTGCTACTCCAAGGAGTTGACCAGGAACCCCAACCTGGCCGGAAAGGTGTCCGTGAAGTTTACCATCAGCCCAAAGGGTTATGTGCAACAGGCCTCTGTATCCAATTCGACTTTGCACAATGCCATGGTCGAGCGATGCATGACTCAAAAGATTCGCACCTGGAAATTTCCTGAACCCCAGGGCGGTGGAATAGTAATCGTGAACTATCCATTCATTCTCAAAAGTCAGTAACCTGCTGCAAGCACCCAGAGGAGAACATCCATGCGAATGGTCTCGTTCCTGTTGGTTTTTATCTTATCCGCTTCGTCTGTCGCTGCAGAGTCTGCCTCAAAGGGGGCACCGAAGATCCAGAAGTTCAATGAGGTGGAGCGAGGCTTCTGGCTCAGGACCGACATGGGCTTTTCCGTGGCGGTCACTAACCTATTTGGACAAGATAGGCAAAGTCCCGTGTGGCCACCCAGCCCCGTTCTTCAACTGGAGGCAGGGTTTGACCTGGGGCAGATCGCATCCATTCACCTCGCCCTTCATGGTCAACAGATATCAGGAAATAGGCAACCAAAAGGCAAGGAGAAAATCAGTAACGACGCAGGAATGTTCGCCGTTATGCTGGGGGTCAGGTTCAATCTCGTGACGACGAAGCGCTTGGGGTGGTTCGTGAAAGCTGCGGCCGGATGGATGTTTACGACTCCTGATATGGCTGGCTATGATCCCGGTTTTCTGGTCCAGGCAGGAAGCGGGCTGGAATACGCCACCATGCTTCGGCACTTTTGGGTTGGGATTGAAGCTTGGGGCTCATACGACCTTGCCAACAGCGGAGTAATGGTGGGTGTCACGCCGAGCTTGAAATACGTTTTTTGAGCTGTCTTAGCATTCCCTATGGTCCAACTTTTCTTTGATTTACCTTGATTATTCGGGTATAAAAGCCTCGAAATAGGAAGAATTTGCACAGGGATTGGTAACTGGCCCCTCCTGTGTAATTCGACCTCATTTGCCAGGAGTGGATGCCGAGATGGAAGAGCAGATCCGGAACTATCAGAAGATTCTCAAGAACAATCCAACGGATGTGCCAGCCTTCACGGCCCTGGAGGAGATTTACAAGGGCAAGGACCGCTGGAAAGATTTGGTTGGGTTGTACGAACAACGAATTGCTCACCTTCAAGACGACAGTGAGATCATGCACCTGCATTCAAAGTGTGCATCGGTTTGGCATCATAAATTGCAAAATCAGAGCCAGGCTGAAAAATCTTACACCCAGGTTTTACGACTCAAACCTGATGAGCGTTCGGCCATAGAAGGCATGGTGGCCTTGTATGAAAAGCAACGAAACTGGGGTCGACTGGCTAACTTTTTAGAACAGTTGGCTGTCATCACCAGCGATAGCGCTGACAGAGCCGATATTTTTTTCAGGCTGGGTAAGCTGTACCGAGATAACCTCCAGCGAACGGACAGGGCGTTGGTGGCATTTGGTCATGCTCATGTAGCAAATCCTGAACGAGTAGATGCCTTGGAAGCTTTAGAGGATCTATACCTGGATTTGGGGTTCTACAAAAAGGTCTTGGAGTTGATCGACAAGCAAGCCCGCATAGCTGGTATAGATAAACAGACCTTGGGGGAAAAATACCTCAAGTTGGGGAAAATCCTACAGGACGAACCCTTATTGGAGGACCTGTGTCGCCAGGCACTCGAGCAGGCTGCCTCTTTGAGTTCAGACCCTGCTCCTGCGCAGCAAGCACTGGTAAAACTGGATGAATCGAAAAAAGACTATGAATCACGTGTAAAAGAGCTACGGGTCGAGGCGGTTGAAGCGCCTGACAAGAGCAGGGCCGTAACACTCTATCGGGAAATAGCAGAGATTTATTTTCTACTAGGCGATCACGATGAGCAGGTAGAAGAGAACCTTGACAAGTGCCTGCTCTTACAGCCAGGCAACACTCATGTTCTTTCCTTCATGGAGCGTCATTACCTGAAGAAGAGGAGAGTCAAGGAACTCATAGACAAGTTGTCCGATGTGGTGCAAAGGACCAAGGATAAAAACGTAGCGGCCTCCATCCTGGAGCGTATTGCGATGTTGAACGCGGTTCACCTTCAGGATAAGGAAGCTGCCGTATCGGCATATAGGCGTATTTTGGATCTCGATCCTTTGTACAGTTCTGCGGTCGCTTCTCTTGTGGAGTTTTACCAGGAAGAGGGGCGTTGGGCGGAAGTGGTGGAGTTATTAAAAGGCCAAGTGGACAGGATTGATGACCCGGAGACAAAAGCCCAGGTTCTTTATCAAATTGCACGTATTACATCCGATCAGCTCAAGGATCCGGAAGCGGCAAAATTTTTGTTCGAGGAGATACTGCGACTCGATGGAGAAAACCTGGATGCCGCCATGGCTCTGGAAAAATTTTATTCAACCACCAAGGACTACAATGGACTGGTCAGGTGTCTAGAGATTCGTTTTGTTCATACTCACGACAAGAATGAGAAGCTGAAATTACTGGATAAACTTGCCGATATCCATCTTGATTATCGCGATGATCCGGTAGAGGCTTTCAAATCACGGCTTCGCGCTTTTAGCATTGACCCGGCGCCCCAGAGAACACTCAAGGAATTGCTTTCCCTCGGTGAGCGCACTGCTCGTTACCAGGAAATGGCAGCTGCTTTTAGAACCGCGGTCAACAGTGGCAAGTTAAAGGGTAAGGGACTGATGGCGGTTTTGTCCGCTCTGGCCGATATCCAATGGCAGAAATTGTCCAACCCATCTGAAGCGATTCGGGTGTATCAGGAAATTTTGGATGTGGATCCAAAGAACATGCCGGCTTTGGCAGCCCTGGAAAAGCTCCAGGAGTCAGCTGGCGGTAGTATGGAGTTAGTGGCCATATATAAGCGGCAGTTGGAGTTGGTCAGGTCGGGTCAGAAGAAAAAGGAGTTGTTATTCAAGCTGGCGGATATCTACAGGGAGCGAATGGCCGATTACACACAGGCGGTCGAAGCGTACCAGGAAGTTCTCAAAATAGATGAAAACGATGCCGACGCTTGGAGCGCCCTGTCCGATTTGTTTGAACGAAACGGCCAGTGGCAGGATGCGGCGAAGGCGTTGGAAAAAAGTCTCGAGTACCAAAGCGAAGCTACAAAAAGATTGGAACTCCAATACCGGTTGGCAGGGATTTTCGAGCAACGACTGAATGACACGGAGAACTCTCTACAGCTGTGCAATTCGATCCTATCCGCACAGCAAGTCGATGCTGAACTCGCAGCCAATACTGTCAGGATTTTGGAGAGGTTGCAAGGCCGCGGGGTCAGCCCTCTGCGGATTGCTGAAATTCTGCAACCGTACTACGCCCTTGCCGGTGATTGGCGCAGGCACATCGATATGCTGGAACTCAGGCTGGAGGGGTGTTCAACCGCTGCTGAGCGTCTATCTCTTTTAGAGAGGATCGCCCAGGTATACGAAGAAGAACTGGACCAAAAGGAACTCGCGTTTGCCGCGTTGGGACGGGCTTTCAAGGAAAGTCCCGACTTGGATACGGTTGGTGAGTCGCTTTTTCGGCTTGCAAGGGAGACAGGAAAATTCGAAGAATTGGCAGGAATATTGGAAGAATCTCTGTCGGAGGAACTCACTCCTGATGACATGGCAAGAATCAACTCGATGTTGGGCGACTTGTATCGCCAGCAGCTCAACAGGCCTCAGAATGCCATCGCCTGTTATAGAAAAGTCATGGAGCATCGCCCTGATGACAGCCAGATATTGGCTTCATTGAGTGAGTTGCTTCGTTCCGTGCAAAGATGGGATGAGTTGGCAGGCATTCTTCGAAAGCGTGAACAAATAGCCGAATCAACGGAAGACAAAAAGGTTTTGTTATTGGAATTGGGGGAGTTACTCGAGTCGGAGCTGCACGACCGGCCATCTGCCATCGCTGTATTCCAGGAGTTGGATTCTCTTGTGGGCGACGATCTCGAGGTGCTCAGACGCTTGGGTTCTTTGCTCGAAAAGGGAGGAATGTGGCCTGATTTTGCACATGTTCTAGAGAGAATTATTCCCTTGGTGGAGCATGACGAGGCTTCGGACCTGACCCTTAAGCTGGGTAAGGTACGGGCTGAAAGAATGGAGGAGAGGCAACACGCCATCGAGCATTATCAACAGGTTTTGGATGAACGACCAGATGATGAACGAGCTATAGAGGCAGTGGAGTCTCTGTTGGATCGCCCTGACAGCGCGCCTGCCGCTGCCGAGATCCTGCAGCCTGTTTATGAACGGAAGGATAATTGGTCTGGCCTGGTTCGGGTTTTGGAGGTCAAGGCCGACGCATCGGAGGATAAGGAGCAACAGGTAGATATCCTTATCAGGGTCGCGCAAATATACGATAGACAGCTGTCTCAGTCCGACAGGGCTTTTGCTGCTCTGAGAAAGGCATACAGGGTAAACCCATCCAGCCAGGATGTATTGCTCGCCATGGAGCGACAGGCTGAAAAGTCCGGGGCTTACGAAAGCTTTACCGCTGCATTGGAAGAGGCTCTCGAGTCTTTGGAAGATCGTGATCAGCAGGTCATGATGTTGCAGACTCTTGCAGGACTCTATCGGGACAAGTTGCGGAGACCGGACCTTGCAACAGCGAGTCTCCGAAGACTGGTAGAACTCAATCCCCTGCACACCACGGCGTTGAGTTCCCTTGAATCGCTATACAGGGATTCGAAGTCATTTCAGGATTTGGCGTGGGTTTTGAGTTTGCAGGCCGAAGCGTCTACTGATCCGGAGGCCAGGCGTGACTTGTTCGTGCAGACGGCACAGATTCTCGAAGAGCAGGTTGGAGATCTGGATGGTGCCGTGGATGCATACAGAAAAGTATTGGATTCAGATCCCGAGGACCTGAGTGCTGCAAAACAGCTCGATCGCCTGTATCAAGCGACAGGGCGATGGGAAGACGAAGTGGAACTATTGCCAAGACTGGCAAATCTTTCCAAGAACGTCTTGGGTCTGATAGATTATAATTCCAGGCTTGCGGATATTTTCGTCAGACAGTTGGACGAACCAAGAAAAGCCGTCCAGATATACAAGAACCTGCTCGAGAGAAAACCGAATCATCCTGAGACCATTGCCGCTCTCGAAAAACTGCTTGCAGATGAACGATGCCGTTTGTCTGCCGCGGAGGTTTTGGATGGAGTCTACAGGTCAAACCAGGAGTGGAGAAAACTGGCTGCGATTTTAGAGATGCGCCTTGCTGCCACCAGCGAGTTGGCCGACAGGTTGGACTTCTTTAGGCAGTTGATGGATATTTTCGAAAACAAGATGAACGAGCGGGCAATGGCCTTTACCGTTGCAGCTCGTGCTTTCAGAGAAGACCCGTCGGATGAAGGTATTGACGGAGATCTGATGCGACTGGCCAAGGAAGGGAACTTGTTCGAAGAGCAGGTTGGAGTATATCTGGATGTGGCAGAGCGTAGTGCCGGTACAGAGATGGCTGTCAACCTTAGAAAGAGGGTGGCGGCCATATTGGAGCAGCACCTGGGACGGCGGGATGAGGCAGTTGCCGAGCTGGAAAAACTCCTGGACTCCAGTGATTCTGACCAGGATATCCTCTATTCCCTGGAAAGAATGTACAGGGAGGAAGGGGACTTTTCATCCCTGGTCAAGATTTATATGCGACAGGTCGATCTCACGACAGAGGTGGAACGAAAAAAGGATCTCCTCTTCCAGGCAGCGGCCACTTTGGCAGAGGGAGTAGAGGATGTGGATGGGGCCATTGGGATCTATCGCCAAATTCTCGATCTGGATCCTTCTGACCAGCGTGCATTGAGATTGTTGGACCAGTTACTGGTTGCCTCGGAACGGTGGAATGATTTGCTCGCTGTACTGGACAGGCAGATTACTTTGGTGGAATCATCCCCCGCATACGAGACCAAAGAATCCGAGCTGTTGGATCTGTTTCTGCGAAAAACACAGCTTTGTTTGGATCGGCTGGATGACCCTGCAACCGCCATAGAATCGGTTCAAGCTGCCTTGGGTTACAATGATTCGGATCCTCGTACGGTTGAGTTCTTGGAGAGGATGCTTACCATGGATTCAACCAGGGCCCAGGCAGCCGATATTCTCGACCCGATATATCGAAAACTCGCTGATTACAAAAAGTTGGTCGCTATTATGGAGGTTCGCCTTGCTGTCAGGCAGGAGCCCGGGCAGAGGCTTGCTCTTTATAGGGAATTGATGACCCTATACGAACAGGAATTGGGGCAAAAACCATTGGCATTCATGGTGGCATGCAGGGCCATAAGAGAGAATGCCAGTGATGATGGGATCAGACAGGACCTGGAAAGACTGGCAAACGATTCCGGGTCGTTCGAAGAATTGGCAAATGTTTACGAAGAAATTCTTCCCCTGACAGAGGGTACGTCTGCCCATGCTGAAATCGAACGAAGGTTGGCTCAACTCAAGGAGGCATACCTCGAGGAAAAGGACGAAGCGGTATCTCATTGGCGTCAGCTGTTGGCGAGTGATCCGGATGATCTTGAAGCTCTCAAGTCTCTTGAACGTTTATATCGTGAGCGAGGTGCCTGGTCAGAGTTGGTTGGAATCGTGCGTCACATCGCTTCCATGGAACAAGATCCCGACAAGAAAAAGGACCTTCTTCACGAAGTTGCGACCTTGATGGAAGAGAGACTTGGAAACAATGCCGGCGCAATAGAGGCCTATGGAGAGATTCTTGCGGATGATCCCCACGATGTGGCGGTGTTGAAACTTCTGGATCGCCTCCTGTCCAAGGAAAGCAGGTGGGAAGAACTTTGTGAAGTCATCAAAGTTCAGATCGAGTTGGCCGCCGACAGCGAGTTGACAGTTCTGAAACTACGTCTGGCAGAGATCTATGGCACATACCTGCAGAACAAAGAACTCGCGTTGGACTTGTATGCCGAAGTCCTGACGGCCGAATCTTTGCAACCACAGGCGGTGCAGGCTTTGATCGCCATGTTTGATGCAGGTGAACTAAAGGAAAAGGTCGCGAGGATACTGGTGGGCTTTTTGGACCAGTTGGGCGATTGGCGTCATCTCATTGCCGCTTTGGAAGTCATTCATGATTCGAGTGATGACACCCAAGAGCGCAAGGAGATCCTGGTTCGTATTTCCAACATTTATGATGCGCAGCTTTCCCAGAAAGAACTGGCTTTCAATACATTGGGCCGTGCTTTTCAGCAAGACCCCACAGACGAGAATGTCAGATTTGCCTTGGAACGTCTTGCCGCTGAGACAGAGGAGTACGAGATCCTTGCGGCCGTCTATTCGAGAAGACTCGACGGGTTGGAGGATCAAACTATCTCCCTGGCGTTGAACAAAAGACTCGCAGCCTTGTTCGCTGAAAGACTGGGTGACCCGCAAAAGGCGGTGGAACATCTTTTAGCCGTGGTGTCTATAGACCCCTCCGATGCTTCAAGCCTCATGGCGTTAGAGAACTACTATCGTAACAAGAACGAGTTTGAGCCCCTTGCGGACATCCTCAGAAAACGATTGGCACTGGTACAAGACCCTCAAGAGGCTTCTTCTCTCCTGTACGAGATAGCTACCATCTACGAGCAGAACCTCGGAGACTTAGGAGGAGCTATCGATGCATACAGGGAAGCGCTGAGCAGGCAACCTGATGATATTACGTCCATGCGCATGCTTGACAGGCTTTGTTCGCAACAGGGTCGCATAAGAGAGTTGGCGGAAGTACTTGTCCAGGAGATTCGGGTATTGGATAAGACAGGGGAGATAGCCGAGTCGTTGGATCTCCGGTTCAGGTTGGCCCAACTCTACGAACAGGAGTTTGGAGACAACGATAGAGCTGGAAGCTTGTACAGGGATATTCTCCAGGCGGACCCCGGCCATTTAGCTACTATCGAGCACCTGGAAGGACAACTGGCCGATGGACGATCGTTTGAAGGAGCCACCTCCCTGCTCGAGACTGCATACGAAAAGAGTGGTGACTGGAAAAAGTACCTGGATATCCTGGAGAGCCAGGTGAGACACAGCAGGGTGATGGCGAGAAGATTGGAGCTTTTATTCGAAATAGCCCGCATACAGGAAGAAAAAATGGGCTTGAGCTTCATGGCCTTCAATACCTATGTCCGCATGTTTCATGAGGACCTGGCAAATCCCAAGGTAAGGGAGGGACTCGATAGACTTGCGATTCAGGATGACAACTTAGAGGCGTTGGCCGCGGTATACGAAGAGGAACTGGACAACATCGAAGAGCCGGGTGTCGGGGCGGAGATCGCCCTCAAGGTAGCAAAAATACAACAGGAAAACCTGGATGATGAAGATGAGGCTCTTCGATTCTATCGAATATGCCTTAGATTCGAGCCTAGAAACATAGAGGCGCTCAAGGCCTTGGACGGCTTGTATGAAAAACGGCAGCAGTGGGACGACCTGGTGGAGGTTCTGTCGAAGCAATTGGAACTTTTGACAGAACCCGAACAGCAGGTAGATGTGCTTTACCGCCTTGGCTCCATTTTGATCGAGAGGTTGGAGCAATCAAGCAAATCAGTGGGGTATTTCAGGCGAGTTTTGGAATTGGACAATACTCATGTGCCCAGTTTGCGCTCCTTGGAGAGGGCATTCGCTGAACAGGGCGACCACGAATCTCTTTACGACGTTCTGAAGATGCACCTGGAGCAAGTAAAAGAGCAGGATGAGCGTCTGGAGTTGGTTGCACGAATTGCTGATTTGGCATCGGGCCAACTAGGCAGGCCTGATGAGGCGGTGGATCTTTGGAAGGGAATTTTGGAGCAGGACCCCACGAGTGAGGATGCCTTCGAGGCCCTGGACCGTCTTTATGAAAAGACCTCCCGTTGGCGGGAACTCGCCGAACTCATAGAGGGACGCATGGAGTCTACCGCTGATCCTGAAAAAATCGCCGACCTTTCCAGTCGCCTGGGATGGGTCAAGGGAGAAAAGCTGGGAGAACTCGAAGAGGCCATGGCCAACTGGCAAGAGGTGCTGAGGTTGGACCCCAAGAATCCTCAGGCTCTAAATGCGCTGAGGGGCATCTACGCGTCCGGTGGCCAGTGGGAAGAACTGCTGGGCGTGTTGAGGAAATTGGTTCCTCTGCAATCTGAGATGACCGATGTCAAGCATCTTAGGTTTGAACTGGCGGATATCCTGGGCGAAAAACTTGATCGAAAGGATGAAGCAATAGAGGCAGCCAAGCGAGCGTTGGATATCGAACCCCATACCCCGGAAGACTTGGAGAGACTGGCTCGAATTTTCCAGATGAACGAGGCTTGGCAGGATGCAGTGGCAGTACTGGAACAAGCGGTGGAGCAACGAGAAGCTGATGTCGATAAGATCGAACTTCTGTTGGAGATCGCGTCGTTATGGAGGGACAAGATATCGAGGCCCTTGGGAGCTGCTCCTGCGTATGAAAAAATACTCGAACTCGATCCGTTCCACGAAGAGGCATATCGGGCTTGCCAGGATATTTATCGTGATAACAAGGAATGGCGCAGACTCGCAGCGATTCTGGAAGGAAGGTTGGTCCACATACGAGAGAGAAAGGACCGACTGGAACTGATAAAGGATATCGCTGAAATTTATGAGCAGAGGCTTGGGCAAAAGGAACTCGCTTTTGCCAAGTACTGTGCGGCGTTCAGGGAAGATTTTTCCGACGATGCAGTACTGATCAAGCTTGAAAACCTTGCCGCCGATACGGAAGACTACGAGACCTTGCTGGAGGTTTTGGAAGACGCCACCATGGAGGTGACCACCGGGAGCCGTGCGGTTGGTCTACTCCATAAGGTCGCAGATATTTATAAAAATCGCATGGGCGACTTTCAAAAGGCCGAGGAGTTTTTATCCAAGGCCATGGATCTGGACAAACGTGATGTCACCGCGCTGGATGGCCTTGCAGATCTTTATGAAGAGCAGGAGCGATGGGAAGACCTGATTCGTGTACTCGAGACAAAGTATGAACGAAGCGATGAGTTGGAGGGACGAAAAGAAATCCGTGCTCGTATAGCGGCTCTTCAGGAGGACAAGCAGGATAGGGTCGATGCCGCCATAGAGAGTTATAGGAGAATAATGGAGTTGGATGGCAGGGATACTAGGGCCATCCAGTCTCTCATTCGGCTCTATCAGCAGGAGGAACGTTGGCATGAGCTTATCTCCATGTTACGAAGGGCTGCCGAGCAGGCGGATGATCGCGAAATCGCTTTGAACTACCTTTACAATATCGCAACCATCTGGGAGACGGAACTCGACAGTGATGAAGAAGCCATTGATGCATACAAGGTTGCGGTGGAGTTTGAACCTTCGCACCTTCCCAGCTTGCGAGCTTTGGAAAGAATCTATACCAGGCTTGACAGCTGGAGTGAACTGCTACAGGTGTTTGAGAAACAGGTCGCTTTGGTGGACGAGACAGGTGAGAAGATCAAGATCTACTCCAAGATGGGCAGCATATGGGAGGAGCGCTTTTCCAATGTTGACAATGCTGCGGCATGCCATGCGAGCATCCTGGAGTTAGACCCGGAGAACCTTTCGTCTATCAAGGCCTTGGAACGCCTGGTGCGTCGCATGGGAGACTTCACAAGACTCATTGAACTTTACTACACCCATATCGACCTCATAGACGATCGAAAGGAAATAGTAGGAATTCACCTTGCCATAGGTGATGTGTGGTATCACGAGTTGAACAGGGTGGACAAGGCAGAGGATACATTTAACAAGGCGCTGGAGATCGATGAAAGATCCACAGAGGCTATTCATGCTCTGGGGCAATTGTATGAAAAGAGCGGCAATTGGTTTAACGCAATCGAGATGTTGAAAAGAGAAGCTGAACTGTGCGGGGCCACTCCTGAGGCGGTGGATCTGTACTACCGCATGGGAAAGATCAACGAAGACATGCTTCTGGACTCAGGAGCAGCTCGCGATTCGTACCAGAAGGCACTTACAATAGATCCCTCCTACCTGCCGGCAATCAAGGCGCTCAAGCTCATCTATTACCTGGACAAACAATATGACGATTACCTGGAGATGATGGCCCAGGAGGCGGAACATACCGAAGACATCGAAGAAAAGACCAGGCTCTACAATGAAATAGGAAAGTTCCTGCAAGAACAGAGAGACGATTCAGCCGAGGCTGCACGGTACTACGAAGAAGCTCTGGCTTTGACCCCTGACTTTCTTCCTGCTGCAAAGCCGTTGGCTGATATTTACTTCCGCTCCGAGCAATGGGAACAGGCAGAAAAAATGATGGAAGTGGTTGTATCGGGATTGGACAGGAACTCCGAGAGCAAGGAGTTGTGCCGGCAATACTACCGCCTGGGTTATATCACTGAAAAGTTGGGTAAAGAGGACCGGGCGCTGGAACATTACAGGATGTCTTACGAGCTAGACGCAACCTATCTGCCTGCCTTGGAGGGGCTGGGAAATGCGTTGCTGAGGACAGAGCAGTGGGAAGATGCGTATCGGATATACCAAACCATTCTCATTCATCATCGTGATAGTTTGTCCGATGCCGAGGTTGCGGAACTTTATTGGCAAATCGGAGACGTCAATTTCCAGATGGGTGAGGTGGACCGGGCCATAGATAATTTTACGAAAGCCCTGGATATCGATGACTCTCATTTGTCGTCCATGCAATATCTTTTCAGGATTCACGAAGAATTGGAAAATTGGGAGGAAGCATATGAGTACGGGCTTCAAATGCTCGAATACCTCGATGAAGACGAAATCTATGACCATCGATTGCACATGGCAAAACTGTGCCTGGAACACTTGCAAGATCCGTTCAGGGCCGTGGAGGCATTACTCGGTGCACTGAAGGTTCAGCCTGAC
>CAYSLH010000149.1:0-11787 GCA_964431605.1 uncultured Myxococcales bacterium
AACCAAAAACCTATCAGAAAGGACGCCGCTATTTCATTATGCCGTCCCTGATTTTGCGTCCCTGATTTTGCCTGAATTTGAATTTGAATTTCTTGTTTGGGTACAGCCAGGTACAGCCAGAGGTTGACCCTGGTTGCTTCAAACGATAGCATCTTTTCTCATGGGGCTAAAAACTTCCAAACTCAATGACCACGACATCATAGATAAACTGGAGCGAGCGCTGGGCACGGAACATGTGAGTATCGCTGATCCCACTCGCATGGCTTATTCAAGGGATATGTGGCCCAGAAGTTTGCTCCGGCAACGCCTTGGCTCTGTGGACAAGCCGCCATGGGTAGTAGTGTGGCCTGCCAACTCAATTCAAGTCGCGCAAGTCGTCGATCTTGCCAATGAGTATGGAATTCCCATCATACCCTTTGGAGCCGGGTCGGGAGTATGCGGTGGAACACTGCCTGTAAACGGCGGAATTGTGATGGACCTCAAACGCATGGATAAGATCCTTAGTCTGGCCGCAGATGATCATATCCTGGATGTCGAGGCAGGAATAGTGGGAGAGGTGCTTGAGCGCGAACTCAATCTTCGTGGATGGACCCTGGGACACTTTCCGTCATCCATATACTGTTCCACAGTTGGAGGTTGGCTTGCAGGAAGGTCTGCAGGACAGTGTTCTTCTCTGTACGGCAAAATCGAAGACATGTGCAGATCTTTGAGTTGGGTGGATGGCCAGGGAAAAGTTCATCATACGGCCTTCGAGGAATCGAGTGATTTGCACTGGTCGTTGAATCCACTTCTGCTAGGATCCGAGGGGACCCTTGGGGTGATCACCTCTGCCAGACTAGTAATTCGTCCGTTGCCCGAAACCCGCTGGTATGGTGGCTACAGATTTCCGTCCATCGAGGATGGGACGAGGGCCATGAGGCAGTTGCTCAGAAAAGGCCTCAGGCCTTCGGTGCTGAGATTATATGACGAGTTCGATACCCTAATCGCAAAAACTGGTTCCACCGCTGATCTGCCCGAACAACAGGTCAAAGACACTCTTGCGTCCGATCTGCTGGCCAAGCTGAACAAGCCCCTTCGCCTGGCACTGAAGGGCTCGATAAAGCGTATCTTGCAAGTACCCATACTGCTCAATTCAATGACCGGACTTCTTCCTAACGGTTGCCTGATGGTTGCAGTACATGAGGGTGAAGAAAAAGACATGCATTTAGTGGGGCGTTTGACGGATGAAATTTGCAGAAAAAACGGTGCCACCACACTGGGACCATCACCTGCCAAGTACTGGTGGGAACATCGTTACGGTATTTCGTATAAACAATCTACCATTTTTTCCGCTGGTGGCTTTGTTGATACCATGGAGGTCAGCTGTAGCTGGGACAAACTCACAAAGTTGTATCATTCGGTAAAGAGTTCATTAAAGGGTCTCGTCTTTACAATGGCTCATTTCTCCCATGCGTACAGGGATGGTTGTTCCATATACTTTACGTTTGCAGGCGCATCAAAAGATGATATGCGAGCCCTTTCTCTATACGACAGCATATGGGATACAGCGCAAAAAGCGGTTTTCGAAACCGGAGGCACACTGAGCCATCACCATGGCGTTGGATTTAGTAAGGCAAAGTTTCTAGTGCGTCAACTTGGTCCCGCCATGAGTATGATGGATGCAGCCAAGCATGCCTTTGACCCTTCCGGTTTATTCAATCCCGGCAAGTTGGGACAGGCAATAGGCTCGACAGGCTCTGACAGCCAAAGAATTCTGGCTACAGTGCCTGGTTATCTTTCTGTCTCTCCACTCCAACCGCAAAGCGCACTTGACGTGGTAGAATGTGTAAAAGGCGCGATAAAGACAGAAAAAAAGATTGTGGTACGTGGACACGGCACGCGCATGGTCGAGGACCTGCATGAACGCATCAAAGGTGATTACCTGCTGTTGGAAACATCACGACTTACCGGCATAGAGGAGTTGAACTCCGATTCTCTCTGGGTTCGTGTCAAAGCCGGAACTTCCTTGAGTACATTGTCGCACCAAGTCAGTAAAGCTGGTTTGAGACCAGTGGGCATACCTGAAAATTCCATGGGAACTGTCGGCGGGTGGCTGTGCGAAAACTCCAAGGTGCCGGATTCAATCCTTGGCATAATGCAACCTGCCACGAATTCCATTGAAGCGGTTCTTGCTTCGGGGCAGATTGTAAGATCGGCCCAGAGTCCTCGATCTGCCACAGGACCAGACCTGTTCAGTGTGCTGTTGGGAACCAAGGGGGCTTTCGGGATCATTACGTCTGCTTGCCTCAAGCTCGAACCCATACCAGAGACATCCAGGAAACTATCAGCCCGTTTTTCTTCTGTTGCCAAGGCAATTACTTTTGCCAGATCATGTCTGCTGGGTCTTGTGCCTCCTTCGTGGATCAAGGTCGTGGTAAAGGGACCACCCGGCGGCAGAAAAGCATTTGTGTCGGCTTTACTGGAGGCGAATGCAGACCTTGTTCACACAACTTCCCTGAGTTTCTCTTCCAAGGTTGTTTCCATGGGCGCAAAGATCGTGGATAAAAACCATGACTCAGCGCTAGATGTCACCACTGATGGCACAGGTCATATCTATAGCGGATACATTCCCTGGTCACGTATTCGCCAAGTATTACGTGGTGTAGACAAAGCGCTTGGGACATTCAAAGAAGCTATAGTAGACAGGGCAAGGCTTACAGGCTGCCGGTTGCGGGTTGTTGTACCCGGCGCAAACAACTCGGACCATCAAAGAACATGGATGGCCTTAGTAGACCCCATGGACAGGCAGCAAGAAGCATGGAAACAGGACGCAGAACGGATGGTGCGCTTGGCCACTAGCTTGGATCCGAACCAGTTGCTCAATCCCCATGCATGGCCCTTGCTGCCATTGGAGTATGAATCTTGAGTACTTTGCTCGATGAGTATTACAGGCAGCTAGCAAACTGCACTTTCTGCCCTAAACTCTGTCGGTTTAGTTGCCCTGTTGCGCAGGTTGAACATTCCGAGACGGTCACCCCATGGTTCAAAATGACTCTGGCTGAGATGGTCAGGCAGGGACGATTTATCTCCATCCAGGATGCCGGCGAAGTATTTCTGCATTGTCTTGGATGCTTGCACTGCAGGGAATATTGCAAGCACGAGAACAATGTACCTGAAGTCCTCATGGCCGCACGCGCCTCGAGTCATCGAGCTGAGGTACAAGAAAACAAGACTTCGGAATTCTTGGGGAATATGCATGCAAAAAAAAATCCCTGGGGCGAGGATCTAGAGGAAAAACTTCACAAGGCGGTAGATGACCGTATGTTTGTGCCAGAGGCGCAGGTGGTTATCTTTTCCGGGTGTCAGGCACTGCGCAAACCCGAACGCCACCTGCTCCCCGTCCTTTCCTTGCTGGATTTACTGGGTATTGATTACGTTGGAGTCCATGGAGGCAAAACCCAGTGTTGCGGCGCACCTTTTTGGTTTGCAGGAGATAGACAAAGTTTTCAGGACAATGCCTCAAACCTGCGTACTTCGTTGGCCAACACCAAGAAGATAATCAGTTTGTGTCCCACCTGTGCGTATGTGCTAAAGGGAGGCTTGGGCACGAGCGTGCTTCATGACCGAACACAGGTCATTACCCTGGATGAGTTTCTCCTGCCCTTGGTCAAAAACTCTCCTCCGGAGAAAAAAGTCGCAGAAAACATAACCTTTCATGATCCTTGCTACTTGACCAGGTACCTCGATAGGGGCTCACAGGTTAGGGAACTGTTGGGTATGGTTTTGGAAGAAGAATTGTCAGAATGCGCCTGGCATGGCAAGGACGCGGTTTGCTGCGGAGGGGGAGGCGGAGTCCCAAGCCTTCTGCCGAAAGTTGCCAAGGCTGTTGCCGAAGAAAGAATCTCGCAGCTAAAACGCACTGGTGCCCAACGGGTAGTTACCGCCTGCCCCAACTGTGTCCGCCAATTGGAACAAACCGAAAAAATGCAAGTCGTGGATTTGGCAGAGTTGATCCTGGAGGCATATTCGTGCAAGGAATAGGGACATGAGAAAGGATGTAAAACAGAGAACAGCAGGTATTGCATTAGTAGTATCTTTGTTCTTTTTTGGGGCTCTTGGAAAAGTTCATGCCCGAATGAAGCAGGGACCGTGTGTCTTTGTAGACGGTGTTTGCTACAGAACTCTCGATGAGGAAGTGGACAAAGACGAAGGCGCCAAGTATTTGTCCACCAAGCCCGCCAGTCCATGGGGATGGCTGTCACACGACCTGGCTTCTGGGCGGACTATGAAGACGGTTTTTGTTCTTCCTGATCCCGACCATGAAAAGGCATCTGGTGCAGGTGGACAGGTACGTGCCATCAGCCTGGTCGCCAAGCCTTGGTTGGATGATTTTTTCACAACCCTGGTGAAGGTTGAGTCGCGATTTCCACAGCAGCCCTCAGGTACGATATCTTTGTGCTCTGGTACACTGATCGGTTCTCATACGGTATTGACCGCAGGCCACTGCTTGTTTTCTCACGAATACGGAGGATGGGCAGAAGACGTCTGGGTATACCCTGCCATGGCAGGATATCATCTTACACCATTTGGCGAAGCCACTGCGGCGTCTGTTGAATCCACTACATGGTGGGCCGAGGATCATGACCACCGAGGGGATACGGGAATAATCAGACTAAACGAAAATTCCGGTGATTTGACTGGATGGCCGGAACTCATATGGGGATACGGATCTTTGAGTGGAACCATTTATTCTGCAGGGTATCCATCAGAAGGAGCCTACGATGGCCAGTTGCTCTACCAAGATTCAGGGTCGGTACAGCAACTGACTGATTATCTAATCTGTCACTCTATGCCGACCATAAAAGGCATGAGCGGAGGGCCAGGCTGGATTGTGGATCAGGGCGAGGAAAAGGTTACGGCGGTAAACTCATACTGTGAGCAGGATGGATTGTGTTGCATGGCAAGGTACATAGATCTCGTGGACCAGCAGCGTCAGGAATCGGAATCTCAATCTGCGTCGGACCCTCCTGAACATTGGACATGTCCCATCTCGCAATACAGTAGTGATGATGGTTGTAACTGCCTTTGCGGTGCATGGGACCCTGACTGTGATTCAGGTTCTTATCCTGCCACTGGTTGCGATCCTTCAGACCGGTGTATCAAGCCAGGCCAATGTGTCTGTGCCCCGCAGTGTGATGGGAAGCAATGCGGACCAGATGGCTGCGGAGCCGTGTGTGGCTGGTGTGATGGAGGGGCCCCATGTACGAATGGCATCTGCGATTGCGTTGCTGATTGTACCGGTAAGTCATGTGGTTCAGATGGATGCGGTGGGGATTGTGGAACATGTCCGGGTAGCGGTGTTTGCCAAGGCGGACAATGTGTTTGTTCACCTGACTGCCAGGGCAAAGAGTGTGGACCAGATGGTTGTGGAGGACTGTGTGGTCAGTGTGAAGAGGGCCAAGGATGTGTTTCGGGAAAATGCGGCTGTGTTCCAGATTGTGCGACTCATGAGTGTGGTTCAGATGGATGTGGTGGTGACTGTGGTTCATGTGCCTCTGACCAGGATTGCATAGATGGCAGGTGCGTTTGTACTTACAACTGTATAGACAGAGAATGCGGTTCCGATGGTTGTGGTGGTTCTTGTGGTTCCTGTGAAGCTGGACAGGTTTGCAAGGCTGGTATATGCGCTGGAGCTAGTGATGGGACTGGCTGCGGATGCGCGATGGGCGATTTTTCACCAGGGAGTCTCCTCTTGTTTTTTCTATTTCTTGCCATGGGACTTGGATTCGGTAGTTTCAGGCGGTGAATTCGGTGAGACCGATTCGGTGCCTTTTGGTGCATAGACCTTCAACACGCGAGGGATCACCTCCAAGGTTATGGGCAACCTGCCAGGCTGCTCTCCATCCATGTCGATGAGAGCCTGTTCGGAACATGTCGCCTCTATCCTACGGCCTCTGAGGAATTTCACTTTTGGATGATCGAGGTGTGCCCCCTTATATATCTTTTTGCTCAGGCCCACAAGTTCCAACTTGGAGAGATCGCCTAGGATGACGACATCGAACAGTCCATCATCTATTTTTGCCTCAGGGGCGATCCACATACCGCCACCGAAAAACTGACCGTTTGCAACGACCACATTGTTGGCTACTATCTCTTCATCAAAACCATCATCCACTACAAGGTGTATTTGCTTATTGGTATAGGAAAACAGGGCTCTCAGGGTTCCGATGATAAAAGATGCTTTCCCTCCAAACGCCTTGGTAGAGTTGTTTACGAGCTGATCGACAAGTCCTCCTATGCCAAAGGAGGTAATATTGGCAAAGCAACGGGTTACTTCCTGCCCATGGTGATCGATAAAGGAGACAAGACCAACGTCCATGGTACGAAAATTTTCTTCAGCCAGAACCGTGATACATTCATCCAGATCACGTCCTATGCCGAGGGTCTTTCTCAGATCTCCTCCTGTACCCCGTGGTATCAGGCCCAAGGTAGCTTCGGGATTTATGGGTGTGGAACCGTGAAAAAATCCATTGACCGCCTCGTTTACGGTTCCATCACCCCCAACGACGATTATTCTTGTTGCGCCTTCTTCCAGAGCCGTTGCGACTATGTGCGTCGCGTCCCTTGTCTTCTTGGTCAGCTGTACCTGGAAATTCCCTATTGCATGCTCAAGTCGTTTTTCGATGGCAGGCCATTGTCTCCCAGTCTTTGAATTTGCACTATTGGGATTTACGACCACCATCGTTTGCATAGCACGCCCCCCTAAGGATTTAGTCGGAATGCCGATAGGATCGAACCAGCCACTGGCCGACTCGTTTTACAAAAGTGACCTCGATTTGATCTACATCATCCATAGAGTTGAAGATGTCCATAAACTGTATGGCCCTTGTGCCGTCTTTTTTGATTTCCGTCCGTCCGAACCTGACCCTTGGGAATCCTCCACCCGTGTCTTTCCAAAATTTTGCTATCTGTTCCGGCTTCAGGTGAAGAACCAGCCATGGCCAAGTGGGCAACTCAGGGGGTCTGCGTTGTCCGGCGACAACCTCAACCACGAGAAGTTTACTATGCGGGGAGAGATCTCGTTTCACTAACAGGCTCTGGCTGAATGCGAGCAGCCTTAGTATGTCAATGTCTTTGCCTGCCGATATTGGTTTAGCCAAAGGATTCTTGTCCTGTCCATCATCGATACCATCACGGTCGGTATCTGCTCGAGATGGATTCGTGAATCTACTCGACTCTTCTAAATCTTTTAGCCCATCCGAATCTTTGTCCGAAAAAAACTCCTTGAGCTTTCGCTTGAAAACACGCTGGATTGTCGTGAATTTTGGCTTTGTCGAGCTGAAAGATTTAGCAAATGTTCTAGTCAATGCCAATGTAATATCCCTGCCTCTGACCTTTATGGAAAAAGTAGGTGGAGGCACTTGTCCCGAGGGGTCATAAAAGCTGCTAAGCCCGGTAAACACGGGTTCGGTCCAAGTGCTTCCGTCACCCGACCATGTAAGAAACAAGTCCAGTTTTCCTCCAATGCGATCTTCTGCGAACAATACCCAAACCCTTTCGTTGTCCACTTCCTTTGCATATGGGTGGCCTGTTGACCTTTGGGCTTCCCAGTAAAGGGTTACCGGAACTTTTCTTCGCTGTCTGAGACTGCCGTCCTCGGAAAGACAAGCCTGTAAAATAGCGTCTATCGCTTTGGGGGTTCCGATGGACATTAGAGCCCTTGCCGCGTACCAAGCGGTCTCAGGCTCGTCGGTCAGCAGTGAAATAAGAGGATGGACGCTTCCGGGAACCTCCAACCCACTTGCCTCGGCTGCTCCAAGCCTCCGATAATAAACATCATTGTTTTTCAGAGCCCAAAGGATTCCTCTCCCATATTGTGTCTCTCCCAGCCTGAACAGTGCTCTGGCAAGTATTACCCTTATCCACATGGCAGTCTCTTGAGTGATGAGTTTTTCAAGGGAAGGGACGAAGGATGAATCCAGACTATCAAAGAACCTGACCGCAGGAGAATCCGGGCGTGGAGGAGCGTCCCTGAGAATATCCATGAAAAAATCCACAGCGAGGGAGCTTCCAGTGCGTGCAAGCACCTCGACCATTAGGTCGCGTTTTTCGCCCTGCAGTTTGTCCAGAAGTCGAAGAGCTATTTTTGCAGCAGGATCTCCACTCGATGCCAAGGCTTCAATACACAGGGGCAATTCCTCGGCTGCCTTGCTGGATGAACTCCTTTGTTTGAATAGCTTTTTCAACATGGACATCATAGGACCAACAGCTGCGGGGGATTCGACCATGGAGATGGCCTTGTAAATGGCCTTGCGTACTTTGACGGATTTTTCTGAATTGAGCATTCTGACCAGGTCGTCGAGATGTTCGTCGTTCTTCATAGCACCCAATGCCAGTATTGCCCAACGTCTCGTGTCAGGTCCAGATGACCGTGCAGCCTTGAGGAGGTGCTGTGTCTGAGATGACATGCCATGGACAGTTATGGCCTTGAGTGCAGCAAGCCGCACAAGCCTGGATTCGTCTTCGACCGAAGGCCCAAGGGCATTTGCAAGAGCATCCTTTGAGGCTTCCGAATGTAATCTCAGCCGCGCTGCAGTCCTGGCTGCTCCAAGCCTGACGAGGACTCGATCGTCAGACAAGCCTCTGACGCAAGCAGAAACAGCTTGATCACCAAATGATGAAATGAGTGCAAGGGCACCGAAATCGTCCCGTCTGGTGGATTGGTCGGCAGTGCCGACCATCAGTTGCCAAAGAGCATCATCTTGTCCAATCTTTGACAAGGCCATCCCTGCTGCGACTCTCAAATTTTTACCCTTCGATGCTATTTTGGCCGACCTTGAAATATCTTTCAATGTAGGGTCGCGTTTTTTCAAAAGCCAGGCAGCCTTGGGGAATCCAGAGAGGATTTTTCCCAGAACCTTGACCTGCTTGGTCTTGTCAACATCCATGCCATACAATGCATATCTGGCCCAAACACGGTCAAGTGGAGTACCGGATGAGACCAGCTTAGTCGCGGCCTCTTGAGCTTCCGGCCCTCCTACCAGAGCCAGGGCTTTCAGTGCACGGTTTCTTACGTCCTGCTGTTTGGACTTCAACTCCTCAAGTATATTGTCCAGGTAAGCTCGGTACTTCATAAGACACAAGGATTTGCTCGCTTCAATACGAACAGGCGCCTGAAGATCGCTGGTCAACTCCACCAGCTTTTTTCTGACTTCCTTGGTGTTGTAATGCCACATGACTCCAGCTGTCTCGGCTTTTGCTATGGTGTTATCCGAATCCAGGAGTCTCATCAGTGTGGGCAATACCCTGGGGTCAGAAAACTTCACAAACCTGTCCAGAGCCTTGGAATAGTCGATATTCTTTGATCCTGTCAGAAGATGGCTTGCTATCCACTTGACTTTGTCAGGAGGTTGTTCGGCCGTTGCATATGAACAAGTCACGAATATGAAAAATATAGTGGTAAAAAATCTTGGTAACCAAAAAGCCGGGATTTGTCTTGTGCCTTGGCTGGCCATCATGATTTTGTCTCCATCGGATAAAGGTAACGCCAATGGGAAGGGATTGGCGCCAAAGTCAGGGGATGAATGACTGGATATTTTTCACCGTCCGACCTGGTCCAACCCAACATCCAAAGGGGTTCTGTTTGCCATGCTGAATCAATGATAATTCGTTTTGCGGGAGAAAGGATATTACATGGAAGGAAGCCCTGCCAATATCCCAACGAAAAAATCAAACCGTTCGAAAAGTGTTCATTTTTTACAGTACCCGCCCGCCTGTCCAGATGAATTCTCGGAATTTTTTTTGAAGTGTCGCTTTGAGTCACATCCAGCCGTTGAATGACGCTAAGTGGAACAAACGCCACACCTACCTCGCACTGAATCTTTACGGCTTCTGTTATGCTATGCCATAATGGAAATTGAAGCATCAGCCTCTGCCCCACTTCTTTTCGTTCATCCATCCACAGCCAACCCCGTAGTTTTTTTAGATTCTTTTCCGCTTGGGCTGGTAAGGCTAGATGCTGGTTCAAGCCTAGTCCATCATGGGAAATTGCAAGTTGAATTAGATTCGGTTTTTGACTTGCCTCAATGAAAATTTTTGCGACGGTAGGTTTTCCTGCCTTGCTTCGATCTTCAGGATCATCGAGGCCATTGGTCATGATTTCATCTAGAATTATGTCGAGTAGACCCAGAAAATGTTCGTACTGGTCCATGCCTACCCTTACCTTGTCGGCTTTCGAACGTAGAGCAACCGGTTTTGTATTTTCCTTGCTCCATGCCCTTACCTTTTGTCTAAACCTGGCAAAGGCAATGTCTATGGGAATCCAGTTGTTTGAGGAAAAGTCTTTCATCAATGCAACTGAAATATGGTGAAGCTTTTCTGCAGCAACCGAAGCGTTGGTTCTCCTATTTTGAATATCAATGATTTCGTCTCTTATACCCCTAGATAGTTCCATCAAGCTCTCGGAATATATTTCTCCATCAGTTTGCAACAAGACGTTGTCCGCAACAGACACCATGTTCATCAATCTATCCATGCATTGGTCCATGGATGTGGTCAGACTACTGAGGTCGCTCTCTATGTCATCGAACTCTGCAAGCCAAAGCTTTTCATTTTTGTATACGGGTTGGGCCAGTTCAAAAAGCAGCTTGGAAAGATGGCCCAGAATTTCATCCAGGCCATCACCACGAGCAGATTCAAGCCTGGACTCCAGTCTCCCAAGAGCCTGTTCGACATTTCTCATTTCAGCGGTTGATGCAGCTTCTCTCAAGGTGTGAAGCCGAAACCTGATGCTGGATAAATCGGTCGTTTTTTCCTTGGCAAGCCATAGGGATGTTTGTCTGATTTCCCTCGCCAGGGCTTGAATCAATTCGTTCATTCAACATCCATGTCTTGTTGTTCCCCGGAGGGCTTTTCGTTATCTTTCGGCATTTCGCCTTCTCGAAAGTTTTCAATTTTATCAATCGTAGGCACTATTTTCAGTATTCGCTCCCGGGCCGATTTCGCCATGGAATGAACCTGGTCCAGGATTTGACGTGTTTCTTCAGACAGTGTGTCCACACCTTCTGAGTCCGCCAATGCGTTTAGCTCTGTCAACATTCGTCTCAACTCTACCTGTTGTTGCGCCAATGCAGCCGTGATTTCAGGTCTGGCTCCATTAACATTGAGTTGCTCCATCTGCGAAAGTAACTCGTGGGTCGTTTTGACGATGGTTCTGTTGGCCTCTGTGGCCAACGATATGAGATCGGCAAGCTCTTTGCGATTGGACAAATTTTGTGTGCATGCAGAGAATAGTTTTTGTATATCTTCGCCAAGCACTGCAGCATTTGGACGCACGACTTCAACCTTGTCTCCCAACTCCTTTGACATGCGGGACAATTTGGCGTGGAGCGAAGACCAACCAATGAGTTGTTTCGCGGTCTTCTTGAAATGTGCCGTGGTTTTCAGGAAAACCTCAGTCACTTTTTTGCTGGATACCGCAAGATTTTCCGTCGAGCGTGTCAGTGCCTGGCATAATTCCGAAAGATTAGCAGAAAGTTTTTCAGCGTCCACGACGACCCGTTCCAGGTGAGGTCTCACCTTGTCAGAAGACCTGTTATCCAAAACAATGGAAAGGTTTGTTGAAAGGATTTCCACGTCTTTTCGTACTGACATCACATTTCGTGTCATAGATACGATGCCGTCGATGTTGTCCTTGAGCAGTTGTATGCCGTTTTGAGTTCCTTGAATGGACACTTTGTATTCATTTAGCTCTTCCTGGTCCAACTGTTCCGGCGCTTCGTTTGTGACAAGTCTTTGAATGTTGTCTGC
>CAYSLH010000150.1:0-11746 GCA_964431605.1 uncultured Myxococcales bacterium
AGACTGTCCCTTGAAGACAGTAATGTTCTGCACACTGTTGGAACACCCTGCACGGCTCGCCATGATACGATAGGTTCCCTGTTTGACTTCCCTACTCAACGGAGCACTCCCCACCACCGTTCCATTTATGGTGATCATGGCACCCTGAGGCAAGGTATTTATCTCCAAAATCGCTGGCTGTAAATCCTTCCACATTTCGTACGCTGTACGGTAGTAAGGATTATGCTTTCTGAACTTGTGCATGAACCTGCTCAGAGCGTGACGCCTTACCTCGACGTGAAGTTGTTCATCGGAAGCAAGCTTCAGGGCCACCTGCCAGGCTTTTTTCATTCTCGCCTTGAGTTCCTTGGTCTGTTCAGCCATAGCGAGCATACGCTCGAACTCATCCACCTTCTTCTGCTCCTTCTTGGTCCTGTGATGAACAGGCTTTTTGTTATTTACGGCGGTCCCAGAAGGGTCTATCTTCTGGCCCGCACTTACGAACAGGCTCGATACGGCCCGAGGAAGCATGGCTAAAACAGCATCCCAGTCGTTCTTGATCTGATTGGTGGTGGAAGTAACCGACCTGCCGGCCTTGACATCTATCAGGTTGAGCTTGAGCACATATGTTTTACCAAACCTCATTACACTTCCATACGCAAGCCAGCGGGAGTCCAGGGATTTTCCCACTGAAGCAAGACAAGTATCGTCAGTGCACTTGTCCTTGCCTTCCATGGCACGATGCACCACGGAACCGTCCAGCACTCTGAAAGAGCCAATATGCCTTACTGCTTCCAAAAAAAGCTTATTAGCCTTTTTCATATCTTTTGCATCTATGCCCCCAATATTTCCCATTTCAACGACAGCAACGGTAACATCCTTGGCTGGCGAGATCCGAGACGAACAAACCACAGCCATTACCACCACAGTCGTCAGTATCAATCTTGTCACAGACATCCTCCTGATCCGCGTTGTCACTCAATGAGCTTAAAGATCCCCATGTTGGGACAATCATCGGATAATAAAGCACCTTTTCAAAATCTTTACCAGTTTTCCATCAAAAAATCCTCGGTTCCGAATCGAAGCATGAGTTTGTTTCATAGTTGGGGTTCATGGGGGAATCGACGAGGAAAACCTGCAATTATTTTGCACTAAATATTTCCTGGTGGTTCAATTGACCTGCATCGGGAGGCGCCATGCATGAGACTCAAATACGAATCAGGTCCACCCAGGTGGACACGTTTGGGCACCTGAACAATGCCGCTTACCTGGAAGTATTCGAATGGGCCAGGTGGGAGTGGGCAGAGTCGCTGGGGATGGACATCAACCGCATCTCAGAGAAAGAACGCATGGGTCCTGCTGTCATGCATGTGGATCTAAGCTTTTTCAAAGAGGTACACATGCACGAGACGGTGACGATTCGGACATGGTTTGACCAAATCGAAAGAGTAAAGGGCGTCATGGGCCAGGAGTTGTTCAAGGAAGATGGATTGTTGGCAGCATCAGCTCTTATCACTTTTGTCATGTTTCACCTGGACAAGCGAAAAGTTCTTCCAATGCCCTCGTTTTTCCAAGAAGCATGGGAGCATGACGAGCAGTACCGCCTGGAGAAACTCCGGTCGGACAAAAAAAAACCCTACGGGCGGTCTTCTTCGGACAAGTAGACCAAGGTTGCGCCCCAACCTCCCGCATCCATATCCGCTGTCTGGAATCTCGTCACCCATGGAATTTTTTCCAGGATGGATATGACCGTTCTTTTAAGGCTCCCGGTACCCTTTCCATGCACGACCCTCACCTGAAAAATCCCTCTCTGCCTGCACTGAGCCAGGTACTCAGGGACCAACCCGGCCACATCTTTGGGATTGAAGGTGTGCAGATCCAATGTACCGTCTATGGGAATCTCCACAAATTCCGACTCGTCCACTGTCTGCTCCCTCCTGGTATCGGAAGCACCCGAGCAAAAAAACGAAAAATGCTCTTTTGACTTGCAATGACACCCGACCCTTGGATATGAGCCATATAAGCCATATTAGTCAAGATATCAAAAGATGGTCCAACGATCATGAGGAGGTCAAAGGTGTCAGACATAAAACCCTTTCCAGGATTGAGGCCCCAACCCCAACTCGTGGACAAAGTGGCTAGCCCACCCTATGATGTTCTCAGTTCTGACGAGGCAAGGGCCATCGCGAAACAAAATCCAGATACCTTTCTTCGGGTGGTAAAGGCCGAGGTCGATTTACCACCGGACGTGGATGTACACAGTGACCAGGTCTATGACAAAAGCGCTGAAAATTTTCACCGACTCATAGACGAAGGAATTTTGGTCCGGGAACCATCACCGTGTTTTTATATCTACAGGCTCAAGATGCAAAATCACGTTCAACACGGTTTGGTGGTGGGCGCCAGCGTTGATGAGTATGAATCAGGAGCCATAAAGAAGCACGAGCACACCAGGCGGGACAAAGAAGACGATCGCGCCAGGCACGTTCAAAAACTCATGGCAAATGCCGGTCCTGTGTTGTTTACCTATCGCGAGGTTGATCAAATCAGTAAAAAGATAAACGATCTCAGCAAGGCCGCCCCCATATATGATTTTATCGCTGATGACGGCGTGGGACACACCGTTTGGAAGGTTTCCGATCAGGATGACATAACCTGGCTTCGGGATGCTTTCAGATCGGTTCCTGCCTTGTACATAGCAGATGGCCACCACAGGTCAGCATCTGCCTACCGGGTACGCAACAACCTGAGACAAGCCAATCCCAACCATACCGGTGATGAACCCTACAACCATTTTCTGGCGGTACTCTTTGCCGACAGCGAACTTCAGATCATGGGCTATCATAGGGTGATAAAAGACCTGAACGGGATGGAGCCGGGTGAGTTCTGGGTGAGCGTACAGAAAAATTTCCACGTCGAGTCCACAAAGACTGCGCAGCCGCAAGGTCCTAAGACGTTCAGTTGTTACCTGGACGGAGACTGGTGGCGTCTTAGCGCAAAACCCGGAACCTTTCCGGAAAACGACCCGGTCAGCTCTCTGGATGTATCCATCCTGCAGAACAACCTGCTTGCCCCGGTCCTTGGAATAGGCGATCCCAGAACCGACAAGCGTATAGATTTCGTCGGGGGAATACGTGGCACAAAGGAACTCGAAAAAAGATGCGCCACAGACTCCAGGATCGCATTCGCCCTATACCCGGTCAGTGTCGATCAGCTTATGAATATCGCTGATGCAGGACAGGTCATGCCGCCCAAGTCCACCTGGTTCGAGCCAAAGCTGCGTTCCGGGGTGATAGTAAGGAGTCTCGAATAAAATTGATTCATATACATGCCAGAGCCCGTCATGGCAAAAATAATCATGTGGGAGGAAAACATGCTAATACTTATTTCCGATGCATTTGGACCGGATCTTCCGGAAAAGTTGAAAAAATTTGGTGAGGTCACTGACGACAAGTCCCGCCTGGCCCAAGCCGATGTGGTCTTGGTGCGTTCCAAAACCAAGTGTACAAAAGAGTATATTGATTCGGCTCCAAATCTTAAATTGATAATCCGTGGAGGAGTTGGCACTGACAACATAGACAAGGTCTACGCGGCAAAAAAGGGAATACTAGTACACAATACCCCCAAGGCTTCCGGCATAGCTGTCGCCGAACTTGCCTTTGCCTTAATGCTTGCCGTGCCCAATCGTATAATCGAGGGCCACAACTCCATGAAAGAAGGCAAGTGGATCAAAAAAGAACTCAAGCGAACAGAACTACACGGTAAAACCCTTTGCCTCGTTGGCACGGGAAACATAGCTACACAATTCGCCAAACGAGCAAAGGCTTTTGGAATGGACATCAAGGCATACAGAAAATCGGGCAAACCACACGAAATAGCCGATGTGAAGCCCACTCTTGCCGAGGCTTTGGAGGGGGCAGACTACGTATCTCTCCACCTTCCTTTGACCGATGATACGCGCGACATGATCGACGCCGATGCCATATCCGCCATGAAAGAGGGGGTCATCATCATCAACACGGGCCGTGGTGCAACGGTGGATGCACAAGCCATGACAAAAGCTTTGACAGATGGCAAGGTCAGGGCTTACGCCACCGATGTCTGGCCATCGGATCCACCGCCAGAAGACTATCCACTGCTCAAAGCCCCAAACGTCATCATGACGCCGCACCTGGGCGCATCGAGTAAGGAAAACCTTGGGAGGATAGGCGAAGAAGTGATAGATATCATAGACAAGTTCCTGAAAGGAGGTAAATGATGAGCCGCATCTTCAATTTCAACGCTGGTCCTTCCACCCTTCCACTGCCCGTTCTCGAACAGGTGCGAGACGAGTTTGTCGATTATGCGGGCAAGGGAATGTCCATCGTGGAGATGAGCCACAGGTCCCCTGAGTACGACGAGGTTCATCACAACGCAATGAACCTCATAAGGGAACTCTATGGTTTGCCTGAGAACTACAAAGTTCTTTTCATCGGCGGCGGAGCCACCATGCAGTTTTCCATGATACCATTGAACTTCTTGCCGCCCGGTGCCAGTTGTGATTTCACGGTAACCGGCACATGGTCAAAAAAGGCTTTTGCCGATGCGACCAAGGTTGGCAAGGTAAACGTCGTATTCGATGGTAAAGATGACAATTATCTGAGCCTGCCGGAACCGGCATCGTTGAACCTGGACCCTTCCGCCGCATACCTGCATATGACCTCCAACGAGACCATAGGAGGCATTCAGTGGCATGATTTTCCAGACACAGGCAGCGTGCCCATAGTGTGCGATATGAGTTCGGACTTCATGAGTCGAAAGATACCTCTGGAAAAATTCGGACTCATATATGCAGGCGCTCAAAAAAACGCCGGGCCAGCTGGTGTGGCCATCGTCATAATTCGTCAGGACATGCTCGAAAGATGTCCGGACACACTTACTGCATACTTGAACTACCAGACCCACGCGGCCAAGGATTCGCTCTACAACACGCCGCCGGTGTTTCCCATCTACATGGTAAGCCTGGTAATGAAGTGGGTACATGACAATGGAGGCCTCGAGGCCATATCCAAGCTGGCAGACGATCGATCATCCGTGGTGTATGGCGCAATTGAAGCCAACCCGGAGTTTTACCGGTGCCCTGTTCCAGAACACTGCCGTTCGAAGATGAACGTGGTATTCAGGCTCCCTAACGAGGAACTGGAGAAAAAATTCATCGCCGAGGCTGCTGAACATGGTATGGGTGGGCTCAAGGGCCATAGGAGCGTTGGTGGATGCAGGGCGTCTATTTACAACGCGATGCCAATGGAGGGAGTCAAGACCCTGGCCCAATTCATGGGTGAATTTGCGAAAAACAACGGCTGATCGACTTTGTTCATTAAATATACTTGTTCGGTATATAATGGTGACATGTTCCAACATTCGTGCAGATGGATACAGTTGTCCGTGTTAGTATTTGCCTGCGCCTGTAACGTTGAACCTTATCCTTACGAGATTCCAGACGACCAAAAAGAGACATACCAACTGAGATGTGATGAATACTGCCGGGCTGAAGCCGAATGTCTGGCGGTACCGGGTGATTCGAAATGCGACACGATCTGCGCGTCCTACAAAAAAAAAGGTGCATTTCAAGCCAACTACCTCGACACCCGCGTCGGGTGTGTTGAATCTCTTCCCGCTCAGTGTGAACAGCAAGATCTGGACGATTGCAGGGACTCATCCATGGACCTTTGCAAACCGGCAGAAAATCTGGAACCACTGCTGGAGACATGGTGTGGCAGATGGCTGGAATGTAATGATGCCCCTGTAGACAGGTACCTTCAGAGATGCCTGGACGATGTGAAAACCAACCCAGACAGTATTATTCTATCGTGCATGAGTGGCCCTGCAGTGGATTCTTTTGAAACTTGCGTACAAGACGCCGACTGCCAAGACGTTATTAATTTGCCCTTGCTCACCCTGTGTTCCGGCGTGTATCAATGAACACCTTATTTCTCTCCTTGAACTTTACAACAGAACCCACTGGTGGCATTCTTTACGCATGGTAAAAAAATCGAAACAGTCACTAGTGTTGTTACCTTTCATCCTATCACTGGCATCTTCTTGCACCGTGAACATGGATTTTCTAGACGGACAACCTTGCGGGCAAGACGATGTTTGTGCCACGGGTTACACCTGTGTACACGAACCATGCGGAACGGGATACCTGTGTTCCGTGTGTCGCAAGGAAAGCCAAACCGCTGACGCCGGAACTGATGGTGCGGATGGTTCTGCAGATGCCGGTGATTTGGATACGGACGATACGGATAGTGTCGGCTGTCAACAACCTGCTCCTGCATGCAAGACCATCCCAGATTGTCAGGATATTCAGCCTGAGTGCAAAGACGGCAACTGGGTCTGCGATACAGGGTACGAATCACCTGAACGATCATGCGATTTTTTGGATAACGATTGTGATGGACAAACGGACGTTGGCCTTGTTTGCGTGCTCGCAGGCAGCAAACAACCTGGTTTGAGCGACGGCCGAGGAGATTCGGCCATGTTTCACTCACCTCGTGGATTGCTGGCGCTGCCTGATGGCTCATTGCTGGTAGCTGACACATCCAACCACGCTATTCGAAAGGTAACCGCAGATGGCATGGTCACCACCATAGCCGGTGACGGCCAACTCGGTAAAGTGGACGCAAATGGCATGGACGCTAGGTTCAGGGAACCCACAGGCTTGGCCTATTCCGCACAAGCCCTGGTGATCATAGCAGACCGTGGCAATCACTCTATCCGCAGCCTGGATGCACAGGCACAGGTAGCAACCGTTGCAGGAAGCGGATTTCCCGGCTACCAGGACGGGCAAGCCGATCAAGCCAAGTTCGCCTTTCCATCAGCAGTGGCAATAGACACCCAGGGAAGGATACTCGTGGCTGATTCGGGAAACCACTGCATAAGGTCCATAGAAGGGGATCAGGTTGGAACTTTTGCGGGAAAATGCGGATTTCCTGGCCTGGAAAATGGAGATCTTCAGCAAGCAAGATTCAATTCCCCCATTGGTCTGCTCGTAATGGACGATGGCAGTATTCTCGTCTCAGAAGAATCATCTCAAAGGATACGAATAATTTCCATGGATGGACATGTCAGTACCCTTGCCGGCAATGGTCAATATGGATACCTGGATGGAGCACTTCAGGATGCCGAGTTTGCCAATCCCGCCGGACTCGCGTTGGGTCCGGACTCCTTAGTCTGGCTCGCAGACAGATCCAACAACAGGATTCGTACCATTGGCGCACAACAGGTAACCTCCGTAATCGGTAGCGGTGTTGCAGGGGCAGGCGACGGACCGCCTGATCTGGCAGAACTAAACGGGCCAAGTTCTGTGGCTTTTTTAACCGATGGTCGGTTGGTGGTGGCTGACACCAACAACAACGCCATAAGGGTGTGGACACCATGACCGTTATGCGAAACAAATTCCTTTTCTTGGCAACCATACTGTTTTGTTCTGTATCAGTTTGCTCTGCACATGCCCAACCAGGCGACCTACCCATTCTCGTTCACCTGGATCTGAGAGGAGACAAAGCAGTTGCCGACAAGCTGCCGTCATTGAATGCGGAAGTTCTGGTCACGTTGGAAAAATCCGGCAAATACAAACTCATCTCAGAGGAGCAACTGTCAAACAACCTTCTGATGAGCCCAGCTGAAAACTTAGAGTTCTGTGCTTATGAACCAGGCTGTATCGCTTCCATGGGGGCATCTGTCAAGGCCAGATGGTTGCTGTACGGAGACGTGAAGTTGTCTTTCGATGGATCTAAAATTCTGGTTCACATGGTGTTAATCGACGTCCCGGGAGAAAAACTGGAAAAAGAGAAGCACGGACAATTTGAGGCGGAAAATGCCGCGCTGGCAACGGGCGATATGCTTAGGTCCATGCTTGGCCTAAAAGCCAGGAAAGTAAAACCAGTTGCGGTGGTAATCGAGCCCCCACCTTCAGAAAAGCGCAAGGACAAGCTTAAGAGCACGAAAAAGCTCTCTGCAGGTTCAATATCCCGCACAGCACCACAATCTCAGAATTCTCCATGGAGAGATCCTCTCATGTGGAGCGTCGCCGGGGTTGGAGCAGCCTGCATGGCAACAGCTACCACCCTTGGATTGCTATCTCTAGACCGACAGGATCAAGCAAAGACATTGGCGGTACAGGCAGATCCCCTGGGAGCTGAAGAGCGATTTCATGAAGCAGACGACATGGCCTTGGGCGCCAATATCCTTTTTGGAGTAGGAAGTGCAGCCTTGGCGGCAGCGGTGGTATTTTTGGTGTTGGACATTACTGACGACACACCTGCAACGACAGTTCCCATGGTGTCGTGTAACGGCCACGGTTGCGCCGGATCGTTCACTATTACTTTCTGAAAATTTCTGAAGATTCAATCCTGTTGAGTGAATCAGTAAAAAACGGTTTTCATGGCATATCCCACACAGATCTACGCCCTTCCCCTGAAGAACCGTGTAAAAATAAAGGGATCGCGCCAAAAACAAATACTTTTCAGCATCCTCGGAGTTGTATCATATTACCCCAACTCGCAACCCCGAAGGGCCCATTCCAAGACTGTTTCCCCAAACGCCAACAAATCAGGGAGCTTTTTCGTTCATCTTGGCCTTGAGTACTGGGCTGGCCTTGAAGGTCACAACCCGGCGAGCCGAAATTTCGATGGCTTCACCTGTTTTGGGGTTTCTGCCGATTCTTGTTTTCTTGTCCCTAGGAGTAAAGTTCCCAAAGCCTGAAATCTTCAGCTTCTCACCCTTCTCTAAGGTCTCTTTCATCGTCTCGAACACGGTCTCGACGATCTCGGCGGCCTGACTTTTTGAAAAGCCGACCTTCTTGTAGACCTCTTCGACGATGTTCGCCTTGGTCATCGCCATGTCCGGCTCTCCTTTGTGCCCTTTTTCAAGGAATTCAGTTTGTTAGACTCCAAGATGTATAACATCCGGAATCAGGTTGCAAGAACTTTTTTTAAAAACAAGTTGGTCCAGCTACTAACACTTTACATATTGTGCCAACGTGATGGAGCAGTCAATGCCCTGAATCCACACGATTTCGCAACTCGGCTCCAGGCTTGAAAATGACACGCCGCTTTGGTTCGACTCTTATGACCTCGCCGGTTCTGGGATTGCGCCCCATTCTTCCCTTGTACTGCTTTACCTTGAACGAAGCAAAACCACGAATCTCGATACCCAGACCTTTGGATAACGCATCGCTCATGGCACCGAACACCGCATCCACAGCACTTTTTGCCTCTGATAATTTGATGCTTTTCTTTTGAGCCACTAACTCTACCAGATCTGCTTTTACCATTTGTCATCCCTCCCGTGATGAGTGTCAAACTTCTTTTAGGGGTCGATGTTCATGTCAACCACAATCAGGGTCTGTTTCTCCGTCACAGTCGTTGTCCTTGCTATCACACAATTCAAAAGCCGTCGGGAAAACGGTGGGATCATCCGGATCGCAATCTCCGTTACAAGTGCTGAAACCATCACCATCAGCGTCGAACCCCTCATCCGTTTGTCCATCGCAATCATTGTCAAAAAGGTCACAAACCTCTTCGGCTCCCGGGTGGTCCTCGCTCCTGGTGTCATCACAATCCCCAGCACACACGCTCCACCCGTCTTCATCGGCATCAAAGTCTTCGTCGGTCAAACCATCGCAATCATCATCGCGCCCGTTGCATTCCTCCGGTCTCGGTTGGCAATCTACAAACGTCCGGTAAGAAGCCACCACGTCCAAACCGCTGGCAACGGGACGATACGAACCATAGAACAGGATGGACCCGCTGACTCCATCGTAATCGAAACCATCGGTACGGCTCCTGGGAACCTGTACCGGACCAGACCCCGGATCGAGCACCATCGCCACCTTCAAAGTAGAAGAGATGGGGGGTTTACCAAGAAGGTAACTGCTCGAGACCCCGAACGCTGCCCGGACGATGTTCTGAACATTGTCGATCTGGTCAGGATCACAGATAGAACCCACCGAGCCTCCTCCCACGGCATTTACAACCGCGTTTATTCCCTTAGAGGAGTTCAGAGCCGTGGGGCACTTGGGATCCAAGCCTGCGATGGCGAACAGGACTGCGCCACGTTGACGAAATGATTCTGCAAAAGCAGAGACGGTCTCGGTATCTGGCAGGCCGGAATAATCATCACCTCCAGATGCGTTCTCGATGGTTTGATCATCCTCGTCACTCAACACGATCACTATCACCTGGGCACCACATCTAAGTTTGTACCTGTCTTGAGAGGCTGAACAAGGCATGGCGTTGTCTATGGCATCCAGCCCCATCTGCAAGCTGTATTCGTTTGGAGCGCCTGACGTGCCCACCAGGATCATGTCACTTTTGAACCTGTCCACATCACGGGTAAAAGGAGTAAACAGCAGCCCTCCACCCTGGGTGGGATCGCTCTTTGTTATGGCAACACGCCAGTCCAAGGATGTTTTTTCCAACAAAACGGCCATGGCGTCTGCGGCAGCCGACACGGCGGCCTGCTCCTGGGACATGGACTCAGAGTTATCCACGACCCAGATGAACTCTACGGGCTGGACCCCTACGGACAAGAAACTGTCACACTGCGAATCCGTTCCATCACTATAGCCTGCCAAGGCGGTGGAATTCGTGACATCGTCCATTCTGATCCGCTGTGAATCGTCCATCCGCGCCTGGGCCGATACGATACCCAACACCAGTGAGCGCCCTGGCTTCAAAACCGTTTCCAAGGACACATGAAATTCACCAGACGATGTACCTGAAGAGACCACCGAAAAATCCAAGTGAGACCCTGCGAGCCCATCAACCATCATACCGACGAGATCGACCGGGCTGACGACTCCGAGGGAGAGGTCCAGGTTGGTGACCAGCGCGTCGTAGCCGTCAAAAGTTACGAGTGCCCTGCTCGACACAGCTCCAATGGTTCCCAGATTTGAAATCGTCATTCGATCCTGGGCATCCTGCTCGGCTACAGACAGAGCTGTTGTATCCCTGTCAAGAACAAATCCTGCCAATTGGTGTTCAGGGTCGAAAAACACCAGTCCTCGGTCCCGACCTCCACCTGACAAGTTAGATATGTCGGAGAAAAAGGTCTCGATAGCCAACTTGAAATCAGACACTTCCGATGAATGAATCTGTATCTTCTTCAATTGCTCAGCGGAACAAACCAGAGTACTTGCTTCCTGGTCATCCGTCACCGAATCCCCATCCGTATCCGGGTCAAAAGGATCTGTCTCACCCCCGGAACAATCAGAGGAATAACAGACATGGGCATGCCTGGCACAGACCTGGTCAGCTTCGCACTGGGAAGAAGAGCTACACTGGGTAGTGCAATGGCCAAGGATACCGTCTCCATCCCTGTCTTCGTCACCGTCGGTCACTCCATCCGAGTCCATGTCGGGGTTCAACGGATCCGTCTCCCCTGGGTCCACAGTACCATTATGGTTGGAATCCTCCACTCCATCTGCGAGACCATCACCATCTGTATCCGGGTTGGTTGGATCCGTCTCCCCTGGGTCCATCACCCCATTGGAGTTTGAGTCCTCTATTCCGTCATCCAACCCATCCCGGTCCGAATCACTCATCAGAGGGTCTGTCTCTTTTGGATCCACAATACCGTTGTGATTCAAATCCTCTACTCCGTCCTGCAGCCCATCCGAGTCAGTATCCTTGAGTAGAGGATCGGTCTCGTTCCAGTCCATCTTGCCGTTGTGGTTGTGGTCCTCTACCCCGTCGATTATGCCATCCGAGTCTGTGTCGGGATC
>CAYSLH010000151.1:0-11675 GCA_964431605.1 uncultured Myxococcales bacterium
GCATATTGTAACCTGCACGGGTTGTGGAGGGCCTAGCTCAAATGAGTGATAAAGTGATAAATGCTCTAAATGACCAGGTCAAAGCTGAGATTTATTCCGCTCATCTCTATCTTTCCATGAGTGCGTATTTCCATTCCATAGATATGGGTGGGGCGGGTAACTGGATGAGAATCCAATACCAGGAAGAGCTGGCACATGCGCATAAGTTGTTCGATTACATAATCGAGCGTGGTGGCAGGGCCGTGGTTGGAGCAATAGATGAACCACCCAAGGAGTGGGAATCACCTTTACATGTTTTCGAATCCGCTCTTGCCCACGAAAAAAAAGTTACAGCCATGATCGGTAAATTATTGGAGTTGGCAAGAGAAGAACACGATCACGCAACAGAGATTTTTCTGCATTGGTTTATAAATGAACAGGTGGAAGAAGAAGCCTCTGCCAGTTCCATTGTGCAGCAACTCAAGCAGGTGGGCGATTCGGTAAATGGAGTGTTTATGATCGATCGAGAACTTGCATCGAGGGTCTACCACCCACCGGTGGAAGAAAAATAGTTTTCTTGAAAGACGCCCACCTGGCATGCTTGCCGGGTGGGTATTTTTTTAAGGGGCGACAACATGGACGGAGCATTACTAGCCAGGATCCAGTTTGGATTTACCGCGGGCTTTCATTTCATTTTTCCTCCTCTGACCATCGGGTTGGCCTGGTTGATTTTTATTTTAATGACCAGGTATATGCGCACAAATGACGAGAAGTATCGCGCAGCGGTAAAGTTTTGGTTGAAGCTTTTCCTGATAAATTTTGCGGTTGGAGTAGCCACTGGCATAACTCTAGAGTTCCAGTTCGGAACCAACTGGGAGCGCTATTCCAGATTTGTGGGGGATATTTTCGGTGCGCCTTTGGCCGCTGAGGGAATATTCGCTTTCTTCCTCGAATCGGTATTCGTTGGGGTATTGGTTTTTGGATGGAACAAAGTTTCCAGAAGAACCCTTTGGGTATCCACCCTCATGGTTGCTATCGGCTCGACCCTGTCGGCTTTTTGGATTATCGTGGCTAACTCCTGGCAGCAGACCCCCGCGGGATTCGAGATTGTTGGTGGAAGAGCACACTTGACGAACTTTTTCGATGCAGTGTTCAATCCATCGACCATTCCCAGGTACTTTCATACGGTCGTTGGAGCATTGGCCACAGGGGCTTTTTTCATGCTTGGGGTAAGCGCTTGGTTTGTCGTCAAGGACAGGCACATACAACTGGCCAAGATCTCCATGAAATTGGCCCTGGTTACAGCTTTTGTGGTCTCTGTTACCCAGTTGGGGCTCGGACACTATCACGCCATCCAGGTCGCGCATACCCAACCAGCCAAGTTGGCGGCTTTCGAGGGATTGTTCGATACACAAAAAGGCGCACCCATGTTGCTGTTCGGGATTCCAGACACTCAAAATGCACGGGTGGATTATTCGGTTGAAATTCCAGGCCTGCTATCGTTTCTCACTTTCGGAGATTCACAAGCGGAGATGAAAGGCCTGAATGATTTCCCTCGAGACGAGTGGCCTCCCATGTTTGGAACCTTTTTTCCTTTTCACTTGATGGTCGCCATCGGGATGTATTTCATCGGGTTTAGTTTTTTAGGATTATTGCTGCTGTGGAAAAAGAAACTCTACCAGTCGCGGTTGTTTCTTTTTCTCGCCATGTTGACAGTGCCTTTACCGTTTTTAGGTAACATACTTGGGTGGATGAGCGCGGAGGTGGGAAGACAGCCATGGATCGTACAGGGGTTGCTCAAAACCAAAGACGCTGTTTCCGTGGTTGTCCCTGCATGGCAAGTGTTGGCTTCTTTGATACTGTTCGTGCTGGTATATGCTCTGCTCGGCTGGGTATGGTGGATTCTTTTGCGTAACGCCATAAGAAAGGGTCCGGATGATGTCGCACTGTCCGGGGATAAATCGCAGGAGGTGACATCATGAGCTCTCTTGAGGTTACCTGGTTTTTGTTGATAGGAGTCCTTCTGACGGTCTACGCCATATTGGACGGGTTCGATCTCGGTGTTGGCTCCATGTACATATTTGCGAAAAAAGATTCGCACCGTCGTAAATTGCTCAGCTCCGTTGGGCCTTTTTGGGATGGTAACGAGGTATGGTTACTTACAGGCGCAGGGGCGATCTTTGCCGCTTTTCCTCATGTGTACGCCACGGTGTTCAGCGGCTTCTACCTGGCTATGATGCTGGTGTTGTTCGCGCTTATTTTCAGGGCTGTGTCATTGGAGTACAGAAACAAGCAAGACTCTGATAGTTGGCGCAAAGGATGGGACCTGGCCTTTTGGTTAGGCAGTGCACTGCCCGCGTTGTTGCTGGGGGTGGCTCTGGGTAATGTTGTTCGTGGTTTGCCACTGGATGCTCAGATGAATTTTACGGGGAACTTTTTTACGTTACTAAACCCGTATGCTCTCGCCTTCGGGTTGCTTGGCCTGGCCATGTTCGTAACCCATGGAGCAATATTCGCAAAGCTTCGTACAGATGGTGAGCTTGCTCAGCAGGTTGCTGGATGGGCAAGTAAATCGTGGTGGGCATACTTGTCTCTTTTGCTAGTTGTCCATGTAACGACAGTTGTTACCGAGCAACACCTGATCTCCAATTTCCTTTCGGTGCCGGTGCTTTGGTTGGTTCCAGCCCTTGGTCTCGCCATGGTTATACTGATTAAGGTCTACCTGGCAAAAGCAAGATATGGTCTGGCGTTTGTTTTTTCGAGCCTTGCCATAGCCTTTCACATGGCTACCGTTGGTGCCGGTATTTTTCCCAACATGGTTTTTGCGATAAACGATCCAAAGCTGAGTCTGACCATTTCCACTGCCTCTTCCTCCTCATTGACCTTGATGGTGATGCTGGTCATGGCGTTGGTCGGAATGCCCATTGTGTTGGGCTATACCATTTGGGTGTATCGGGCGTTCGCCGGTAAGGTCGAAGTGGACTCCGGATATTGATTTGTTTTGCTCAGGTGAGTTCCGCTGCCAAGCTGTCGGCCAATAGGAAACCTTTGATGGTAGGGCGGACCCTCTGATTGTCCGTCTCGATCAGACCCATGGCACCGAGCTTTTGGAGCTTTTCATCTGTAATCCCGTGTTCCCTCAATATTGTCAATTCGACTCCCTCGCTTGTCCTGATTCCCAAAGCCACCGTCTCCATGTAGGCCTGTTTAGGAGTGATCAATTCCTTACCCATGAAGGCGGTTTTTGTCTTGCTTACCTGTTCACAGTATGAATCTACGTTGCAAATGTTCCAGCAACGTTGGGTCGAAGCGAAAGAATGGGCTGATGGTCCGATGCCGGTGTATTCAACCCGTTGCCAATACTTTCTGTTGTGGCGGGATCTGGAATCGAGATCGGTGGCGAAGTTGCTGACTTCATAATGTATGTATCCTGAGGATGTAAGTATTTCAGATGTCTCCATGAAAAGATCCGCCAAGGTGTTATCGCCGGGAAATTTTCTCAAACCAAGAGATCTGTCTCTGCCAAAAGGAGTAGTGGGTGATATGGTCAGGGCATAGCATGAAAGATGTTGAGGTTTTACACTCAAGGCCCTTTCGAGATCTTCTCTCCAAACCCGGTGAGGACAACCGGGAAGCCCGTATATCAGGTCTATACCGAGGGTCTCGAATCCCTTTTTCTTTATGAGTTCGATGGCTTCAAAAGCCTGCTTGCTATCGTGTCGTCTGCCAAGAGTAGAGAGGTTGTTATCGGAAAATGATTGTATGCCGAGACTGATTCTGTTTACCCCTGTCTCTTGCAACGTTTCCAATAAGGCATGGTTTACGTCCGCTGGGTTGATCTCGACGGTTATTTCCGGTGTGGGCTCTGGAGAAGCGTGATCGAGAGTACCTCGTATGAGGGTTCTGAGGAGACTCGGTTTGATGGAACTGGGAGTGCCTCCACCGACATATACAGTGTCGAATGGTTCCATGGGCCCGGCACGGTGATCCAATTCCACGAGCATGGCCTGAACCATCTCTTGTGCACGAATATCCGAGGTTACAGAGAAAAAATCGCAGTATGGGCATTTGCTTTTGCAAAAGGGTACATGGAGGTAGAGGCCGGGCTTTTCTTTCATTCTCTGTCCGTTTTCAACACGGCTACAAAAGCACTCTGGGGAATATTGACCTGGCCGACCTGCTTCATTCGTTTTTTCCCCTTTTTTTGCTTTTCGAGCAGTTTTCGTTTTCTGGTTATGTCTCCTCCGTAGCATTTTGCTGTCACATCTTTCCTGTATGGAGAGATGTTGGTCCTGGCCACGATTGTGGAGCCGATGGCTCCCTGGATTGCAATCTTGAACATGTGCCGGGGAATTTCATCCTTGAGACGCTGCACTATCTGAAGTGCGCGCTGCCTTGCCCTGTCCCTGTGTACCATGGTGGCCAAAGCATCCACTGGTTCACCATTTACCAGGATATCGAGTTTTATCAAGTCGGACGAATGATATCCGATCATGTCGTAGTCGAAAGAACCATATCCCTGGGTGACACTCTTTAGCTTATCGTAAAAATCGAAGATAACTTCGGCCAAAGGGAGGTCAAAATTGATTTCTATTCTCCCGGGAGTTGGGTAGGTGAAGGTGGAGTTTTCTCCCCTGCGGTCCAGGCATAACTTCATCACGGCTCCCATGTATCGTTCGGGAATCATGATCGTTGTGCGGATGAATGGCTCAAATGATTCGTCGATGTTGGCTGGGTCCGGAAAGTACGCGGGATTGTCCACCTCGAGCTGTGTCCCGTCTTTGAGGGTGAACCGATATCGAACAGAAGGCATGGTCATGATGAGAGACTGATTGAACTCTCTCTCCAGCCTCTCCTGGACGATCTCGAGATGCAACAGTCCCAGGAAACCACATCTAAATCCCTGTCCAAGGGCAACAGATGAATCTTTTTGGTATACCAATGAGGCGTCGTTGAGCTTGTATTTCTCCAGGGCATCCACCAGGCCCGGGTAGTCGTCACTGGCAATGGGATAGAGAGATGAAAAAACGACTGGTTTGACCTCCTTGAAGCCTGCAAGGGGTTGTGTCGCAGGATTTTCATCCAACGTGATTGTGTCGCCGATGCTGACGTCCGAGACAGTTTTGATGCCAGCTATGACGTAACCCACATCGCCCGATGAAAGCTCTTTGACCGGCTGCCTGCCCAACTTGAACTTTCCGATTTCCTCAGTCTTGTAGCTCGCATCGTTGATCATAAACCTGATTGTGTCACCATGGCGAAGCTTTCCTGAGAAAATCCTGAAAGAGACGATGGTGCCCCTGAAGGGATCGTAGCTGGCGTCGAATACCAGCGCGGCAAGAGCTTCTTCGTCCTGGATTTTCGGTGCGGGAATTGATTTGATGATGGCCTGCATAACCTGGTCGACACCTTGTCCCGTCTTGGCAGAGCATAGGACCGCTTCTGAGGCATCCAGGCCAAGATCTTGCTCGATTTGCTCCTTGACCATTTCAATATTAGCAGACGGCAAGTCTATCTTGTTTATTACTGGAACTATCGCAAGATCGTGCTCCATGGCTGAATACAGGTGCGCCAGGGTTTGAGCTTCCACTCCCTGTGCTGCGTCGATGATCAACACGACACCTTCACATGACGCAAGAGCCCTTGACACTTCGTAGCTGAAATCCACGTGTCCAGGAGTGTCGATCAGGTTCAGCTCGTACTTGGTGCCATCTGCAGCAGTATATGGCAAGGTGACCGTATTGGACTTGATGGTTATGCCACGCTCGCGTTCAATGTCCATATCGTCCAAGAGCTGATCCCTGAACTGACGTTCGTCTATGAGTCCGGCCTTTTGTATCAGGCGATCAGCCAAAGTGGATTTTCCGTGATCAATGTGTGCCACAATACTGAAATTTCGTATCTTGATGTCGTCTTTTTGCATTTTGCTTCCACTACCATCTGTGGCGTCTATAAATAGAATTATTTTTCTATGGCCTTGATGGCGTTTTCAAGTGTTGAACCCATGCAAATGTTTTCAAAAAAATTTCGACGTCGTGCCGCCTCGAGTGGTTCCAATGCTCTTTTATCCTTCAGTTCTGCCAATCTCTGTGCGGCTTTTTTACGCACTGAGCATCTTTGCGCATGCTCCAGGTCCAGGATATATACTCCTGCTAAGTCTATCTTGTCCACCTCGCCGATTTTTTTCAGAACCTCGATGGCGTTCCATCTCAGCCAGTAGCGTTTGTCCATGGTGGCTTTGAGCGCAGGCTCCAGTGCTCTGGAGCCGACCTTGGATGCAATAAATTCGATGGTGCTCTTGGCTCTTCTTCGATTCAAGCTCAAGACCAGGTCCTCGATGACTTCATCGTCGGCCAACAAGGCCGGCTGTGCTGCAATGGCATCTTCCAGAAATTTGGTTCCTTTTGCCACCTGTTGAGATTGCCGAAGCCAGATCCTTGCCTGAATGGCTTTTCCCAGTGGAGACATGCGGTCTGGATCCGAATCCAGGAGCAACTGGGCTTTCGAAAACTGAGCATTATCTATGGCATCGATACACGAAGACAGGGGTCTGCTGGTAGCCATCCATCCAAAAACAAGTGATATCAGAACGAGCGCGAGTCCGGAAGACCAGATCCAGATGGGAACCCTTGCCAGACCCTTTGCAACCCTTCTGCCTGCATGTGCTACGAGTTCCTGCCCAGCTCCGATACTCATGGCCCAACCATTCTGCTCGGCACGTTTCAGACCCAGACCACCAAATGGAAGTCTGTCTTGCCCCCACTCTTCTGTGGCCGTTTGTACGTCTTGTGCATCATGGCCTGAAGAAAGCCGATATCCATTGTCCGGCGGCACACGGTATATCATTATTTCTTCGGAAATACCCTTGAGCTTCCTGGCCCCCACTTTTTGTGCCGGGACCTCGCTTTTTGTCATGGCCAGGTATACGGATTCGGAGAACCATATTTCCCCGGCAGGGGTTATTGCTTCGATGCGAGCTGCTATGTTTACAGGTTCTCCGTATACGTCTCCTTTTTTTAGTCTGACTTCGCCTGCGCCCAGTGCAACACGAATGAAGAATCTGTTTTCTTCCTGGACTGTGCCGTTATACTCACACAGGCGATCCTGAGCCGCCATCGCGAACAGCAGCGCGTTCGTAGGTGATGCAAAGGTGCATAGATATGCATCACCGATGGTTTTTATTCTTTTGCCTCCAAGGGCTCTGAGTAAGGGCATGATCAGCTGTTCGAACCGGGCGAGCCATCGTTCGCTCTGAGCGCGGCTCTGATTGCTCGTACGTTCTGTGAATCCCGCGATATCAACGAAAACGATTGCTAGGTTTGCTGATTTCATATGGTGCTTTGTTCTGATCCTTTATGACCACCGACCGGTGGTCGATTCTAGTGGCCTCACCCGGCCGGGCCGCATTGTGAAGCAAGCTCTGGGATATAATACCTGGCATAAAACTTTTTACCCAACTTCTTGCGTGCCAACTTGGGTTCCACCTGATCCAGTTGTTTGAGCCAGTACTGGGTAATGGGCTGGGTTCCGTAATTCTTCGCCATTTCTCTAATCAACTCCACTGCAAGAACCCTGTGATATCCATCCCACAATCGTCTTACCGCGTGGTTGTATGCAGCAGGTTGGGCTGCTTCAGGCTTTTTTCCAATGGCTTCGAAAACCGGCCCAAGGTCTTTGGTTTTCACCGCCCGGTCCACGGTGTTCGCAAGGGACGGAACCAGCCTACGAAATACCAGCAACGCCACGAAAACCAAACCCATTGTGATCCATACGGTACTGCTCATGCCAACCTCCTCATGTTACTTAAAGATAGGGCCTTTATGACGTTGTGGCAAGCCAGAGGTCGAAAATTCGAGCCGTGTAGTCTTAGGTAGTTAGATTTGTGCGATAAAACAGCCCATTAGCTGCACCTGGTGACTCCACCTTCCAGTCCGATGACGCGATTCCTGCCTGCCTTGGTCGACTGGTATAGGTTTTTGTCTATTTCATCCATGAAGTCCTGGGCATCTTCCATGTTTTTTTCGAATGTGGCAACTCCGATTGATATGGTGACCTTCAGTGGCTCTTGTGCCCAGGTAAACCGGCTGTTCTGCACGCTCTTGCGAATAATTTCAGCCTTTTGAAGAGCTTCTGCCTGGTTGACTTCAGGTAAGAGAATTGCGAATTCATCATTTCCATACCTTGCATGGTATTCCGATTTTCCAAGATGGCTTGCCACCACCCGGGTTACATGGACCAGTATGTTGTCCACAGCCACGTCCCCCAAGACCCTCTCGTGGTCGCTGATGTTGTCAAGACCGTAGATGAAAACCGATAGATCCCTGCCGTAGTGTTTGCATCGGGTGATCTCCAGTTCCATGTGCTCCTTGAAAGCTTTTCTGTTGTAAAGGCCGGTCAAACCATCATAGGTTGCTAGGTGTTGCAGTTCTTCTTTGCAGGCATCCTGTACGTTTTCGGAGAAAAAACGGAATACGGTGGGGCCGATCTGTATGTCGTCACCGTTTTTCAATTGCACATTTTCTATGGGGACAAAGTTTACGAAGGTCCCGTTGGAGCTTTTCAGATCCCGTATGATTACGTTTTTTTCGTCCGTGATTTTCAATTCGGCATGGGCCAATGACACGGTATCGTCTTCCACTAGTATCCGGGCGAGTTTCCCGGAGCCGATGATGATGGACTCTTGTTCCAGGGTAATGATTTTTCCCAGTTCCGGACCATGAATTTCAACTATAGCCGGAGTCTGGTCCTGATCTTCTTCTTCTCGCTTTCTTCTTTTGGGAATTCTCTTTTTGACCATGTTCAAACACTCCAGGCCTGTTACTTCAAATCAAAAACTTCGACCAATATACAATTTATCTTGACACAATTCCAAACCATTAGCACAAAGGGTCCATGGTATCCCAGAAAAAAGTTTTTCAGACCCGGACCGAGGAATTTTTCAATAGTTTGACACACGGCATCGGAGCAGGATTGGCAATTGCCGCACTGGTCGTTTTAGTTGTTTTATCCTCTGATGTCTGGAGAGTTGTGAGCTTTTCCGTTTACGGTGCTTGCCTTGTTGCCTTGTATTTGGCCTCCACTTTCTATCATGCTTTTTCTTCTCCTGAACTGAAGCGAGTGTTTCGGATACTGGATCACTCGGCAATTTTTCTTCTCATCGCCGGCTCTTATACACCCATCACTCTGGTGGCCATGAAGGGAGCATGGGGATGGACGTTATTTGGGCTCATCTGGGGCTTTGCCCTGGTGGGTCTGGTGTTGGAGTTATTTTTCATAGACAGGGTGCGGTGGCTCGCTCTGGTTACTTACGTGGGTATGGGCTGGTTGGTGGTCATAGCTATAAAGCCGCTTTTACATGCCTTGCCTGCTGGCGCGTTATGGTGGCTCGCTGCAGGTGGGGTGTTCTATACAGGTGGAATAGTCTTTTACCTTTGGAAAAGACTTCCATTCAACCACGCGATTTGGCACTTGTTCGTGTTGGGCGGTAGCGCTTGTCATTTTTTTTGTTTTCTCTTTTACATCCTTCCCGTTAGTTCATGAAGTTTGTTTTGAGGCTGAATCGTAAATTCAATTACTGGAGGATTTTGCTCTACATGGCCGGGGGGCCCTCTTCGGGGAAGTCTCCGGTCTGTTGCCATTGTTCCAGGGCAGGAATGAACAGGTAAGGGTATTCCGTCTGTATCAGGTCCACACCTGCCTCAACGTAATCTTTCCATCCAGTATAGTTGCCTACCAATGCTTTGGAATCGCCCATGGCAAGTACGTCCTGCTGCACGAGCACCCCGGCTCTATGAAAATCACTCACCAGCTCTTGGTCAGGTGCACCGCTTAGTTCTATGATGAACAGGCTGGAAATGCGTTCCTTGAATCCTTCGAGTTGCTTTGTGTCATCGCACGGAGGCATGACCAGCACGTTGTCATCGGCTTCTTTCATTAGAACCAAGTTGTCGATGGAATCTCGCACCAACGCGGTGTGTTCATAATCTCCGGCTTGTATCTCAGCCAACACCAGGTCCCAACGATCCGTTTTCTGATCCACATAGATCATGATGTTCAGTTGCTTTGCAAGGGCGAGCACATCTGAAAACAAGGGAACCTTGTTGCTTTCAGGATCGGATGCATCACCACCGTCGAGATTGAGTTGCTGAATTTGTTCCCAACTCATGTCTCTGACCTCTCCTGTTCCATCGGTGGTGCGATCTACGCTGCTGTCGTGCATGAGTACGAGCCTGCCGTCCGAGGTATCACGAACATCCACTTCTGCGAAATCGGCACCGATCCGGGCAGCCGCTCTTATGGAGGCAAGGGAGTTTTCAGGGTAGTCCTTGTGGTTACCCCTGTGGGCGGCCACCATGATTCTGCCGCAGCTCGGTGCTGTCAGGCATTCGTAGGCAGAAAGACGCTGATTTTGACCTCCGTCATTTTTTTTAGAGCCTGTCTCACTGCAACCAGTAATCAGTAAGATACCAAGCATCGCAAAAAGATTGATTGAAATGATTCTCAACATGAAAATCCTCTTTTCTTGAAAGACCTTCCTGGATCTATTCCCATAAGAGATATTGCCAGCAGTCGTCTGTTCATGACAAGTCCTGGAAAAATCTGTTGCCATAGGCTACATAACCGGACCAGCCCATTCGGATAAACCGCTGTTTTCGAAAGATCAGGCAAAAATTGGTGTTGTAGTCGCTTTGGAAATTTCGCCTTGACGATCACCATCTATTGTATGACATTGGGCCGACCATGACATACTTGCAGACCAAGTCCAAAGGACCCGTGGCATGAGCGCCACTGCGCAACCTTCTAATACCAATACCGAGAGTTCGGTAAAGAAGTTTGGCACCTTCTTGGGGGTTTATACACCCAGCGTACTTACCATCCTTGGTGTAATGATGTATTTGCGCTTTGGGTGGGTGGTGGCCAACGCCGGGCTGCTGCTCACGTTGGTAATCGTGGTGGTGTCGAGCAGTATCACGTTTATTACCGGGCTTTCCGCTTCAGCCATCGCTACCAACATGACAGTGGGAGTGGGCGGGGAGTACTACATGGTCTCCCGAAGTTTGGGCCTGGAGTTGGGTGGAGCAATCGGTATTCCTCTGTTTCTTTGCCGGACTTTGAGCTTGACACTATATTCCTTTGGCTTGTCCGAAGCCATAGCCTTCTTGTGGCCCCCTGCCTGGGGTCCTCCTCCCATACAGTGGATGACAGCCGTGACCATCGTGTTGGTTACGGCCCTGGCAGGTAAGAGCGCTGATATCAGCCTTAAACTTCAAATACCTATTATGATAGCGGTTGGGCTCTCGGTGCTGGCTCTCGTGTTGGGTGTGCTTCTAGGGGGATTCAGGAGTCCTGAACTGATACCACACTACGAGCGCTCCGCACCAGGCGGGTTTTGGTTTGTGTTCGCTGTTTTCTTCCCGGCGGTGACTGGATTTACTGCAGGCATTGGCATGAGTGGGGACCTTCGGGAGCCAAGGAGATCGATTCCTCGCGGCACCCTTTGGGCGGTGTTAACAGGAGCGTTGGTGTACCTGTTCATAGTAGGTTTTCTCGCCATCACCGCAAAGGTTACGCCAGAGCAATTAGCCAACCTGGATCCGAACGCCCCCCCGATCTGGACTCGTATTGCATTGTTTGGATCTATTCTTGTTTTTCCAGGTATGTTCGGCGCGATTTTATCCTCCGCCTTTGGAAGTGCT
>CAYSLH010000152.1:0-11659 GCA_964431605.1 uncultured Myxococcales bacterium
ATACGTCTAAGCCCACAGCAAGCTCTTGAACAGTCCAACATACTCTTTGAACAGGGACTGCGCCATTGGCTTCTTTTGACCGGTGAGGCCCCGTCCATCTATAGCCTGGATGACGTCTGCCAGGTGGCCAGCTTGCTGCGCCCAAAAGCAGCCAGCCTCTCTGTGGAAATCTTTCCCACAGGCCCTGACGGATACAAGAAACTCGCACAATCCGGCGTGGACGGGCTGGTACTCTACCAGGAGACCTACGACAGGGCGCTGTATTCGAAAGTTCATGAAGCAGGTCCAAAACGGGATTTTGATTTTCGTCTGGCTGCCATAGAATACGGTGGACAAGCGGGGTTCAGATCCTTGGGTATAGGGAGCCTCCTAGGGCTTACGCCGGCACCCATAGAAGCATGCATCTTGGCGGCTCACGGCTCATTTTTACAAAAACGCTACCCACAGGCACGCTTGGCCATAAGCTTCCCACGATTGCGTCCCGTACCAGGTGGAACCCCGGTCTTGAACCCTGTCAGCGACACAGAGCTGACGCAGATAATCGTTGGCATGAGGCTCATGTTTCCTGACGCCGAACTGGTCATGTCCACTCGCGAACCAGCCAGGCTCAGAGACAACCTGCTGCCACTAGGTATTACCCGCATGAGCGCAGGGTCGAGAACCACCCCCGGCGGATATGGAAGACAGGACGATGCCCAGACAGGTCAGTTTGTGACCGAAGATCAGAGGAGCGTAGTGGAGGTGGCCTCAGCAATTCGCCAAGCAGGATATGACGTGGTTTACAAGGATTTTGACCCGGTGCTTGTAATGGATAACAAAATCCCATGAGCGAGCTTAGAAAAAGAAGAACCAAGATCTTCCAAGACGTGGACCTCTACCCGGTTACTGGTCAGGAGTACTCCTGCGGTAGATCCACTGAGACCATCGTTCAGTCCATCCTGGAGGCCGGCTGCAAAATTTTCCAAGTTCGCGAAAAAAGCCTCTCAAAGAGAGAATACTTCCAACTCGTAAAACATATCAGGGAAATCACTCCGCCGGAAGTTCTGATGTTCTGCAACGATCACCTGGACGTGGCGCTCGCAGTAGGGGCGGACGGAGTTCACCTGGGACAGAGCGACCTGCCCATTCGGGCTGCCAGGTCTTTAGCTCCAGACTTGCTCATAGGCGCCTCCAGTCACAACATGCAAGAAGCCATCGATGCACAAAAGGCAGGAGCTGATTACGTCAACATCGGGCCCATCTTCTCAACAAAGACAAAAGTAGGGGCGAGTGAATTCCTTGGCCCCCAGGCCATAGCCAAGATCTCGTCGAGCATCGAGATCCCCTTTACTGTCATGGGTGGTATAAAAAGAGACAACATCCACAAGGTGTTGAAAGCAGGAGCAAGACGCATCGCCGTAGTCACGGCGGTCACGGCAGCCGACGACCCACGCCAGGCTGCAGAGGAACTTCGGAAAATGATACTGGACTTTGGAGATTAGTCTCTATTTTAGATTCACGCGGGTGTAACTGACTAGTGGATCTTCTTCAACACATCCACCACCGCATCTCGATGAACCATGAAAGAAAGAACCTTGAGCTTGATGTAATCATCTCGCACAAAATAGTAACCCTTGAAACGACCACGCCTTGCTGATCGGCCCGAATCCTTGATTAAAAACCAATCGTGCCCGGCGTGATTCATCCAACCCACGACATGAACACCGTGATCGTCGGTAGTTGTTCCATTATATATTCGAAGCTCTCTGGATAACTGGTCAATTCTTTCCGGGGAAATATCATAGTCTGGCACGAACATGACGTCGGATAGCCCGTCCTTGCCAGGTTCCGACACATCCACTCCGAGCACCACACCGTAGCCTGCCTTGACCGAGTTTAGAAACGCGCCATAGAACTCGTCCAATGGTAGATTTTTATAGGACTTATCATGCCACCAGTTATCTGGTACTTCGAACTCGCAGCTTTTATAAAACGGTTTTTTCAAGGTTGACACGAAAGCCACGTATGCATCCGGGTCAAGACGAAGCACATCGTGTAAAAACGCCTTGGAGTCAAGTTGCTTACCTTTCCATTCGAAATGCTCCGGCGGTGTACCAAGGGTCCTGTCCAACAACACTCTCAGCATTTTTGTTCCAGACTCCACATCCCACATATCCTTGGCCTTCAATGATTCCAACAAATCCTGAGCCTCGCGAAACAACCTGAGGTGATCGTGTCGCCCATCCTTGGCAGTCACCCCGGGATAGGCTGACTCGGGCCATGCTCCGTGGCGTTTGATCATCCTAAGCACGGCATTGCCCTCGGAACCCTCGCCGAACACCGAATCACCCCTCTCGTCCAGGTACCTGCGTGCCTTTGCCAGGTACTCGAAATACACAGGTGCCATCTCAGCCAGCTTTATCCTCTGCCCTGTCTGGCGTATTACTTCTGATTCCAAAAAGGAAGTCGTGGAAAACGACCAGCACGTACCAGTGTAATACTGAGCCACTGGGGGCAAATGAGCGATCTGATGGAAAGAGTCAGGAGAAGGAGGAATCTGATCTGCAGGCAAGGAACTCACCAAGCGCAATTTTTCAAGGCGTTTCTTCTCCTTTTCAGCCTTTTGCCGTTTTCTTATCTCTGCGGTCTTTGCAGACTGTGCATCCTGCCAATCCAGGTCACGTTTTCTGATCTCTTCCAACACAGGGTCTAAAAACCTGGTTACATAGCGGGCCCTGGTGACACCCTTCGTACCGTTTCCCTTCTTCGATCTGATTTCCACTACTCTCTTTACCTGTTTTGAGTCATCTTGATCACCGTCTCCTTTATGAGACGAGCTTTTTTCAGTCCCCTTCGAGGATACGGCATCAGTAAGAGAAGCATTCTCGATGCTCTTTTCCCCTTGTTGGCTCTGACAACCGAATTGCCACTGACAAAGCAAAAAGCACAGAAATAAAAGTACCAGTTGATTATTCATTATCCACTCCTAGAATGAGACTCATGTCATGTCGAGTCGGTTTTCCAAAGTTTTCTGGATGAGAGCATCAACCCAATGCCCACCAACACATACATCAACCCAGCCCATCCCTCGGTCAACAGGTAAGCCCTGAGCAATCTTCCAGAAACAGACATACCCACCACCATCAACCACGACCAGGGAGACAAAAATCCCCCAATGCATTTTCCATCACCTCGTTGACGGATGCGAAGTACCATCTTATCTGCTGCCTTGTCCAACACCCATCTGGACTTGGCAATACCAAGTATCACTACAGCAATCACAAAGCACCACTTGTATCCAAGCGTAGAATCCCAAACCCAGTAAAAACCGAATCCACTAAGTGTCGCCCCCACCAATGACCACATTATGGCAGCGGCCCTCAAGTGGGTCTTTACAGAAGCTGCAGGTTTGTATTTTTCCAGGATCTCATTCGCCATTGATCACCAAATTATACAGCTACGCACTTTCCTACGTCTGCATAGCAAGATGACCCAGAACGATCAACCATGCGATGAGATCATTTTCAGAAGCGTTGGAATGAACTGTCTTGGAACTCTTTATTACTCCTGCGCTGGAAGAAAAACGTCTCTGGCGCATATGCCTGAACATGCTGTCATCGAACATGGCACCTGGAGCTTTCTGCCTGAGAAGTTTTACCAACTTGGAAAAGTTTTCAGGTCGACTAAGGCCCATGTATTGCCCCAGTCCCTTGTAATGCAATCGACTCTCCTGGAAAAAAACGTGTCGCGGTTCGGCATTACAAAACATGTACAAAACCGATTCCCGCTCGGATTGGTTCGAACGTAATTGCTTTGTCACTTTTTTCTTGCGAACCAATCCACCTGTTGCGATGGCCATCGAAGCACTGAATTTCTTTTTCGTTTTTTGTTGCTCATCTAAAACCTCCACAGCCTGGGTGGCCATCACAAGTGCTACGATTTGATCATATGCGATGATACTTCCAGCCGAAGCCTGGTTTTCAGTAAGGGTCAATACCGTTGGGGAAAAACCGAAATCCCTTGGGAGAAACATCTCGCGCCCGGCCTTTACTTCAGCCTTGTCGCAAACAACAGTGCCATGTCCCCGTGTTTGCAACAAGTCACACAAGCTCTGTGCGCTCTGATGTGAAAGTCGCTCTGCCAACACCACAGGCACCTGACCCATTATTCGCATGCGAAGATCGTATGCCCCCACTCCCAATAAAGAAGCCAGGTAAGAAAGCTCCTGGTGCTGATCGCGACCCCAACGGGTTATTGCCACAAGGAAAGAACCAGGTTCGGGAATCCAATCACCAGACAATCAATCTCTCCATAAATCCTTCTCCTTACTTACTGAATCGATTAATGATCCCATATCGCAAACTTGAATTCCACGAAAAATGCTCACAAGATACATTCGCTGCTTCATAGGCGGTTGACACCGGCAAGCCTACCCGACCATAATACGAATGTATCAACCAGTGGCTTTTACCACTGTTACGGATGACGATGGAGACGATGAAAAAAGTTTCTCCAACAAGACTGTTTCTTCTATGGTCTGCTGTCTTTATTTCACTTATAACCGGTGCGTGCTCGGATACCAGGTTCAAGGTACGCACACCCCCTGGTCAACAAGTTGATGTTTTCCAGCAAACAGCCGTGCCCACTGTGGATATTTTGTGGGTAGTGGATAACTCATCATCCATGGAAGAAGAGCAACAAGCCCTTGCCGAAAATTTTTCGTACTTCTTCGATTACCTTACCAATACTGGAGCCGATTTTCACATCGGAGTCATTTCCACCGATGTCTATAGTACGGATCAACAAGGTAGGCTCCTTGGAACCGTTCCCATCATCAGCCGTGCTACACCTAACACCGCCGATGTATTTACCAACAACATCAAGGTAGGCATCGACGGCAAAGGTGACGAACAGGGCTTTTATGCAGCCAGCCTTGCCTTGTCCGAACCTCTCGTCTCCACAGCGAACATTGGATTTTTGCGTGATGATGCATATCTGTTCATCATCTTCGTCTCGGACGAGGACGATAAATCCTTCGGTGAAGTCCCCTATTACCTGCGCAGGTTCGAGCAGATCAAAGGCATTGGAAACGATGGCATGGTCAAAATCGCCTCGGTGGTGGAAATTCAACCAGGCTCCTGCCCGGATGCCGACCCTGGCACCAGGTACTTTGATTTGGCGACCGAGTCAGGGGGCATGGCGGTAAGCATCTGTGAACAGGATTTTGCCGCCAACCTGGACGCTCTCGGTTTTTCAGCGGCAGGCCTCAAACGCAGTTTTGCATTGAACGGACCTGCAAAGCCCGCATCCATTGCCGTGTGGATGAAAACGGCATGTAACGCAGCTCCCCCTGCCGATGACATTTGCGATACCATCTATGACGATTGCAAGGCAGATAATGATCTCTACGGTTACACATGCATCCTACGTCAATCTCTTCCTGACGGTTGGGCATACGAACCAGACACGGCCAGTATAAGGTTTTACGGCAGGGCAGTGCCTCCGTTCGGGGCGGTCATAGAAGTGGGCTACATTCCGGACGTGGAGACCTACTGATGCTCCATCGGACAAACAGTCTGTTTCTGTTGGCCATGATTGCCTCGTCCTTATACTCATGTGACACTTCTAACCTGGGCGAGGCTCTTCCAATCATGGGAATAAACCAACAAAAGCTCGAGTTCGGCGCAGTGGCCGTTGGCGACACCCATGTTCGCAAAGTTCTCATACAAAATACCGGTACAGGCAGACTGCACCTGACCGCGACCATCGAACAAGACGAGGCGTCCGCCTTTTCCGTATCGAACATTGATGACCGCATCGATGCCGGCTTTCAGGGCTCGGTGGAGGTAAGCTTTCACCCGCCTGACGTGGAGAGGTTCACAGCCATATTATCCATAAAGAGCAACGACAAGACCAATCCCATGGTACAGGTTCAATTGGGAGGCGATGGATGGCGGCGGGGCGCCATACAGGTTACTCCAAGTGTTGTGGACTTTGGAAAGGTCAATGCGGGTGACGTTGGTCTTGGCCAAGTCTTCATAAAAAACGTTGGAAACGGAGATCTGACCATCACAGCAATAGAACTAGTCCCCGGGACCAACCCGGATTTTAAAATCCAGTCTTCCTCAGCTACCCCGGCTATCATCGCCCAGGGCGATCAGGCGGTTCTGCTGTTGGCCTATCGCCCGGCGATTCACAGCGTGCCTCCCGATGAAGGGACTTTGCTGATAAAAGCAGCTGATCCATACCAGCCGGAGACTCAGGTTCGACTCCTGGCTGAACTCAACAGGGCGCCCGTCGCAGACGCGGGTGACGACCAACAAACAGACCCATTGGTCCAGGTCATGCTGGATGCAAGCGCAAGCACAGACCCTGACGGGGATCTTCCTCTTTCCTATTCGTGGAGTCTGGCAAGAAAACCCGAAGGAAGCTCCGCTCAGCTTGTCTCCATCGACATGCCCCAGACTTCTTTCACCCCAGATCTGGTGGGAGTTTATGAAGCCGAGTTGTATGTTACAGATTCCACCGGACTTCGGTCCCTGCTGCCGGATCGAGCCACCATTACAGCCTTGCCTTCCGAACGACTACTGGTCGAATTGGTATGGGACTCGCCAATCGCCGACCTGGACCTGCACTTTATCGCTCCAGGCGGCACAATAGGAGGATTTTTGGACTGTCATTGGGCCAATCCCCAACCCGACTGGGGTATACCAGGTGATCCAAGCGATGATCCCCAACTCATTCGTGACGACCTGGCAGGCTTTGGACCTGAGACATTGGGATATCAAGAGCCCATGGACGGCGAGTACTCGGTGATGGTGAATTACTTCGCATCCCATACACCGTCCGGCAAGGAAAATACAAAGGCTACACTGAGAGTATTCGTAGACGGGTTCCTGGTAGCCGAAATATCCCACGACTTCACCCAGCAACTCCAGACGTGGCATGCAGCCAACATAACGTGGCCCGAAGGAACGGTGGACGTGCAAGCGGGGAGCAACTGACATGCCAAGGCTCTGTTTTCAATTGCGGAAAAATTCAGCAGCATTGTTATTTACCATGCTGTTGGCGCTTTTGGGATCGTGCAGTTCTTCCAATACCCATGATTTGGATGGAGGGTCGGACGCAATCTTTTGCTCGGATCGCCTTGACTGCCCTGCCCGGCTTGGCTGCGTGGATGGAATATGTGGCCACTGCGCAAGGGACAGGGATTGTTCTGTAACCGAGTTTTGTCAGCCGGTCGAACGCCTTTGTTATCCCATCTTCGTAGGTGAATGCACATTGAACCAGGACTGCGACCTTGGATGGTTTTGTGTCCAGGGAAAATGTACCGACTCCAAAGACGTTGTCCCTTGCACCTCTAATGACCAATGCGAAGCCGGCCAAAGGTGCGATCAGCTCAACCTTGTGTGCGTATTGGACCTGGGATGCAACAGGGACGAAGACTGTGCACAAGGCGAGGTTTGCGACCTGGCCAACCACAGGTGCAACAGTGCCTGCACTCCTGAGACAGCAGACGTGATCGGTGGATTCGCAATGGTATGCGACGAGTTTGGTAGGTGTGTCGAATGCTATGACGACCAACAATGTGGAGTTGGACTTAGATGCAACTTGGATACGAATCGATGCGAGGGGCAAAATTCTTGCGTAACGGATCGCGACTGCTATCCCGGCACCGTGTGTAATCCACAGACATACCAATGCACCACCAAGCCCCCCGATTGTCTGTCGTCGGCAGACTGTCCGGACGGCACCATATGTGATCCACCGTCGGGAAGATGCGTGTCACAAGATTGTCGACCCGATCCCATGGAGCCCAACGATGACCCCATGGCTCCATCAGTTCTAGTTCCCGGAAGAACCCAGGAACTGGTATTGTGCCCAGATGATGTGGACTGGTTCGGCATGGAACTGGCCAGGGGTGACAGGTTGCAGGTCATAGTGAACACCGACTTTCTGGCAGCTGACCATTTCCACATCGCCCTTTTCAATGTCGAATTCACGGAAGTCATCCAGCAAGACTCGTTGCTAATCGACACAGTGGCAACAGAAGATGGTCTATACAGGCTCAGGGCAACCACTAGCGACGAACAGGCCGAATATTCCTTCATCGTGACATTATCCAGGGGTGTTCCATGCGATGATGACGATATGGAACCCAACGACGCACCTCTTACCGCCGCCCCAATTACCGAAGGGACTTATGGTCCTCTGGCCATTTGCCCAAGGGACGAAGACTGGTACGTCCTGCAACGACCCACGGATTCTGACCTGGTGGTGCGCATAGACTACCCTGCCCTGGATGGAGACCTGGACCTGGACTTGCTGGCTGGAGACGGCCATACCTTGGTCATGAGGTCAGCCACCGCTGGTAATTCCGAGACGGTTTTCTCCGACAATGATCCTGGAACAAGGTTTTTCATCAGAGTCTATGGAGATACTCAGGTAAGCAATAACTACGAAATGACCGTTACTTTCCAGAAACACAATAATCAGAGGTGATGGCCATGAAAATGCTATTTAGAATCATCATGGCCCTTTATTTGATAGCCATGATACAAAGTTGCAGTTCGTTCTCTCCCAATCCAGACGCAGGTCAGGATGGTGAGGTATACCAGGATTCCGACGGAGGAGACTTCACGGACCACGACATGCCTTCTGATGCAGATTCCATTCAGGACTCGGATTCCGGGCCAGTGGAACTTACCTTGACGCAGGTTCTTCCTTCCAGGGGTCCCATTCAGGGCGGCACATGGGCAAACATCCTTGGATCGGGGTTCGTAAACGGCATCGGGGAAAGTCCGTTCGACGTCAGGGATGTTACGGATGTATGGTTTGGAGACAACTCTGCCATCGATATCGAGGTAATCCGCGATGATATGATCAGTGTGCGCACTCCACCTGGAATCGCCGGCCCTACCGATATTACAGTCGAAAATCCCAATGGCAGGGTCACCCTGGCAGCCGGCTTCGATTACTATGATACGGTTCGGGTGGATTCTTTAGAGCCGGTACACTTCAGCTCGGAAGGGGCAACCCCTTTTGCCATGACTGGTACGGGTTTTACCCAGGACACAACTGTCCTGTTTGGCGACATGCCAGCGTCGGGAATCTCGGTGGAATCGGACACAAGGGTTACAGGACTTGCTCCACCAGCATCACCTGGCAAGATCGATGTACGGCTGGTCAACCGCAATGGACTAGTCCTTCTTTTCCACGCAGCCGAGTACCACCCACGTCCCAGCTTGACCTCGCTGTATCCATCAACAGGTCCAAGTACCGGTGGCACCAACTTAGTTGCATCCGGGGATCATTTCGAGCAAGGTTGCAAGCTCGCCTTCGACAATAGTGACGCTGTGGATGTCGATATTCTTACTTCACAAAGCATGAACGCGACCACCCCTGCTCACCTGCCCGGTTCTGTGGATGCCGTTGTCAAAGGGGTGGTTCAAAACGACACCCTGCCAGGAGGATTCATATTTTTGGATGAACCGACGGGAGCTTTGCGCGTTTTAGGGGTAGCACCCAACGCTGGACCCACAAAAGGAGCCAATCCGGTCGTGGTAGCAGGAGACGGATTCAGCACCGAGACCATAAGCGGAGTTTTCTTCGGCACCAAGCCCGCCACAGATGTCATGGTTATCGACGACAGAACCATAAGCGTAACGGTTCCGGAAGGAGTCGAGGGTTTGGTTCCGGTGCGAGTGCTGACCTCGTCCGATTCCGCCACTGCCCAAGACGCATACAGGTACTATTCCAGCCTGGAGATCCAACAGATCACCCCGGTGGTTGGACCGTCCGAAGGCGGTACTGAATTTTCTCTCACGGGCAAGGGGTTGGGTCCAGATACCCAAGTGGCCTTCGGTGGGGTGCAAGCCGACCACGTGCAAGTTTTCGGAAACAGCATGTTGACCGGACAGACACCACCCGGCACGGTTGGAACGGTAGACGTAACATTGAGCAATAACGATAGCCGCTCGGTACTCGAGTCGGCGTTTACCTATACCACGGACCTTCATATATCCAGGGTTGAACCGGATACGGGGGCCCAGGCCGGTGGAACCTACGTCACTGTGTTTGGCAGCGGGTTTAGCCCTGGAATGGAAATAACCCTTGGAGATAAGAAAGGCACCATCGTTCAGGTACTCTCCCAGTCCATGGCCACGGCCAGGACTCCGCCTGGTACACCGGGGGAGGTGAACGTCGAGGTTTCGATAGAAGGACAATCAGCGACACTACCAGCAGGATTTTCCTACTTCGATCCGACCAACGACCGTGGTGGAGCATCAGGCGGACCCATGAACGGCTCCATAAACATCACATGCCTGGAGGGTTCATGGGCTAATTGGGGTGCCCCCGTGCAGGATGCGACTGTGGTAATAGACGAGCCATCGCTAGTGGGACACACGGATGAGCGAGGTCAAATAACGTTTTCCGGCCCATCTCTTGTGAGGGCAGTCACTGTCTCCATTGGCAAGGAAGGTTTTGAAGCCATGACAGTAGCAGGGCTCAACGCAGCCAATCTAACGGTGTACCTCTACCCAAACGAACAACAACCCATAGATCCGACCCAGGTGGAGGTGACATATTCGTCCATCACCGGCCGCGTTTTTGGATTCAAAGACATCCCAGGGCTTCCCAGCGGTCCGAACATTTCATATGAAGCCAGGATCTATATGACTTCTTACAGTATCTATTCAGTTCCACCTTATGGTGGAGAACCCAGGGGAACGGCCATCGAAGAGGATGGGGGCATGTTCCAGTTCGCCCCCCTGCGTTTGGGACAATACTCCCTCTATGCTCTGTATGGTGCGCTCAACACTGATACAGACGAGTTCACTCCAGCCCTGCTTGGTACGAAAAGGGGCATTGAACTCATCGACGAAAACCCTGTAGATGGCCAGGACGTAATTCTGTCCACTGCCTTGGATCAGACAGTGTTGGTACACTTGGTACAGCCACCCCTGGGCGACGATGAGACCGAAGCTCAGTATGGCGCCTACGTAAGCCTTGACTTGGGAGTAGATGGAATCATCTATCTCTCCCATGCCCAGGGCACGAGCCAGGACCTGGTCCTGACAGGGCTTCCTTCCGCCACTGCAAATTCTTTCCTGTTCGTGGGCCTGGCCAGCAAAGGCGGTTCCTATCCCCTTTCTTATACGTTCCGGCGTCAATCCGGTGACTTTGCCCAGGGGGTGGACATGGGACCGTTTTTGGGATTTACCACCCTGGTGCATCCCGAGCAGGATGGAGACCTCAGAGATGGACTGATCTCCTGGCGATTTGACGGCCCCACGCCTGAACTCACTCAGGTCTTGATACAAACATCGGAACTGATGCCCAAGGTCCTATGGCGAGTAGTGCTTCCAGGAGATATCACACAGATTCAACTTCCCGCCGAACTCACCGACACACTCCCTCAAGGAGAACCCCTTTTGCTCTTGCTGTATACGGCCAACTCACCTCGTTTCACCTTCGACCGGTTCAACTACGGGCAATTGTCCAGTTCGAGATGGACATCATACACCGTAAATTACGCATCCATAACCGCGCCATAAAACATGAAGACAAAGCTTTCAGCATCCGTGTGTTCAACCATGTTTGTCGTAGTGGCAGTGGTATCTGCCAACATATTTTATCAGGGTTGCTCCGATGATGAACGCCTGCGGACTTTCTGCTC
>CAYSLH010000153.1:0-11636 GCA_964431605.1 uncultured Myxococcales bacterium
GCCAGCCCCTGTTTCTGAATGCCTTGTATAAATCCAAGCGCTTCGAATCACTCTTTGCATAAGTGACAAAGGGGATGTAATCGGGATAATCCGTTGTGATCCGAATCTTACCGTTCGATCCAGGTTTATGGGAGGAGATGAAATCTGCGGGAAGACCGTCCAAATCTTTTTTGGAATCAACCTCGATGAACCTGACATCCGAGCGTATGTTCCTTGAAAAGTCTTGCCCTATTTTTATCAGCTCCTGCTCGAGTGCTTTGATCTTTTTCCTTGTCTTTTCATCCTTGTCAACACCAGCACGATGAAAATCACGCAGCCAGTGTTTGACATACCGTATAGTAAGATCATCCGCGTCGGAAAGATCCACTTCGGATAGGGCCTCGAACACAGGACGGGACAACCCGAGATCAGTACCGACTTTGCCGACCTCCTGCTCACACCATTCGGCCTCTTGACGTACGCTAGGGTCAGGATGAACATTCCTGAACAACGAAGCTTTCGAACCAGCCCTGTCAAGCAACCTGGAGATCTCATCGAGTGGGACGACAACCGTCTCGATCGTTTTACTACCCTCGATGGACTCGAGCTTTTGCAGCCCTTTTCTCGCAGCATCCAAATCTGCCATACAGTTTTTCTTGAATTCCTTGGCAGTTGCAGTCGGCTCCAACTCTGCACCCTCCTGGGCTTTTACAACCCCTTTACTGTTGTTCATCTTGTTCATCTTGTCCCTCCTGCTACTCTCAGCCGAAGGCCCGGCACACGAAAATAATCCCATCACGGCAATAAACAAAAAAATGTTTTTTATCATTTACTCCTCCAGTCCCAACATCGAGAATCAATCCCTCGTTATCATGGATCGTCGGACCATGCTATGTAAAATGGTTAGGCAAGTATGGCAAGCTCGTATTTCTACTCCATCGATTCGGGGCACCTGGAATAGATAGGATCTTTTGCCAAGAATGGTATCAACCCGCCATACACGCCAGACCGTGTTCAGGTCATAGTGTTCGGGGTTTATCCATCAAGCTTCGGGCTCACTGGAAGAAATACACCTTAGTTCTCTACCTGGACAGAGAGGGAATAGGAATTGGAAGCGTTCTGATAACCCAGAACCATGATGTACCTGTCCGCATTCAAATCTATGGTTACACTCTCCTCATCGGATGTGCTATCAGACGAAGCCAACTCCTGGCCTGATTCAGAAAAGGCTTCCATGTCCAGATCGCCGATAGAATGCTGGAAAGAGATACTCACAACGGCTTGAGAACCCAGTGACGCAGGCAGGAAAAACCAGTCGGAGACGCCATTGCAAATCTCCAACCCATCCCATGAACCAGCTCCCAGTTCAGCAGCATTTTCACGAGAGTCATTGCCGGAAAACGAGTCCGGACAGGGGTCATCGCCACCACCTGCACCATCCGTACTCACTGTCATGGTATAGCTGTTGGAATCACCCTGGTAGCCGAAAACCTTCACGAAAAGAGGACCATGCTTGATCATCTTGATGCTCTCTTCGTTGGAGGTAGTTGCCGAAGAAGCAACCTTGTTCCCATTCGAGTCAAAGGCATCCAGATCGAGATCTCCCGAAGAATGTGTAAACTTAATAGTGACCGTAATAGTCTGTCCGTCTGGGGCATTGATTTCGAACCAATCCGGGACATTGTCACAAACTGCCAGGTTATCCATGGTTCCTGCACTAATACTGGCAGCAGTAGCCATGGAACTGTTGCCATCGAACTCGTCAGGACAATTCCCACCACCGCCCTGGTCCAATTCGCAATAGTCTATCCATGAATGCTCGGCCTGGGTATCGTTTTGTACTCCTCTTTGGGGACACCCCTCGTCCTCGCTCCAGTCAACCCATTCAGCTCCGCGACCTATGGACTGGGCATAGTCCCGGAAAATCTGATAACCATCGCTGCCACCGGTGGCATCACGAGCCATGAACACCACCGGCTCCTGGCAAGAGCCACCCTGCTGAACATATTCCTCATTGTAAGCCATGATAATATCGTACATGGCAGACGTCGTGGAATTCCAGCAGCAAGTCTTGGATTGTTCGTACTCCAGCTCGGCAAATACATAATCCTCCAACTTGCGATACTGCTTGTCCGTCTGTGCCTTGGTCATTCCGAAATGCTCTTGGCACAGGGAGTATAACTCGTCGAAAGCGTCTTCACGCTGTATTCGCGCAGAACACGATGCCGGGTAAAGACGAAGGTGTTCACGATTGTCCTCGATGGTTCTGAGCAGGACCTCTCGTTTCTGCTCCGGGCTCACTTCGCCCAACAATGATTCAAATTGCTCCGGTCTTGCTTTTATGGCATCGTAATCGTGGTCCGAGATCCAGTCATTCCGGTGGATGTCCAATACTACGTTCGTCCACCTACCGGCCACGATTTTGGCTGACCGAAATCTTCTGACACCACCACCGAGCTTGTAATAGTAATCACCGTCATAATTGGTTCCAGGCCCACCACACTCGTCGGAGGTGAAATAACGTTTGGATGATGCCGAATCCCCCCACTTGGGCTGTCGTCTTGGCATGGAGCCTGAGACTATCTGCGCCTCCAAGTTTCCACCTTCGATGGGGGCTGTGTACTTGATGACCATCACATGACCAATGCCCCTTTTTTGCCAACGTTCGATGAGCAAATCACCGGCCTTTATGGCCTCTGGTTTCAAAAAGTAGGTATTGGCCGAAGATGCCAGGTTTATGGAACCGAAATACGCCAAGGTTAGACACAGGAAGTAGCCCACCCGCTTATTGAGGAATATCTCATCGAAATAAGCTCCGGCGTGTGCCTCATCACCGAGGAAGCCCTGGATGTCTGATGAATTGCCCGGAATTTTACGCTGCCGGAGTTTTTCATCGCTGGGCCAATTGGTACCATCGTACGACGAGGTATAGTCATGATACCACGACTTGAACTTCGGAGTGTGCCCATAACGGCCCGAAGCAGTTCGTGCCCCGAAATGGCCGAAGTACAACCTGTTACCCCTCGAATCGGATGCCTCCAGGAAAAAAGGAAGACCATACCAAGAAGCAAAGGTCACACGAAGAAAAATGGCCACCTCGGCACACTCGAGCAAGGGAGCCTGGATGGTTTTTCCCCATGGTGTGACAAGCTCAAATGTATCGTAATATGTGTTGTAACCAGGGATTTTTTGCATTGACTGGACCCAGCGATCGAACTTCTCATCCCAGGTCAAACCTGAATTGGCACCCCACGCCATGCCTGCCTGTCTGGCCTCGGCCGTGTCCGTATCATCCCACTGGTTTCTCACTTCCCACACAGCGGTCTCCGACGAATCCACGCTGGTTGGCAATCCTTTTGCTCCCGTAAGACTGTCTTCCTTTCCATCCTCGGGAACATCACAGATGGTCATCTTTTCCTCGCCGGATTTACCCTCCAGGCCACAGTTATCCACTATTTCGAAGGGATCTCCTTGTTCTTCACTACTGCATGAACTGAAAGCCGTCTGTAATAACAAAATCGAACTAAGCATGGTAAAAAACTTTTTCATCGATCACCTCACATGCAATATTTCAGACAATATTTTCCTATCAAGAGTCATACAAGCTATTTGACGCAAAGCGTAACTTTACACGATTACCGTTGATATTACTACAAAAAAAGAACAACCAACAAACTATCTAGAGGGCCTGCTTCCAAATTCCCCCATGGGATCTCTTGGCCATGGCCTGAACCTTTTGATAGGTGGTGGCTCTTTTGTGGGGATATTTCCAGCCAAAGTCCTCGCAAAGGCCTTTTCGGATCATCTCCTGTCCATAATCAACGCCGTTTTTCATCCTGACATATCTCAAAAACCTTCCATAAGAACCTTTTCTACATTTTCCACCGCACTCCAGCGTGACGGTTTCATTTTCCAACAAGTGTTTCGCCAATTGCTTCGCCTTTTTCCCCCTGGGAATCTGCCATCTGCAGCCATGTCGGCCTTGCTTGCCATCACGCTGGCACTTGGAGTTTTTTCTGGACTCAGGGCAGTCGATCCCCAGTACCCTTATGGTAGCAACCTGTTGAGTAGCTCTGACACGAACCTTCAATGTGTCTCCGTCCACCACACGAACCACGAGTCCAGACGCTCCGTCCGATAACTTTCGAGCCTTTCTCGCAGGTAGTTTGCTTTCCTGCGGCAACAGCTTGAGGATCATCAAAATGACCACAGCCAGTAGCAGTGTCAGGATTATCCTTTTTACGCGACGCATCACATCCTCGTTCGGCAACCGACTGTGCAACCACCACCTTAGCTGATGGAGGGAATCTTCCCTTCAAGAATCCTACTGTTTGTCCCAGCCCCCGTTTTCCCTCAATCGATCTACCTCTTCTTTGGCCCTTTGCTTCAACAGCACATAGTCTGTTTTTGCAACCCTGTTGAGAGGAAGCTCGCCCGGCTCCAGGATAATGTAGTGCAAAGGACGCATGTATGCGGCAATCCCACGAGAATATTCCTTCAACTCCTGTTCATCCAGAAGCGCATTCGGCTTTTTCTCCACGAAAGCAACTATTGCTTCGCTGAAAATCTCGTGTTCCACACCCACCACTCCACAGGCTGCGACCTTGTCTTTCATCTCGCAGAAAAAGTCCTCCACCTGGGCTGGAAATACCTGATAACCCTTGGGCTTGATGACGTGTTTGGCTCGCCCGGCAAAATGCAGTCCCTTATCATCGTATGAACCAAGATCCCCTGTATACAACCAGCCATCCGTGCTGATGGTCTTAGCTGTGTCCTCCGGTGCGTTGACATACCCCAAAAAAGTCTGTGGCCCACGGAAACAAATTTCTCCATTCTTTCCTGAGGGCATTTCATCACCGGCGCTTCCATCGGATTTCATAGGGGCCCTGATGGAAATGTCATATACAGGCATGGCATAACCGACCCCGGCAAGGATATCGTCCACCGTCCCATCGAGGGGGGAATAAGTGCAAAAGCCTGCTGTTTCCGTCAATCCCAACCCAGTACCAAAACCAGGAGCCATGGAAGAAAGCTTTTCCAGGAACTGACGTGAGACCTGTTGTCCGCCATAGATAGCAAACTTTATACTGCTCAAGTCAAAGGAATCATAATTGGGCAAACGCCACTCCAGGTTGAACAAAGCCGGGATCTGGCCAAAGACCGTAACCTTGTAATCCTCGATAGCCTTAAGGCTCTTTTCCGGGTCGAATATGTGCAGTATTACCGCTGTTGCTCCATTCCAGAGGGTGGTCATGAGTTGCTCGGTCTGACAACCCACGTGAGAAGGAGGAAGATTGACCAACATGACAGCATTCTCGTCGATACCTATACCATGTGCCTGGCACATGTTCTGGCAGGTGATGTTGCGATGAGAGAGCAAGGCCGGCTTCGGGTAACCAGTGGAGCCTGTGGTGAAAATCACCAGGGCACCGTGGTTTTCGTCGATGGAGTTCAGTATGCTACTGTATTTTCCAAAGAGATCTGAGTTCGCGGGATCCTCCATGACTTGCTGGGCCAGTTTTTTTGCATCTTCAGCAAGGGTGTAAGCCGAGGATGCTCCGCCTATGACCTCGTCCGGCGGAGAAAATTGTATAAAGTGCTCCACGAAAGGACAACTGTCCATAACAGCCTTACCCAAAGCACTGAAATCAGCTAGCGGCGTCTTTCCCAGGAAAGCAAAACCTTTTGCTTTCACCAGTCCCAAAGAACGAATTACCTCAGGTCCTTTCAACCTCAAATCAAGGGGTACCGCTATTACCCCGATTTTGAAACAGGCATACTCGAGAAAAACATGCTCGGTCAACAAAGGAAGGCTGGTAGCCAGATAGTCACCCTTGGAAAATCCCATTTGGAGAAGCTTCAGGGCCAGGGCCGTGGTGGTATCGTCGAAACGCTTCCACGTCACCTCCTCCTTGGTCTCTGCGTTTATTAGGGCAAGGGCATCTGGTTTGTCCTGCGCCCACTTTGAAACCACACCATGTAACAGATGCCTGTCTGCAAAATCTTTTTCAAAATTGTCCAATGTACACTGAGGCACTCCATTTTTCTTGGCAATCTCAACCATGGTATCGGCTCCCTCTGGTAAGTTGGTATACAACTGTTTACCACGAATGATTTACTGGTATACTCAATCGTACCGAAAAATAGCACCAAGGAGAGACAATGAAAACTGTTTTGCCAACATGCCTGATGCTCGTATGTATCTCACTCATCGGTTTATCCTGTGACAAAAAACAAGATCAGAAAAGTACAATACAAGCGAACAAACAAAACAGCGGTTTGGATAAAATGAAGGCATGGTATGTTCTGAGCAGCTCATCTGCCGGTTTCGAAATTCTAATGCCGACCGAACCCAAAAAACAGCAAAAAAAAGAAGACACGGACAATGGTCTCGTTACAACCACCGCTTACCTCTCCATCAAGGATAACGCAGCATATTCCGTTGTAGTAACAAACATGCCATTGAGGGTTGCCAACGGTATCGACCCGGAAAAGGAATTCGATGACACAGTGAAAAAACTCCAGAAAAAAATCTCTGGTACAATCTTGAAACAAAAATCAGAGGAAATGAACGGTAACAAATCCATGACATTCTCCATGTCCGGCACAGGGCCTTTCGGAAAAACCCTTTATCGGGTTAAACTTTTGAGGGTTGGTCAAAATACCATCCAACTGATGACAGCCCATCCAATGTCAGAGGACATGGCTTCAGACGCTTTGCGTTTTTTTAATTCCTTCAAGTTAGAACAAACCCCATAAACTGATAACCTCCTGTTTCATTTGCCTAATCAACTTCAAGCCAGTTTATTTCAACCTGGTACCTCCAGTGTCCACCCCCATGAAAAACATTTGCAGAGCGAAAAATATTCAATAAATCCGACAAGTAGAAAGGATCAAAGGCACAGGAACATGCACACATGTGCCATATTGTCACAATTGGACGGATTTGATTGATTCGATGCGTCATCTGAATAAATTTTTCTACTGTTTTTACATATAGTTAGGCTATACATGATAAATGTCACCATTTGGCGCAATTTTTGCTTGCCAAAAAGCCGCTTCAAGAGGAAGCCATAATTACTGGAGGTAGTCATGAGAAGCATCCTGGCAATGATTTTTTCAGTCTCCTTGGTTTCGAGTATTTCAGCATGTTCCGACAATGGAAAGGCCACAGGGGCAGACGAACAAATTGCGGAACATACCAACAGAATAGTGGGAGGTTCGAGCTATGATGGTTTACCTGCTGTTGGGATGCTCGTATATAATGGAAATCCGCACTGCACAGGAACAGTGATTGGCCCTCGCCTCGTAGTGACGGCAGGTCACTGTGTAGACGGATTCTCCGCCTCCAGGATGCAGTTTGCCATAGGACCGGATGGATACAACCCTCAGGCATTGTTAGCAGTGTCTTCTACCGAACCCCACCCTGGATATAACGCCAGCAGCATCACCAATGATATAGCTCTGGTTCACTTGGCGCAGGATGCTCCCGTAGAGCCAATGGGCGTGGTGACCAACATGGATTCATCTTGGGTTGGAACCCAATTGTTCTTTGTGGGCTATGGCGTTGACAACGGTTACAACCAAACAGGTGCCGGTAAAAAGCGTGCTGTGTGGATGGCCCTATCAGGTGTCACCTCCACTCAGTTCAGATACGAAGATCCAAATGCAAACACTTGCAACGGTGACTCGGGTGGACCGGCGTTTTACCGCGACTCCAACGGTAAATACCTTGTGGCGGGCGTGACGTCATACGGTGACCAGTACTGTGCTCAATACGGTGTGGATACACGGGTAGATGCATACCTGGACTGGATAGGTCTGGGAGACAATCCGAATCCCGATCCTCAGCAGGATCCCTGCAATGGTGAGACTTACGAGGGACGGTGCGATGGCCAGACCGTTGTATGGTGCGAAAACGACAAGGTCAATCGACAAGACTGCGCAAGTGACGGAAAAGTCTGTGCGTATTCCGACGAACACAAATATTATGGATGCATGGATTCACAACAAGATCCTCAACCCACGGATCCTTGCAACGGTGAGACCTACGAGGGACGCTGTGACGGCCAGACTGTCATCTGGTGTGAAAACGACCAGGTAAACCAGCAAGACTGCTCAGCCACAAACAAACAGTGCACGTTTGATTCGGACAAGGGTTATTACGCTTGCCGTGATGCTCAGCCAGTGGATCCCTGCCACGGCGAGACATGGGAAGGACGCTGTGAAAATGGTTCGGTGGTCTGGTGTGAAAACGACAAGGTCAATTCGCTCAACTGTAGCCAGTACGGTAAAAGCTGCGGATACGACAGTTCCAAGGGTTACTACGACTGCAAATAGCTCATTTGCTTTGGTGCTCACGGGATTTGGTGGTTTTTGACATCAACGCGTAATACCTTCTCATCACCTCGTTTTTGAAATCCTCGTCAGTAGATTTTTCAGCCAGGCTTTTCAATGCGTCCAGGGCCATTCGGGACGGAATCCCAATCGCTACCAATGCATCCATGGAAAGGACCCGCCATTGGGGTTCATCTAGCAACTTTACAAGAAGTGGAACAGATTTGTAGGCCTTTTCGCCATGTTTGCCTAAAGAAACAAAGGCCTCTTGTTTTGCAGCATATTTCAAGTCCAGAGGATCCTGTGAGGCGATTTTCCGATTGAGTAAAATAATGACTTCCGGTTCTTTGAACTTCATGGCCCCCAAAGCCACCACGGCCAAGTAACGGATTTTGCCATTTTTTGATATCAGGGCCCTCAATAATATATTGAATGCGGGTTTTCCAAGCTGACCAAGAGCAATGGCTGCAGGAACCCTCTGTCTCAATGTACATTCGGATCTTTTCAGAAAATGCTCCAAATCAAAGAATGCAGACCTTGCCTGTTCGCCTACAGATACTAGTACCCCTGATGCCCTCATACCATCGTAGCAGTTTCCACTTTTCAAGGCCTTCATGAGTTTGGGCACGGCTCTGAAGCTATTTAGCTCTTTGTCATCTTTGATTCCGTACTTTGAATACCACTGTCCACAGCTTATCGACGTGACGAGCAATGGAATAAGCGAAAGGTTTTTGATCAATTCTTTTTTTGAAATAAACATTCAGCCTCCTTGATGTTGATGAGCATACCTCAGGAAGGTATAACGAAGGAAATCGTTTCAGAACATTTTTTCATGGAGTTTTCGATGGCCCCTTTTGATATAAGAAAAGCACGAGCAGACGATCTGGACTTCATCTGCAAATGCAACTTGCACATGGCAAAAGAGACTGAAAACAAGACACTGGAACCTGATACCGTCAGAGCCGGAGTCAAGGCTGTGCTTGAAAATCCCTCACGAGGCTTTTACCTCATAGCCGAGCACCATAACTATCGAGTCGGACAACTAATGGTCACATTCGAGTGGTCCGACTGGAGAAACGGCATGTTCTGGTGGATACAGTCCGTATTTGTGCTGGAGGAACAAAGACGAAAGGGGGTTTTCAGTGCACTGTTCCACAGCCTGAAATCACTGGCCATGGAGCAGGGCAGTGTTTGTGGACTTCGCCTATACGCCATGGAATCAAACAAAAAGGCACATTCCACCTATCTCAATATGGGGATGGAGCAAACCGAATACTTGATGTTCGAAAAACACTGGTGAAGTGCTTGCTAATTCTGCAATCCATTGAAATAAAAAGACCCTGCAATCATGCAGGGTCCTCATCATCAGCCGTAATCAGCGTCAAAGCTGCCGGCTCATCTCATGAATTCATCAGTTCTGTAAATATTCCTGGAATCCGTAACTCAGCAAAGCATCCAATTGGTACGTAGACACCAGAGCGTATATCACGTCACCGCGAGGACAATCGCATGCAGCACAGCTATCCCCACCTTGCCAAACATCACGCAGATCGTGGAGCGCAATTCCGTTGTACAGGAAATATATCCTGACCCTGCATAGTTCTTCCCAAGCAGAGGAGCCACAGTCCATTCCGTCTTCACAATCTATATAACACTCCATGTATCTTTCGGGATTGTTTGCAGCATCTATTTCCCAGGCATTTCCGCCGCACTGTACTGGCTCGATGAACGTCCATACTCCTGGCTGGCATACGGCCGGTGGACAATCTCCAGGCATCTCGCAAGGAACCGGGTCACAATATGAACCCTCTTGGCAATCATCATCGCTCTGGCAACCGACCTGAGCGGGCTCACAGTGGCCTACACCACAATACTCATCCGGCTCACACCAATCATCAAATACACATATTTCACCCTCTGCACAGTCCGCGTTGGACTCACACCCGCTCTGCACCGGCTCGCAACGACCCATCCCACAATTTTCGTCAGGACCACAGTTCGTATCGAAAACGCATATTTCACCTTCTGCACAGTCTGAATCCGCCTGGCATCCCTGCGGAACACAAACGCCATATGGATAGCAATCCTCTGAGCCAGGTGCGCATCCGTCTAGCAACTCACAATAGAAACCATCTGGACAATCCTCATCAGAATCGCAGTATTGTTCATCTGCGACACAATCTCCATGACACCAGCCATTACCGCAGTATATTTCGCATCGCTCGCCAAAGCCGCATTGATCATCGCTCTGACAACCGGTGTTGGCAGGTCCACAGTGGCCCACTCCGCAATACTCGTCCCCACCACAGTACTCATCAAAAATGCAGACTTCACCCTCGTCACAGTCCTCGTTTGAACTACACTCGCGCTCATCTTCTACGCACTGGCCGTCACACCAGCCATTGCCGCAGCGAATTTCACATCGCTCACCCAGAGCACAGTCATCGTCGCTCTGGCAACCGGTGTTGCCTGGTTCACAGTGGCCAACTCCACACCGCTCCCCGTCGCCACACCATTCATCGAATGCACAGTGCTCGCCTTCAGCACAATCCTCATCAGAACGACATCCATTCTCAGTACAGTGCCCGATGCACTGGCCAGCATCACAAGTAAAGTAGAATCCTTCACATCCCGGGGCCGCATAGTCATAAGCGTAACAGTCATCCGCGCTTTGGCATTCATCTGTGCGAACATGGCAACCAACATAGTCCTGGCCAAAACACCTGGTTTGCATAGGGCAATCATCACGGTTCTGAATATACTCGGCTTCACAGGCAGGCCTGCGCCAACATTCCTGTTCTTCGAGTCCTTCACAAGGATCATCATCAGCATCCATACACTGGAGAAAAACCAGGTTTGGTTCCATGCATCTCGTGCCTGTGGACTCACCACACAATGGAGCAGAATCTTTCCCATCCATATATATACTGTCATCGTATCCGTATACAGCCTGACAGGACTCATTTGCAGTACATGCCTGTTCATTTAGCGATCCACAATCAGGCTCTGTGATGTAACAGCCCCTGTCAGCACCGGCCAGTACCAGCCACAAACTCAACCACAGTGGAACTGCCACCGCCAATCTCTTCATCTTTTTCATACCGTTCATTTTTTCCTCCAGAAATTTACTCCTGTAATGCGTAAATAAGTTGTCATTTCATGAACACCCCATAGACAAGCAAGACCAGTGCCAATTCCTGAAGTTGCCCCTCAAAATAATTATTCTCTTTATTATTGGATAGTTACTCCACGTCAAATATACCTCCGTCCCCTATAAGAAAACCGAAAGAGAACAAGAAATATCAGATTTTTGATATGGA
>CAYSLH010000154.1:0-11482 GCA_964431605.1 uncultured Myxococcales bacterium
ACACACACCCGCAGCGTGCCATTGCGATGATAATATGCACAATTGCGTTCCAACTTGCCCAACACCTGCCCCACACCCTTGTCCACTCCGTGATAACAACGCACCCCCGGAAGCACTACCTTTGGAACATGCTCCCTTGCGAACGACAGGCTGGAAAACAAAAAACAAAAAGCCATGGTCCTGGTTAGTGTACGAGTCAGCATAGACACTCTCCCCTTGAAAATCCCTGGCAACTATCCACCAGTATCACAATTAAAGACTAAATATTACACTTCAGGAAATAAAAATTTCAGGGAATGACAGGCATGTTACATGATGCTAAGAGGATCGAGGTTTTCGAACATCAACTAACAGCCGCTCGCAGGTGGAGCGACAGCCATTTGCGTGGCGTACAGCCGATGATAACACGCAACTGCACCGGACCTAAACGCATCCTGATGGTTTCGGCAGACCGGCGATCTTTGCTGCCCGCTTGCCAGGTTTTCCCAAAAACAGTTTATGAACTTCGCGGTAACTCTTGCCGCATTCCCTACACAGAAGATTCAAAATGGGCGCCACCTTGAATTTTTTATAATAATCCCTGATAGTATTGAGCACGATGAAATGGTCATCAGTCAACTCGTCGATTCCTTCCCTGGGGGCCAAAACATGCGCCACGTCCGGATCCCATTGTTCGAAATCCTTCAAGTAACCTTCCTCGTCCAGGGCTATAATCTTGTCTCCAACTTTCAGTTCAGTCATGGCCCCTCCTGTCAATCGAAAACCAGGGCGTTGGCCAACAACGCCCAAAGGTGAATAGGTTTCCAGGGTTTTTCGAACTCCGTGGCCAGACCCTCTATGGCGTCGTGGCAATTGACACAAGGAGCGCACACCAGGTCGGCTCCGGTCCTGTCCACCTGGTCGATCTTGACCTGGCCATAATAATTACGGGCCTTGGCAAAGCCGGAAATCAGCGCTCCTCCTCCTCCGGAACAGCAATAATTATGCTCACGGTTAGGCCACATCTCCACGAAATTTTCACAAACCCGCTGGAGTACATACCTACTGTCATCCATTATATCAGGAAATCCGTTCATGATGGCCTTTCGGCTGACATTACAGGGATCGTGCAAGGTGACCCTCTGGGGATTGCGACTGGGATCGACTTTCAACCTCCCTTCTCGCAACCACTTGGCATAAAGATTTACCTTGTGAACCACTTCGAACTTGGGTTTTATCCCGAATTTCTTATACCCTGCGAGCGTTGCGAAATAACCGTGCCCGCACTCGGTATAGGCCATGTACTTGATACCTAGTTGCTCCACCCGCTCTACCTGTTTTCGCAAGGTATATTCCCATGTGTCCAGGTCTCCTGAGAACATGGCGTAGTTCGTCCCCTCCCACCATTCAGAAGGCATGGTCCACTTGACGCCCGCAGCGTGGAATATCTTGAATATGCATTGAAGATCCAGCGGGTAATACTGAGGCAGCTTGGAGTTGATGGTGACGAAGTAATCCGATCCTGGTTCATCGATGGGAAAATCCAGGCCCTCCACATCCTCCTGTGCTTCTTCCTTCATCCAGTCCACTGTCTCGAGCCAGTCCTCGGTACTCAAGTTCATGTTGTTACCCACAGATCTGTGCAAATCCGCAGTCTTCTGGCTACCGCCAGGCACCTTGTCACGAGGGCGCATGGAGCGAGCCCTTGTAATCATGTTTCCAATCTTCACTCCCATGGGACAAACATAAGAACATCGCTCACAAGTAGTACACTGGTATATGAAATCCGAGTCGATGACTTCCTGCTCCTGACCGAGCATCACCAACCTTACAACCTTACGGGGATCCATGGACGAAAAACCATGCAGGGGACACACGCTAGTACACTTACCGCAACTCATGCAATAATCCAGGTCCGCCAACCACGCCGCCTCATCGAGCAAAGCACGCCGTAAGGGTAAAGAATCCATCTCGCGGAAAGAACGTCCTTCGCACTCCTCAGCCATGAATCACCTCCTGTCCAAACTCATCACCGTCCACTGCACGATATGGCCCAGGCTCGAAGGCACGGCCTTCGGGAAATTCACCCATGGCATCACCAAGCAGGTGAATCAATCTGAACGCCTCGTTGGCAGCTACCGGGTGAAAACAGATTCGCTGTTCTTCCACTCCCAACTCCGCAAGCTTTTTACGAAGTATTTCGACCCTGGATCCGGCAAGGTCCGAACCCCATAACGAACGGCAATTGTCATGATGGCAACCGAGCACCATTACCCCCCTGGCTCCCTGCTCGATGGCATCCAGCAAAATGCGATCACTGACCAACCCGGCACACGGCACATCCACCACCAACAGTTCCTGCGGAAGCGACAGTCCCTGTCGCCTGGCTTCATCCATTGCCCTTATGGCTCCTTGGCGACAAGCAAACGCCACTACGGGAGGTGATTGTGCCAGGTCGGCTGTGGCCACGTGCAAGGTATGATGCATCTGGTCGAAACGCACCCTCGCGTGCTCCAGGGCCAATCCAGGGCAAACAGATGCACATATTCCGCACTGCCAACAAGCAGCATCCAGTAACTCCACCCAGTGACCCTCCTCGTCCGGATGAATGGCGCCATGGGGACAGGAACGCACGCAGTTCAAGCACCTGGCACAATGTCCTGTGTCGTATATTATCTTTTCCGTTGCCACTCGAACCTCTTTTTCCGGCAACTGGGAAAGAATCTTACCCACCACAGCGCGCGCCTCGACGGAGGCCTGGGCCGGCTCGCACTGGTCGTGGCAACCGCCCACAAAAAACACCCCGAGCCTTGCGGAGCCAACCGGTCTGTGCCGAACGTTTCCGCTCTGTAAATATCCCATCAGGTCCCGGGGCTGGTGAAGTACGTGTGCCAATCGCGCAAGGCGCTTTGAGGGGCCCATGGATTCGGGCAACACCAAGCGATCCACCTGAAGGGAGAGTTGCTTTTCAGGAAGCACGGTGTCTGTGATTTTCACACTGATGCATCCTGCACCCTGTTCGATTGATGGCTCCTGGGCCACCCTCAAAAACCTTACCCCAGCCTTTCTCGCTTCATCATAGATCTGCTGGCCCTGTGTTCCATAAACCGGCATGTGCCTTGCGACGATGCTTGCCTTACCTCCCGCCTTGGCGTGTTTGTATGCGAATTCAACCGCAGCCTTTGCAGCGCATATCCGTTCGTTTTCCCCACGGTCCAGCAGGATACAAACCGAATCCGCAGTTCCCCCACCATCCTGTAATTGCTGTCCGAACACGCGCAGACTCAGCACCCGTTCGCTATCTACACCTGGCAATTTTGCGCTTTCGAAGGTCTCGAGTTCCACTGCCACTACTATGGCGCCTACCTCCAGGTACCTTCGACCGGACGCTGTACTTAGCTCGACATGGAAGTCTCCCACGGCTCCATCCACATATTCGATGGATCCATCTTCTATGATATCTACGTTTTTCGACGAGCGTAGCTCTTTTACCATATCCTGATTCAGTGGGTACACACATGGTGCTGGTTTACTCTCCGCCATAACCACCTGCAACCCCGAACCGGCCAATCTTTGCGATGTCTCAAAAGCCGCTTGTGTTCCGCCTATGACCAGGACCTTTCGTTGGACCGGTTTTTCCATCACCCTTACGGGCGAAGATCCCCTGACTCTGGCTATGGCCATCCTCACCAGTCGCTCGATTTTTTCCAGGGCTTTTTTATCGTCTTTGCCGTCAGGAGAAACATGGTCATGTATGGCAGCGTGTACTACAGCTACAGCCTCTTGCCGATCCTGGATTTCGAGCCAATCCGAGACCTGGGATGATTCGGGTGATGGACCACATATGACCACGCCATCCAAATTATTTTCCACGCACGCTTTCCTTATACGCTGAACCGAGGTCTCGTCGGACCAGCATGGAGCAGACAGGACCAAGACCCCATGCTCGTCAGCCAACATACTCACCAGTTTGTCCGGCGGCACCAACTCGTTGAGATCCGGCTCACAAGTCTCTAAGAGAACACCGATTTTCTCACCTGGCGTCGACATGGGAGACTCCTTCCTTGGAACCAAGCCAGGAAGCCACACGGGATGCCGTGGCCATGGCCATGCGCATGGAGCCCTGCATATCGGTTGGTCCCGCGCATGCCCCTGCAGCAAAAATTCCTTTTTCCTCGTCTGGCACCGACAAGAAGCCGAATGAGTCCTCATCCATACCAAACAGGTCCCTGAGTTGCTGCCTGGAAGAAGCAGGTGATATACCTGTTGCAAGGACTATCCTGTCGAATTCGAAAGCCCGCGCCTTGTCCTCGCCTGGTGCGCTGCCGTATACCTTCAAGGTCGAATCCTTGCCAGATGCATAGACCTCGGCAGGTACGCCCTGGACAAACTGGACCCGCTCCTTTGCCCTTTCGTAAAACACTCTGAACTCTTTGCTCATGAGCTGAAGATCTATATAGAAGACCACCGCTTGAAGCTCCGGCCTCAGGTACAGTAATCTATTGAGCATTCTTATGCTAGCCCTGCAGCAAAATTGCGAACAATATCCACGCCCATTGACCCTGTCGCGGGATCCAACACACTGGATGAACCCCAGCCTGAGCGCATCGCCACTTTCGGGTAAAACACTGTCGAGTTCGTCCCGTCTCAGGGCAGCATCCATATCTTTGAGGGTCAGCACCCCGGAAAGCCTGCCGTATCCGAGCAGCGGCTCCACGGACGGATCGTAAACATCGAACCCAGTGGCCAACACGATGCAACGTGCGTCGATTTTATGTGGGGAACCAAGGACCAGTGCTGCTCGCCTACCACAAGCTATGGCTCCGGTACCAAATGGGCTTAGGGATACCTCATAGGCACCGGCTCGTCCCGTAACCCCGTCCAGCCCGGCATTTGTGAAAATCCTAAGCCCCGGATGATCGAGGGCCTTGCGAATCGCGTCCTCGATCATGCACGCAGAACACCTGGCGCATTCGTCGGTGGCCATACACGCCCAGCCGGCCGCATGCCCACCAAGCTCAGTGCTGCGCTCCACCAGTACAGTACTCAGCCCCCTATCGGCCAGGGCTGTGGCCACAGTCAATCCGGCCACTCCGCCACCGACCACCAGCACGCAACTCTCCTCGCTCATTTTGCTACCTCATCCTTTCTATCCCGCCAAGGAATAAAACATACTCAGCGGAATAAGGCGTATCAGTTACGTTTTTTCAATCCAGTGCCAACAGCTACAACTCAACTTGCTGCGCCGTGCATTTTACAGATGCCAGAGTCAACTTTAGGTGTCAACTGCTTTCTGAGCTAAATCCTTGTTATAAAAAGACTTTAGGAGTCCTGAATCTGGTTTTATATCCTGGATAAAGAGGCCATTGACCAGGAGATTCATCATTACACCCTTACTGCAAGTCCTAAAATTTCCGCGCTTGCACTTGTGAAATGTTTGAACTTGGCCTAATCTCATCCAACCCCTAATCTCGTCTAACCAGAGTGGAGGTGAAAAGTGTCAGACACCACGAAAAAGAAACTCTATTGTTGGAGCTGCGGGTTCGAGATCGTGCTAATCGATAAGGTGGTTCGTGCCGACACGTGCCCATCATGTGACAAGGATTTACGCTGTTGCAAAAATTGTCGATTCTGGGATCCGGGCGCTCACAATCAGTGCAGGGAAAACCTTACCGAGTACGTCCCTGACAGGGAAAAAGCCAACTTCTGCGCTTCGTTCGAGGCCAGAACAGGAATGCTGGATGCCGATGACGACCAGGAAGAGGCAAAGGCAAAATTGGAAGCATTATTCAAATAGTGGTTCAACCAAAATCTACCGCCAGGTAAAAACTGGATTTTACAATTCACTGAAGGTCGAATCCCACCTGGAGCAAACCGAAGGGGTTCTTGGTCCCCCGGTCCGAAATCGTCTCTGACAGAGAAAACCTCAGGTATTTCTGGTCCTGGCTAAAGCCCAGGAATTTCACCATGGGCAGGGGTTGCCATGAATGAACGAAGGACGGTCCGGCCGGACCCTCGGAATGCAGCTTGTCGTAGTAATACATTTGCAAATGAATATCCGACACGAGACCCGGCAAGGTCTTGTCCACGGGCACTCGCAGCTCGGCGGCGCCAGGTGCAAAGGTCAGCTTTGGACTCACCCTGTAAGCCTTTCCAACGAAATCCTTTCCGGAAAGATCGAAAGTGGGTTGAACCCTTTTGAAAGAGATGGTGACTTGCTCTTGCAAAAGCCCCTTGGGTATTATGAGCTTGGCGCCATTGTCCGCAAAACCAAGTTCACCTCCCTCACGTCCCACCATGGCCCTGACCTCGTCAGATCCCTTGGGTGCCGTGACCTTTACTGGCTCTGGCTTTTTCTTCTCGCAACCAGTCAGTAAAAACAAGGTGACACATGCCAAGCCGATTCCAAAGGCAATGGTTGCTCTCATGGATGCCCTCCTATTTTATAAACTTCCACCTGGTTCCCACCAGGTCCAGATTCCGGCTGCCGTACGCTTCAAAAGAAGCGTCCAGCCTCGCCATTTCAGACCACACATGCCCAGGTTTTCCAAGAGGAATGGACTTACCCCAGGCATCAGCCAGGGCACCGACCAACTGGAACAACGTTTTTGTGCCCACTGGCGTTCGCACCGCTTTCGTGGGCAAGACCAGTCCATCCAGGCCTGTCATGGTCCCTTGGCTTTCGGCTACCGATCCTACTGGCAATACAACATCAGCCCTGGCGGATAGAGTACTGGCCTGGAGATCCGCAAGCACCACGAAAACCCCATCAGGGATATCTTCCACCACGACAGGACAATCGAAAGGATCGGTGTTTACGATCAAAAGCCCGCCATAATCTCCATCTCGCACACCTTGAAGGATTTTCACTCCGCTTTTGGAAGAAGCCTTACACAAGGGTTCTCCCCAGACCTTCTCTATTTTTTTCGACCACTTTTTATCAGATGCAGCGACACCACCAGGCAGGGATTTAGGCCGTAGCCCCATCAGTTCCCGACCCATGGAATTACCTGCGCGTCGCAACCAAAGAACTGCCCGCTGTTTGGAAGCGGCCTTGCACAGCTTATGCAGCGACTCTGTTACATCGGCACCGATGGCGTCATCCACAGCCAATATGGGACGTCTCGCTTTTTTCAGCCTGTCTGCAACCTCGGCCAACACTGTGGGTTTGAATCCCAATTCCATACCCAGATCGAACAAAATCGTTTTGTCTTTTTTCTTCAGGTAGAGGGTCAATCCATCCAACAATCCGGCCAGTTTACCACGTCCTATCCTCAATACCCGATACGCTTCGGCATCCAACCTTGTCGCTCGTGAGCCTGCAACGAGCAAAGGCGTGGAGGATTTTGCCGCTGACAACAGCTCTATTGCAGCCACGGGAACGGTCTCGAACGGATCGTCTCCCAACACCCACACCAGGTCAGCTTTGTGTAGATCGTCTACACAAGGTTGGTTGTTTTCGGCAGTGGCGCAAAGTTCCAACTCATCCATCAGGACAATATCAGAACATTCAAGACTTGTTTTCGCAAAACGTCCCAACAGATATGCTTCCTCGTTGGTCGACGCGCCATTGACCAGTACTGCCACTCCTTTTTTCTCCACAGCCTGCCGCAATCCATCGGCCGCAACATCCAGGGCGTGCGCCCAGGTGTCAACATGTTCTTCTTCACCACGACCAACTTTTGGCTTGCTCAAAAGCTCCAGGGTCTCTAGGTACCTATGGCCGAACCTTCCATCCACGCACAGGTTTCCACGATTATGAAAAGCACCAGGAAATGCCGACGCCAGCACGTAGTGAGAGCCGGCCATCTCCAGATTCATCCTGCAGGCCATGGAACAAAAACCGCAAGCTATCTGCTTGTTGTCAGACAGGTAAGGACCAGGTTTGGGCAAAGGTCGCTTCACATCCATGGCGCCTGAGGGACAGGCATCGACACATTGTCCGCACGAGTCGCATTCCGTATCGATAAGGGCCATGCCCAACGAAGGTTGCACGGTAGTGTCGAAGCCGCGGTTGACGAGCCCCAATGCTCCTATGCCCTGCTGCTCCAGGCAAATCCTGACGCACCTGGCGCAAAGTATGCACTTGTTCGGATCATACTTGACGAACGGATGGGCATCGAGCACGGGCTTCAGGTCCAGAGGAACATCGAATCGTTCCAGGTCAACTTCAAATTCTTCGCTATAGGCCCTCAGAATACACGTGTCAACAGCGGTACAACCACACTCCAGGCAACGACTTGATTCCAGCAGGGCCTGGGCCTTGTCGATGCCCAACTCCACCTCGTTGAAGTTATCCAGACGTAGTTGTGCGGGAATCTCCCGTCCTTTCACCCTGGATACACGTTCCACCGAGGAGAACATGTCATCGTCCAAATCCTCCAGCCTCCCAATGGAATCCGAAAACGGCTTGCCTATGGGCAATAAATCCATTCCCCTTACAAACCTGTCTATGGACAAGGCTGCCTTTCTTCCTCCTGCCACGGCTTCGATTGCTGTTGCTGCTCCGGTAAGGCAGTCACCTGCGGTAAACACCCATGGAACATCGGTTTGGTAGGTGCGCTCATCGGCAACCACAGTGTTCCAACGAGTTGCACCAGGCCCGGTGGCTGTTTGCCAACATGATGGATCGGGCCTCTGCCCTATGGCCGAGATGACCGTGTCCACATCGATTTCGAACTCGCTCCCTTGGATAGGCTCCGGCCTGCGGCGACCTGATTTATCCGGCTCACCAAGTCTCATTTTTATGGCCCTGATCTTTTCCACCCTGCCATCACCAGGTAAGGCCACAGGGGCAGCCAAAAAATGCATCTTCACTCCCTCGGCCTGTGCCTCGTCCACCTCGTAGTCCTCGGCAGGCATCTCCTTGCGGGTACGCCTGTATAAGATGGTTACATCGGCACCGGCACGCCTGGCCGTACGGGCGGCGTCAATGGCGGTGTTTCCTCCACCCACCACGACCACTCTCTTGCCCAGTTCAGGGGTCGCACCGGAAGCCACCTGCCACAGGTAATCTATACCCGCCATGATTCCTGGCTTGTCCTCGCCTTCCACCCTCATGCTGGATGACGACCAGGCTCCCACGCTGAGCAAAACAGCGTCATACCCATCCTGCTTGAGCTGTTCCAACGAAAAATCCCGGCCCATCTTGCGGCCGCACCTGAGTTCTATGCCCAGGTCCAGTATCAGTTCGATCTCCCTGTCCAGGGCTTCTTCAGGCAATCTGTAGTATGGAATTCCGTACCGCAACATTCCGCCGGGCTTTTCGTTCATCTCGAGTACGGTAACCTCGTGTCCCTTCTGCCTGAGATAATATGCGGCAGAAAGTCCCGCAGGACCCGCACCCACTATGGCGATCTTTTTTCCCGTCGATGCCGAGACACTTGGAAGATAGGGATCGTCCGAGAGACGGTCCAGGTCTGCCACAAATCTCTTGAGCGGGTTGATTGCCACAGGTTCGTCAACCTTGTTCCGGCGACACTGCATCTCGCACGTATGGGGACACACCCTTCCGCACACCGAGGGAAAAGGATTGGTCTGTTTGATGGTCTTGAGTGCCCCCGAAAAGTCTCCGGCTGCTATTTGCGCGATATAGGTCTGGATATCGATGTTATCCGGACACTGAAGTTTGCAAGGTGCAACACAGTCAGCCTGATGGGCCGACATGAGCAATTCCAGGGCCAACTTGCGAGCCTTATGCACCTCCGGGCTGTCGGTGACTATCTTCATGCCGGGTGCAACTTTTGTTGCACACGAAGGCACGAACCCTGGCTTACCTTCCATCTCCACCAGGCACAAAAAGCACGAAGTAAACGGCTCCAGCCGTGGATCGTAACAAAGGGTCGGAATACTCTTTCCGTGTCGCCTTGCCACGTCCAGGATAGTCTCACCCGGTTGGGCTGTTACTGTTTTACCATCGAGGCTGAACTCTATGGTCGCCATGGTGTCTTCCTCACTCGACAAAAATTGCGCCCGGTTTGCATCGGTCTTTACACAGACCGCACCGGGTACACAAATCAGGATTTATGGAATGAATCTGTTTCTTATCGCCCAGTACAGCATCCACCGGACATACCCGATGACATACATGGCATCCATCACAGATGTCCGGGTCTATCTTGTACGTGATCAAAGCACGACAGGATTTTGCAGGGCACTTCTTGTCCTTGATGTGTGCTTCGTACTCGTCACGAAAATACCTGATGGTGGTCAGTACCGGGTTCGGGGCTGTCTGCCCGAGCCCGCAAAGAGAGCCTTTCTTCACGGTGGCAGCCAGTTCTTCCAAAAGCTCTATGTCTCCATCCTGTCCGCGCCCCTCGGTAATGCGTTCGAGGATCTGCAACATTCGCTTGGTACCGACCCTGCAGAAAGTACATTTTCCACACGATTCTTTCTGGGTGAAGTCCAGGAAAAACCTTGCTGTGTCCACCATGCAAGTGCTTTCGTCCAACACCACCATGCCACCAGAGCCCATGATAGCGCCAGTTCGGTTGAGCGAGTCGTAATCGATGGGCGTGTCTGCCAGGCGTTCGGGAATGCATCCCCCGGAAGGACCTCCCATCTGGACCGCCTTGAATCGCTTGCCTTGCTTGATCCCCCCTCCGATCTGTTCCACCACCTCCCTGATCGTCACACCCATCGGAACTTCCACCAACCCACCACGATTGATCTTTCCGGCCAGGGCGAACACCTTGGTGCCCTTGCTCTTTTCTGTCCCTAAAGCGGCATAAGCATCACCACCGTTGTTGATTATCCAGGAGATGTTCGCCAGGGTCTCGACATTGTTGATGTTGGTGGGTTTTTTCCAAAGACCCTCTATGGCGGGAAAAGGCGGCCTGAGCCGCGGCATACCTCGACGGCCCTCGATGGAGGCCATGAGCGCTGTCTCCTCACCACAGACGAACGCTCCCGCGCCTTCTTTTATCTTGATATGGAAAGAAAAATCCGTACCAAGAATATTGTCACCAAGATAGCCTCGTTCCATGGCCTGTTCTATGGCTATGCCGAGCCTTCGGATGGCGATGGGATACTCGGCACGGCAATATATGTAACCATGGTTGGATCCTATTGCATATCCCGCAATGGACATACCTTCCAGGACAGCGTGTGGATCGCTTTCCAGAACCGACCGATCCATGAACGCCCCTGGGTCTCCTTCGTCCGCGTTACAGATCATGTACTTGACGTCACCGGGAGCGCCAGCGCAAAACCCCCACTTGATTCCCGTTGGAAAACCCGCGCCACCCCGGCCTCGCAAGCCGCTCTTGGTCACTTCATCCCTTACCTGCTCAGGAGTCATTTGTCCCAGCGCCTTATCAAGAGCCTTGTAGCCACCCACATCCAGGTATTCATCTATGTTCTCGGGGTTTATCTTCCCACAGTTTCGAAGAACGATACGATGCTGCTTTTCAAAAAATGCATCTTCCGATCCACGCAGGTCATCGGCTCTAGCAACCCACTCTTCTATTACCTTGCCCTGGCCGACCACCTCGTCGAGCAACCT
>CAYSLH010000155.1:0-8347 GCA_964431605.1 uncultured Myxococcales bacterium
ACTTTCCGGCGAAATAAGTGACAAGTGACCAGACCCGACCCCATGACTTTTCTTTTTATTGTCCCGACAATAAACTATAATGGCTCGACTGATAATGATTCGGAGTGGAGGAATTCAACACGCACCTCATATCAAGGGGTATCCCATGACAGAACAAGAACAAAAGAGAACGGAATTTGCCATGGCCGCCGTGGACTTTGCCGGTATCTTCAAGACGTATTTCGATCCGGTCTCTATTTTGGGTTTCAAGGTCGGCATGACTGCACCGGAGGGACAATCAACGGGAGGGGGCGTTCAGGCACGTCAACACATCACCCTCACGGACGACTCAGGAAAAACAGTGGTGGTCGGGGCTTGTAACACGGTGGAAAAGACAGCAGAGCTTCGCACCTTCGAACACGTGTCGAAAATATTCTCTCAACGTTACGAGAATATGCCATTTCCTGTACCGCGCGGCGAATACGACGATCTTCGCCAGAAGTTTGCCCAGTTTTTCCAGAATCAATCGTTCCATGTGTCCACCGCGGATTTCACCAAGTCTCCAAACGAGCAGGTACAGGTTGCCGATTCAGGAAGTTCCACCGGCATATGGATTGCCATAGGGCTGGTCTGTGTGGCGATAGTCGGGGGACTTGTCTGGTATTTCGTCCTGAGACATTGATCGTAAATACAATGGGTCCGCAAGAGCAATCCCCATGACCCAAGGGACGACTGGACATCATCCATCAAGTAAAACCGTGATGTGTTTGTTTGCGCATCCTGACGACGAATCCTACTCGGTTGCAGGCACGGTGGCCATGTGCGCAAAAAACAACGCGCAAGTTACGATGGTCTATTGTACCAGGGGAGAAGCGGGGCCGAATTTCTGCCGGGATCGAAGGCCGGACCAGGCTCTCGCCGACATAAGAACACGGGAAATGGAACGAGCATGCAGGATTATGGGAACAAATCCTCCCTTGTTCCTGGATCTCCCGGACGGAAAACTCTCACAAGTCGAACCATCACGCGCAATGACCATGATTTTCGATATTCTCACGGCCGTAAAGCCGGATCTGGTGCTGGGCCTGGGACCAGATGGCGCCTATGGTCACCTGGACCACATCACCTGTTACAAGTGGATGGAGCGGCTCATGACAGAGACTCCAGTGGAAAAACGACCGAGGTGCATGTGGTCCGTGTTCCCCAAGGGCGCTTTTTCAGGACTATACAAAAAATTATCATCCCTTGAAGCGCGGGTTTTTCTTGCGGCTCTGGACAGTGACGACCTGGGAGTGGAACGCGAAAAAATAGACCTGCAGGTAAACGTGTCGGGATTTGTGGACATAAAGAAACAGGTCATGGCTTGCCACCAATCACAGCTTTTGACGGGAAAAATCCAATCGTTTCCTCTCTACTCCTCGGTGCAACCTTTCTTACACAAGGAGATGTTCGTCTGCGCCCACGGGCTTGCCCTTAGGAACGGAGCCACCAGCCCCCTGGAGGGGCTTTGATTTGCGCGTGCTGCACTTGACCAGGGATTTTCCCCCTTGCGCCAATGGGGGAATTTCGCAGGCGGTAGGGGACCTGGTCCGGCACCTGAAAAATCGATATACAGAATCTTTCGTCATTTCGTTCGACGCATGGAAGCCACACAAGCGTGTGTCCAGAGGCAACCGATGCCTGGTGGATACTAGTGAGCCATCGAAGCTCGAGCCTTGGCTCTTTCGCCTCCACGACAAATCACAACTGGAGGCGGCAAGAAAATTCGCCATTGAGTCAGGTGCCCAAGTGGTTCATGTGCATGATGCTGCTTTATGGGATGAAGCAGAGGCCATGGCGTCTGAACTAAAAGCCGAGACCATTTATACAGTCCATGTTTACCACAGGGAGATGAACCTGATTCGCGGACTAAAAAGAACGGCAGGCTCGGAAGCTGAAAAAAAAGCATTCGCACGTGCATCGGTGGTGTCTGTTCCATGCAAGTCTATGAAAAATCTTCTTGCAAGGGATTTTCCCTGGCTGCGGGCAAAACTTCGCGAGGCATCATGGGGAACTGATGTTATCGGTAAGCATGTTGAACTTGACACCAAGGAGGTGATCTACGCAGGTCGTTTTTCCGATATCAAGGGGACCGATCTTTTAGGCAAGATAGTTCCACAAGTTTTAGGCAGGGTACGTGATGCCAGGTTTATACTGGCAGGTGGCGTCCCGTTCAATCCCAGGGCGGAAAAAAAATGGATCGAGTCCATCATCTCGACCCTGGACGAATCCTGCTCCAAAAGGTTCCAGGCAACCGGCTGGCTCGACGCGGCAGACTTGCACACACGCCTCGGTAATACCTGGGTAATGATCAGTCCTGGAAAATTCGAGACGTTCGGGTTGAGTGTTCTTTCTGCCATGTCTCAGTCGGTTGCAGTGGTGGCCGCTAGGTCGCCGGGAGTCGAATCCCTGCTGCGTCATGGAAAAAACGGCTACCTGGTAGAGCCAAACGATACCGATGCCATGGTCGAGTACCTGGTGAAAGTACTCTCGTGTAAAAATCTACGAGACGACCTTGGAAAGAACGGACGCGAGTCGGTCAAAAAAAACTGGCTATGGCAAAGCCGCATCCGGGATTGGCTGGAAATCTATGACGAACTTGCTCGAGACCGGGCCTACTGATCGTCGATGGCTTTTCTCACAGCTTGAAGCAGGGTGTCGATGCTGAACGGCTTTTGAAGAAGCCTCGTGCCTTCGGACAACAACCCTCGCTCTGCGATCACATCCTCCGAATGCCCGGACATGTACAAGACCTTCAAGTCTCCTAACTTCGATGCCAGTTTTCCGAAAAGTACTTTTCCATCTATTACCGGCATCATGACATCAGTCAATAGGAGATCGATGTGATCAGAATCATCTAGTTCATCCACCAGGCTCAACGCCTGTGGTCCATTTTTCGCGGAAAGAACGCTGTATCCATGTCGTTCCAACATGTGCCTTACCATGTCCAGGACCAGATCCTCATCCTCCACCACAAGGACCGTCTCCGACCCGGTGGGCAATTTGGATACAACAGTCATGTCCACCTCCTGTGAACTCGACGGATCCTTTTGAACAAGGGGAAAGCACAACCTGAAAATCGTTCCCTTCCCAGGGGTGGTCTCCACGTCAATGAACCCATGGTTCTGCTTGACTATACCATAAACCATCGAAAGCCCAAGGCCCGTGCCTTTTGTCTTGTCCTTGGTGGTGAAAAACGGTTCGAAGATCCTTTTTGCTGTCTCCTCGTCCATGCCCTCGCCTTCATCGCCAACGCATATCAACGCATACCGACCAGCTTCGGAACATATGGAAAACCTCTCAGAGTCCCGGGGCAACTCCATGGTTTTGATCTCGATCCTCAAACGTCCTCCTGACGGCATGGCATCTCTTGCATTGGAGGCAAGGTTGATGAGGATCTGGTCCACCTGGGCAGGATCGATGAGCACCACTGGAACTTCGACGCAAGGAACAAACTCCAGTGATATGTCGTCGCCGATTATCCTGGATATCATACTGTTGGATCTGCTCACCACTCGGTTGAGATCGACGACTTTTGGATCGATGATCTGTTTTCGCGAAAAAGCAAGCAACTGCTGGGTCAGCCCGGCCGCCCTTTGGGCTGCGTTTACTATCTCCCCCACTGATTGCTGAAGATCGCTTTCAGCAGGAAGCATACTGGTGAGTATATCGGCATAGCCCAATATTCCGGTAAGCAGGTTATTGAAATCATGGGCGATGCCTCCGGCCATGCGACCGATGGCCTCCATTTTCTGAGCTTGGAGCAGTTGAGCCTCCAACTCGGCCTTTTCCCTTTCCGCCTTTTTTCGCAACGTGACATCACGTACGATTGCCTGCAGGTACAAGTCTCCACTGAGACGCACAGCGCTGAGGGTGACCTCTGCATCGAATTCAGTGCCATCGGCCCTGGTATGAGTCCAATCGAAAAACTGCAGTTCACCTTCCAGGGCAGCGTTGATCTTTTCGAGGGCCTTACTCCTGGAGTCGCGCCCGTCAGGTTGGAACTCGGGAGAAAATTCGTAAGGGGGATGACCCACAATCTGATCCCGCTTACAGCCGAACATCTCCAGGGTTCGCATGTTGCAATCTATGAATGTATCCTTGTCCATCAAAAAGATAGCATCACCGGCCGTATCAAAGATGGTCTGGTACAGGGTCAACGTGTCGCCGTAGGAACTCATATTTCTCAGACGCAGTTGAATGTTACCCGGTTTATGTTCATATTCAGGCTTATGTTCATCTTCAGACATCAGCCCCTCCCAATGAGGACAAAAATATACCACATTCACAGGAATACAATCGATAAAATCGGGATTAGGAGCCAATCGAAGCAGCGGGCGATGCTCAGTAACTTTCCGAACTTCCTTCGTACAAAGTAACTGTTACCTTCTTGTACAACACTTGTCCATCAGACTTGCGCGTTGCCTTGATCAAGAAGCTGTGCTGTTGTCTGCTTCCATCGTCTGTCGGCCAGGAGCCGGGACCTGCGCCGTCATCCAGGAAAAACCCGCCCTGGTACGCCTTGTCGTCCACTCCGTCTTCATCCGGTGTGTCCCCTATGGACACGGAGCAATCTTCACTGGTGGTGCCGGAAAAAGAAATGGAATCTATCAAAAAGTTTTTTTGCACGACTCCCCCGTCGTCTCCCCCGTCGTTAGGGTAGATCACGCCGGTGCATCCTACGAACAAAACCAACACCATGGCCAGTATGAGTTTGGGATACATTCGTTCCTCCGGGCTATGGTTCCAGGTAAAGATGACTGAAGCTGACCCCTGCCTGCTCGCCGGTGATTTGCAGCACCTCGGGCACCAAGTCTCCTTCTTCCACCTTTACCACGAATAACCTGTTGAGCAAATCACTGGCACGCAATATGGCCGTGAAGTAACCCGGGTCAGTGGACCATTCCGGAAATTCCCACTCGGTCATACCAGGTGGCAACCTGAACTCCGACGTCTGCCTGAAATCGTCACTCTCCTGTGTATATGAAAAAATTCTTATGAAATCATGGGGGATCACCAGGCACATGAGCCTCGCGCTGTCGTCAGGCGCCATGGATCCGTTGCACGTCTGGTGGTCAGCTACCGAGCCATCCAAAAGAAAAAACTTCTCCGTGGGATACTCCACCTGGGCCGTCACGTCGTATGCCCAAAGATTTTCGTACACCTGTCCGAGCCAACCCAATCCCTTGTTCGGACCGGCGTCCATGGCCCTCTGGCACACTTCCACAGCCTGGCCGACCGGTTCCACGCCACCCTGGGTCAACTCCAACCGGTATGTTTTTCCATCAGAACCGTTTTGTTTTTTGTCCGACCAGTCGCAGTAGACGATCGCTTCCTTGCCTCCACTGAAATCGAAATATCCCACGTCTCCCATGGCAACCATCTCGGACATGGTGCCGTCCAGGGTGCTTACGAAAATGTTCTTTGGACCATTGGGACGGCCCTGGCTGTATACCACCCTGGTTCCGTCCGGTGATATCAGGGGGTTTACCGAATCTTGTGAACCTGCTAGAACCTGCACGGAAGGATTATCCACCCTGAAATCCAGCACTCGTATGGCTCCCCCGGCATCCACCCACACCAGGACTCCGGACCGACCACCAAAAAACTCCCTGAGTTCTTTTGCAGACACCACCAGGCCATCGATGGGAGGCTCGGCATCCTGGATGCCGACCTGCATCAACCTGCTCACAGAGCCGTCTTGGCTTAGCATCCTCACGAAGACCTTCTCGACGCCAGGCTTGATATCCAGCTTTATCTGGAATGTTCCATCCGGAGACACGGGAAATGTCTTTGCCGCCACCTGGACCTGCGAGATGTCCCCTACACCATCCGGAACCCGGCCCGAGATCGTTACGCTGCTCACCTCCAATCCGCCAGGTTCCACGGTCGCAGGTTGTATGCTGAAAATACCAGACACATCCTGAACATTACCAGACGGCGTACGAGCCCTGACCTGCGCGGTATCACTCTGCACATTAGGCACGGTCCAGGATACGTCACCCCAGTTATCATCAGCCATACTCACACTGGTGATGGGCTCATAACCTACGCCATTGTCCAGCGAGTATTCCAAAACCACGGAATCTACGTCTGTGGCGCTCCATGTGACCGATTGTAACTCCTTGCCGATCAAGGTATCTCCTGCCTGAGGGCTCTGCAAATCGATAAGGGGATCTCCGGCAGCGACAATGGAAAACAGGTTGGATTCCGCAAGAACCGAACTGTCGAAATAGCCATGGATCAGTATCCTGGCTTTATCCGTGCCTTCGTTGGGGACCTGCCATGAATAGTCACCCCATTGGGGATCATCCGCGGACATGGACGGAACGATCTCTTGGTAGGTCACACCTCCATCGGCGGAAAACCTGATAGTCACATCGTCCAGGTTTTCCGTGGTCCAGCGAATATTTCCCACCGAACCTGCTTGCCACGATTCTCCACCAGCAGGAGAAATGATGGTAATAGACGGCTGGTTGTTCACAGAAAACCGCACCGTTGCAACAGCCTGGTTGCCACTGGTGTCGGTTGCCCTTGCCGAGAGCTCATGGGCCCCATCACTCAACGCAAGCTCGTATATGGTCTGACTCCAAGCCGTGGTTCCATCAGCCTGTAACCACTGTCCTCCATCCAGGCTGATATCCACCCTGGCCACTGCCACGTTGTCGCTTGCCGTACCTTGCACCAGGACATCCCCGCTGAGGACCGAACCATCTTCAGGAGCAACGATGGTTATGCTGGGATCTTCATCGTCCGTAACCGCACCCTCTAGTATCTCGATACCTGCCTCGAACGCGTCGTCTCCCCCGTCGTTATCCGCGACGATCTGCAGCCCGTCACCATCCGAGACATGTACTGCAAACTCCCTCACCAGCGCCTTGGAGCTACCACCTGCTGCCGTGACGATATTGAAGTCATCCAGCACCTTGACCCCTTCTATGGTGTAATCCATGGCCCGCTCGACGCCAGGGTAGCCATCGTAGAAGTGCAACCTCACTGTGTAGCTTCCATCTGGTAATGGAAAAGAGTAGGAGTGATCCATGTGAACACAGGTCAGGTATACATCGGCCGGGGCAGGGTCCGGCTGGTTGTTCAAATCCACAGAACCTGAAAAATCGAACTCATCACCACCTGTTCGAAACGCATCCTCATCCTGCCAGCCTGTGACAGCCGGGCTCCCATCGCCGCAGTTGATGGCCAGGGGCAGAGAAAGGGACACCACGCTGACAGACACCTGGCGGGTCACAGGCCCCCCAGCGCCTTCGGCCGTCATGGTATAGGTAGTATCGGATGACGGCGCCACCTGCCGGGAACCGCTCGTTCCCACCGAGCCAATACCCTGGTCGATGGACACGGAGGTGGCGTTCGTGGTCTGCCACGAAAGAGTCGCGCTGTTGCCTGAAGCGATGCTATCAGGAGTCACGGTAAACGAATCGATCCTCACCTGGTTGCTCACACCCGGGTTGACCCATACATCCGGAAAGATCTCCGCCTTTGAGTTGTTCGTCACCTGGACCCAATCCGTGACCCGGGAAAAACCCGCATCCACCTTGCCCAGGTAGACCTCTATCTGCGGACCTCCTGCCATGATATTATTGCTGCCCATCTGGCCCTGGCTGTATGGCCCTGTGATTGCTAAAAACCGTGGGTTATTGGACATCTTCGGGTGATATATCTCCCAGCCGTTTATACCTGGGGCCGTGTGCAAATCCAGGATGCGCATCTGCCCAACGGGCCAGTCCCACACCTGCCAGTCACGGTGGGCTCCATCGAATACGCCCACCCGGTAGGTAGTATCAGGCGTGATGGTGGTCCAGCACCCGGTGGTGTAATAGCCGCTGTCAGGATAATAAAGGTTACCCCCTCCTGAGCCGTCATAGGATGGTTCGCCAGCGCCGCACTTGGGCCAAGGCCAGGAGCTTGCGATCCTGGCGCCATCAGAAGATATGGACATCCAGTAGGCGTTCGTATCGGAACTGCTCCAAACCAGCTCGACCTGCCCGGTGTTGTCCAGGTTTACTCTGTTTATGGGAAGCGAGTCATTGTCACCGTCTCCGCCTTGTTGGAAATACACCCACTCTGTGCCGCTTTGCTCGTCGAACCACACGGCTCCCGCAAACCCGGAAGCCACCTGCCGAACTCCGCTGCCGTCCCAATCGCAGACGAACACCTTGCGCTCCACCCTGTCTGAATAAACGATGCGGCTTCCGTCGTGGGTCAAAAGTGGCTTGGTGTAATCGTCCAGGGCGCTTTTTATCTCGCGTATGGTGTCGTCGTCCGTGTCGTAACCCATCAGTTTGAAAACATTGGAACCACCGAAAACATGGTC
>CAYSLH010000155.1:8447-11347 GCA_964431605.1 uncultured Myxococcales bacterium
CCTCGGTTTTCACCTGATGGAAAAAGAATCCTCTTTTGCCGAAGTAAAAAAGGGTGGGTATACGAAAGGGACGCCAACATGAATTTCAAATGGGACCTTTTCACCATATCTCCCGAGGGAGGAAAACCCACACTGGTTGCAAAAGACGCCAGTTGGGGCACATGGATTGGCCCGCAGGAGATCATGTTCGCGCGAAACACCTCTGTATTCAAAAAAGACCTAGAGACGGGTAAAGAGACCCTTGTGGTGGACAGCAAGGCTGTCGAAGAGCTTGGCGGCGCCGAGCTGCAACAACCTCAACTGTCGCCTGACGGCAAGTGCCTGGCCATTACCCTTCGTGGAGCCAAGAGAGAGACAGGCGTATTCGACCTGGAGAAAAAGACATGGACCCACACTGGAGAAGGGTGCCAGATCAACTGGAATCCCAAGGGAGGACGCATCTTCTGGATGAACCCATCCGGTAACGGGGGGAGCGAAGTATTCAGTATCGCCATGAACGGATGCAAACCGGACAAAGAGTATTCCTACGAACAGATGCGTTTCATGGATATCCCGGGTCGCAGGTCCCACGAGTATTTTCCAAAGATGAGCCAGGATGGCAAATGGATGGTTTGGGCCGCAACCCGCCGTGGACACGATCACGATATCGCAGACTACGAGATCTACATATGGCAGATCGGTCAACCAGCCGAACAGGCCACCAGGCTGACGTTCCACTCAGGAAACGATCGCTGGCCGGATATCTTCACTCATGGCGACTGAGGGAAACACGTTGAAAGATCACGAAAAAAAGATCCCCTTGCCCATACTCATTTTTCGAATTTTGCCCCGTTTGATGGTCTTGGCAACCCTTGTGTCTTTGGTAGTCATAGCCTCGATACCCATCGCAGACCGAATGCTCGCCACCAACCAGGCATCCAGGCTGGTGAATCAGTGCCGGAACGCAATCTCTTCGGAGTCCTTGGATCATGTCCCTGGTTCGACTTGCAAACCCTGGTGGGTCCTGGAGTTGAATCAACCATATTCCGACCTCGCCAGTTGGGCGAACGTGGGTGGTTGCGGTGTCAGTGGCGCAACCGCAACCGCCGGGGGATTCAAGTGGATAGGCAGGGGAGTGACAGGCGGTCTTTTGGATATACAATGCATCGCGAGCAACAACACCTACCTCGACGGCGCAAGCTCCCTTTCGTTTTCAACCCGCCTGGGTACGAACCTGGGATACAAGTGGAACGCCGCCATGACCATACCGTTCCTATACAACCAGGAAGATGTGGATTCCTTCGGTGTCCAAAAGCGGGCATACCTTCCTGGATTCGGCGATCTCAGCTTCGAGCTGACACGAAAACTGGGAATTACCAACGCCCATACCCTAACCCTTGCCGTTACCGCCCCGACAGGTGCTCATGATGCCGTTCGAAAAGGCGTCATTCTTCCGCAGCGCCAGCAACTGGGAACAGGTGTGGTGGGTGCTTCTCTGACGTACGAATACACCCGTGACTTCGACTGGGGCCTGATGATCTTCGGAAGTACCCTTGGTTACGGTGGCTGGGAAAACAGCGTTGGAAATTTCCGGGGTCCCAGTCTAAGCGGTTATATCTACGCAGGATACATGCTTGGTCCCCTGGTGCCTTCCGCCGGCATAACCTTCACCGGAAGGTTCATGTCGGACAGGGAACAATACATAGACACCATGAACACCAGGGAGATGTTCTCCATATCACCTACCGTCGGAATCGAGTGGTCTTCGGACTACCTGGCGGTGATGCTGTCTTTCGCAACCCCCTTGTCGCTTCAACGCATGGACAGTTGGACCGTGGGGCTCGGATTGCAAACATCTTTGTTCTGATGAAATTCTCCATTGTCATACCGGCTTATAACGCAGCCGAAACTCTCCATGGAGTACTGCAACGAATACCACCGGAGTTGGACGGCCGGATTACAAGAATCTGGATTGTAAATGACGGCAGCACAGACGACACAAAAAAAGTCATCCATTCTCTTGCCAGGGACAATCCTTGTATACAAGCCGTTCACCTGGCACGAAACCAGGGCTATGGCAAAGCCATGAAGCGAGGCCTGGACGAGGCCGCGGCTGATGATTCACAGGTGGTTGTATGCCTCCATGCCGATGGACAATACGCGCCGGAATCCTTACCCGGGTTGTTGGATTTCATGGAAAAAAACTCGCTGGATCTCCTGCAGGGATCCCGCCTGGCCAAGGGGACAGATGCGCTGATCGGGGGTATGCCCATGTACAAGTACATAGCAGGCAGAGTCCTGGTCAGGCTGGAAAACATGGTCTTCGGCCTTGGTATGACTGATTACCACAGCGGCTACATGCTATACAGCCGACACGCCCTCGATATCATAGACTACAATTCGCTGAGCAACAGCTTCGACTTCGACCTGGAGATGATCGCCAACGCAAGGGCCCTCGGACTTTCCATAGGAGAACATCCTGTTCCCACCAGGTACGCGGACGAGGTCTCCTACCTCAACCCGGTGCGATACGGACTGCGGGTTTTGCGAGTTTGTATGAATTACAAAAGGGGAAGATACCATGCATAGTAACATTCAAAAACTCCTGATCGCCACTTCATTGGTGTTATTGGTATCAGCATGCGCTCCCGTGCGTTTCCCGTGGCCCGCCGATAACAAGCAAGATAAACCGGACAAACCGGAATCCAGCCAGGTACACACCATGAATCCCGGCTACGACAGGCTACGATCACGTGTACTCGTCAGAAAAATCCTACGCCCCACCAGGGCAAACCTGGACTATGCCGCGTATCATGCAAACGTAATGACCTTGAATCCGGTACCGGAACAACTTCCCCCACCTGCATCGACGGTTCCTGCGCAAGACCGAATTTTTGGCGGGGTGCTGGTGCCTGGCTCTG
>CAYSLH010000156.1:0-11306 GCA_964431605.1 uncultured Myxococcales bacterium
GGATGCCAGGATGTCATCCAACTCTTCGCCCTTTGCAAGCCTGGCTCCCACCTGGTGGTTCCTGCTAAGGGGAGAAGCACAAGTGGCCATCAGATCCCCTATGCCGGCCAGACCACCAAAGGTGAACACGTCGGCTCCCATGGCCACGCCCAAACGAGCCATTTCGCTAAGCCCCCTGGTGATGAGTAAAGCCTTTGTATTGTCACCCATGCCAAGGCCTGCCGCCATACCGGCCGAAAGGGCGATGATGTTTTTGAAGGCGCCTCCTATTTCCGTACCAATTACGTCCTTGCCACCATACAACCTCATTCTCGAACCAGCGAAAAGAGATTGGGTGGTTCTGATTACCTCTTCGTATCTCGATGCGATCAGCGCACCTGCCGGGTGTCCTGCCATCAGCTCCCTGGATAGGTTGGGGCCGGAAATGGCGCCTATCTTCAGAGCGCATGTCTCTTCCCGTAGAATCTGGCTCATGCGTTTGAAGGTTTGGATCTCGATTCCCTTGGTGGCATGAACCAGTATCTGGTCGCCTTCGATATATTCGCCTACCTGGTGTGCTACGGTCCTGAATGATTTTGATGGTATGGCCATGAGGACCAGTGGAGTGGATCGGATCGCCTCACCCATGTCTGTCACTGCCCGGAGATTTTGAGGCAGATCAAAATCAGGAAGATACCTGGAGTTTTTGTGATCGTTGTTTATCTCATCAGCCTGTTCGGGCCTTCTCACCCAGAGCCTGACCCTGCGTTCGTTGTCGGCAAGAACAGACGCAAGTGCCGTTCCGAAAGTGCCGCCTCCCACCACAAGTACGTCCATGTCGTTTCGAATACTCATGGGGCTACCTCCTGGGAAGAAAGGTCGTAATGGGCAAGGCGGTTCGAATAGAACAACAACAGTTTTCTGTCCGTATGAAACAGCCTGTCACCTCTGCGCTCCAACGCCGGGTGTCGATGGTAACTTTTGAGGTGGGCCAGAGCTTGGCTCGCCACTTTGGCAGTGTCCCTGGTGCGCATGCTTTGTGAAAGCCTCAGATGATTTGCCTGCTGCAACTTTTGAATACTTATCAGGTTTCGTTCGACTCTTCTATAGAGCTCCGTCATGGGCATGCTGAGTTCTGCGCCACCTGTGCGAAGCAGTCTGTAAAGATCCATTTCCTGGTTTGTCTCCTTGAGCCAGTCGAAGACAGTCCTGGAGATGAGGTGTATGGGATTGATTACGGTATCCCTCTTGAATGACACGGCTATGGACTTGGCCAGTTCTCTTGTGTACTCGCGGTCCCTTTGATCGTCGAAAGCAGGCTCTCCATTGATCTCCACGTATCGTTTTCTGTCTACAGGTCTGGACCTTCCATCGCGGCTTGTCCCGTCGTCATCCACCGGGTTGCCAAAAACATCCAGTGGTTTGGATAACACCAGGTGAATTCGTGATTCCAGGCTGAAGAGTTGAGAAGCAAACTCAAAGATACGTTTTGGTTTGCTGAATTCGTCGTCTTCTATGATGTAACGGTTTTTGCCGATTTCTTTCAGGTGATCATCGATCAGGGTCTCTGCTTCGAGTACTAGTTGGTAGTTGATGGTGCAGGGTACGATGAACACATCAGGCTTGTCCTTGCCTGCCAGCAGGTTGTGTATGTATGCATTGAGGGCCTGACCCATGAGTCCCATCTTCAGTTTCTGCTCTACCATGCCGGAGCGTGACCTGGTGCCACCAGGGAAGAACAGGTTATGATAACCCAGCTCAATGGAGCAACCAGCGTAGGTTTTGAGCACGTCCTTGTATACTGGCGCCTTTTTTCTCCTGTCGACCTTGTATGCGCCCAGGTTGTGCATAAAGAACCCTATGAGTTTGTTTGAAAAAAGGTTCAATCCTGCACCGTATGTGTATGGCGGCAATCCTAGGCGATAGAGCATGTAGCCTACCAGAATGGAGTCCAGGTTGGATGAATGAGTAGGGACAAGGACAGTCGTGCCAAGCTTTGCAACCTTTTGCAGCGATTCGGTGTGGCCCTCGATAACCAGTTGATTATCGAGTGAGCCTAGGCTGGAAAGGCCTCGTCTGAATAACTGCAGGGGACTCATGGCGTTGAGCAAAAGATCCAGTCCCATGGGCACGGCCCTGGTCGAGAGCTTGTAAACTCTTTCGTCGAAATGACCAACCACCTCATCGGCGAAAAATCTGATGACTTTTCTGAGAAGATCCCTGTGTTGGGTCGGACCGGAATGCAGGGCTTTCGACTGGATTTCGTCGTAGAAGGCACTTTGCTTTTTTGCAAGCTTGCGGTCTTTTTCAGTCTCTAGTCGTTGTCGCTCGTAGTAAAGGACGTCGAACAGAGCTTGTTCACAAGTATCTGGGTCAGCGCTCCATTTGTCCAACACACGTTGAGTCACTTCCACCAGTACGCGTTCTTTGTCTTTTTGCTTCACGATGATGTACCCCGCTTTTAGAACAGAGGAAAAACCCCAAGCCCTGGGGCGTGGGGTTTGTTGTCATGGCGGAAGTGCATGGGAATCGAACCCACCTGACGTGCTATTAACACGCCACACCGGGTTTGAAGCCCGGGAGGCCCACCAGTGACCTAGGCACTTCCACCGAGTAGAGTACGGAACAGATCCGTTACTGTCAAATCTGTTGAACTAATCGAAAAACATAGAGTGTCATGAAAGGAATTGATGCCGGTATTACTATGGTTTTGGCACGGCCTTGATGTTCCTTTGCGGGGTTGCGGGGGTTTTGTGCATGTTGGGCTTCAACCGGAGAGTCTTTACGTTTGTCGATCCTCCCTTTCGATTGGGAATGAGTATGGGCTTGGTTCCACTGGCTCCCATGCGTCTCATATTGACAGGCGTGCGGGGATGGGTCGAACGAATGGAGTAATTCACGCTCAGCACCGGCTGGTCAGCACGGTTTGTGGTTATTTTCAGCTTGCCCCTGGGGACCTTGGATTCTTTGGACAACGTAAGAGTGATTTCCCAATCCTTTCCCTTGCGGGTGGCTTTGCCTGTGACCACTCCTTGTGGGTCTGTTATTGTTTTTATCTTGAAAGGTTTTTCAGACAGGGAACGTATTTTGAGTTTGAACTCCGGGTGATGGTCTTTGTTGAACGGAGAAAACAATACGAAATTTCTGTCCGGAACCAGGTCGCCCGTAACCTGTGCAGACACGAACAATTTGAGTTCGGCAGGCTTTTTCAAACCGGTTTTTGCCGTTACCAATGCACTGAATCGGCCTATCTGCTGTGGGGCCTTGAGCGTGACTTTCATCGCTTTTTTGCCGTCTTGATCTATCAGTTCGGTGCTTACTTCTGGTTTGGTGGATTTGATGTCCGACAGTTTGACCTCTTTTGCTTTTTCTCCGACGATGTTCACTACCTGGGTCTTGACAGAGCCCTTGATGGCGTTGCGGAAGAACAATCGTTCTGGTTGAAATGCCACCGTGACTTTCACCTCACCTTTCATGCGAAGGGTAAAACGTGGATTTTTCGGATCGTTGGAATACACAGTGACGCTTTTGGATAGCTTCCCCTTGCGACCATGGGTGCTGACTTTTACGCTGATTTTTCCTTCCCCACCCGGGGGAATTTCGGACGCCGAAACGACGGCCGCCGTGCAACCTCACCCTCCCCGGGCGCGTTCGATCTTCAGTACCCCCTTGCCCTTGTTCTTTATTACGAAAATGTGAGTAGCATCTTCACCCTGTGATACGGTCCCAAAGTCATACTCTGCATTATCGCAGGTGATGACAGGAGGGGGGCCGTTGAGATCATGCGCTTTGCCGGAAGCATCGATTACCTTTGGTGCTGCTTCTGGCTTGGGTTCCCGGAGCTTGGAGCACCCCATGGCTAGAAGCGAAATGGCGATAATCGCACAGCCGATTGTTGTGAGCCATCTTGTCATTTGCATTTTTCCTCCGTTTTTTACGTTTTTGACGAGTCCTAGTCCCGTCTCTGAGCTGGAGTTGAAATTCCTACTTCGAAGCATCGTCGGTCTTCGAATGGATTATTGCCGATTGCGGATATGTTTTATTGTGTGTATTCAGTCTTTTTATTTTTCCGGGTTGATTCCTGACATCCTGGTTGAGCTTGATACGTCCATTGTTGTTCGAACCGGAGACCTCTTTAGGATTCACCCGCATCAGGGGTTTGTTTATGCCTGCGCGGGCTTTCAGCCTGGGACGAAATGAAGCCCCGGATGATTCTTTTGCGCGAATGATATATTTTACCGAAAGTGTTGGTTGATCTTTCCTGTCTGTGTCGATCAATACTTCACCTCTTTTTTGAGTGGGTTTCTTGGATAGTTTCATTTCAACTTTCCAGCCGCCTTTTGTTGGTTTTGCCTGGCCGGTGACCACACCCAGGGGATCTCTCACACCTGTTATGCGGAAAGGCCTGTTTGTAAGAGATCTGACATGAATCAGGTACACCGGCTGGTTGTTGGGATCGAGGTGGTCATCTTCAAGCAGCTTTTCGGAAAAAAGTGCGTATGAGCGATCCGTAATGAGGTCTGAACTCACCCGTGCCATGACACGTGCTCTGATTTCCTTAGGGTTATCCAGGCCGGTAGAAAGTCTTATGCTCCCGGTCAGCCGTCCTTGCTCTGCAGGTGCCTTGAGAGTAACCCTTACCGTTCGATCTTTTCCGCTTATGAACTCGGCTGTTATCTTATCGGGCTTCGATGATACCAGTTTTCCCGGTTTCATGTCCGATATCTTTGTGCCCACGATATGGATCTCGGTGGACTTGGTGCTCGATTTGAGAACGTCGCCAAAGGACACTACGTCAGGTTCAAAAGCGGCCAGCACCGCGATCTGACCTTCTATTTGAAACGAAATGCTCTTGTGGTTCGGATCGTTGGTTTTGAGGATTACCGTCTGGTTCAGTTTTCCTTTTTGCCTGGATGTGTTCAGCCTCACTGTCAGCTTGCCCTCTTGTCCCGGAGCGATATCCGTACCGTTTAGGTGTGGAATGACACAAGGACACGATGTACGTGTGCCCAATAGTTTCAACTGTGCCCTGCCGGTGTTTTTGATTGTGAACGTATGTGTTACGTCGTCACCCCTGTCGACCTTTCCAAACCGGTAGGTCGTGTCCTTGCAAGAGACTTGGGGTAAAGAGGCTGAGCTTTTCTCTCGTTGAACATTTCCATTGTTTTTATTTTCGCATCCCATCAATGCAATCCAAGAAACAACCACAAATATCATCATTTTGAAATCTATTGATTGGATAGTTGACACTGGTGCCTCCTTTGGTTCTTCGAACATCATGCCGGATACTATACTTCAGTCGCAATTGGCACAAGCAATTCCAAATACGCGATAGCATTTGATCCATGCTGGAATGGAGGAGAAAATCCGGTCCCCCAGGCTCGTTGACACCCATATGTGCCCGTGTTACATGAAAAATCAACATGAAATACAGAGCAAGACAGTCATTGAGTTTTCAGCAATTGTGCGACTTGCTGCTCGAAAAGGGTTTGCTGTCCAACGAGCAGGTAAGCCAGGTCTCCGTGAAGTTCAGTTCAAAGCACAAGTTGATCGATCGGGAGATAAACGGATCGAAGCCCGGTCGACACCGAATAGAGATCACTCCGGCAGAAGTACTTGCTTCTTTTCTCCTTCCTGTCCAGGGCGAGAAAAACACAGTGTTGGATGAAGACAGGATTGCCAAGGTCTTGGCAGAGGATTCGGGGTTGGAGTACGAAAAGATCGATCCCCTCAAGTTGGATATGAAGCTGGTTACGTCGGTTTTTTCCAGGCCTTATGCCCGTCGCCACAGTGTCCTTGCGTTGAGGCAAAACGGCACCGAGCTTACAGTGGCCATAGCGGAACCATACAACGCTGAACTCATCGAAAATCTTCGCAGAATCACCGGGTACCATATTATACCGGTGGTATCGTCAAAGAAAGACATACAGCGAATAATCACCGAGGTTTATGGTTTTCGTTCCAGTGTCAAGGCTGCGGCCCAGGATATAAGCGCCGGCGTCGACTTGGGGAACCTGGAGCAACTTGTACAACTCAAGCACGTCGATGATCTTGAAGCCACCGACAAGCACGTGGTCAACGCAGTGGAGTACATGCTGCACTATGCCCTGGATCAGAGAGCTTCGGATATCCACATAGAGCCGAAGAGAGAGCAGAGCCTGGTGAGAATGAGGATCGACGGTGTGTTGCACAACGTAACTTCGTTGCCAAGCGTTGTGCATGCAGCGGTTGTGTCGAGAATAAAGATGCTCGCCAGGTTGGACATAGCGGAAAAGCGAAGGCCTCAGGATGGAAGAATAAAGACAGGCAAAGGAGAAGTGGAGACGGAGTTGCGTGTGTCGACCCTTCCCGTGGCATTCGGCGAAAAAGTTGTGATTCGCATTTTCGATCCTACATTACTCTTGCAGGATCTCAGCGCGTTAGGATTCAATAAGCGTGAATACAACCTCTACGAATCGTTTGTAGACCGTCCCAACGGTATGATCCTGGTAACCGGGCCAACCGGCAGCGGAAAGACCACGACTCTGTATTCATCTCTGAAATTTTTGGCCAGTCCGGATGTGAATATAGTGTCCATAGAGGACCCGATAGAGATGGTGGTGGAGGAGTTCAACCAGGTGGCAGTCAATCCTCGCATAGGGATAAGTTTTGCCGCTGCACTTCGCACTATCCTCAGGCAGGACCCGGACATTATCATGGTGGGTGAAGTCCGGGACTCAGAGACAGCTGCAAATGCAGTTCAGGCAGCCCTTACCGGTCACCTGGTTTTTGCTACCCTGCATACCAATGATTCGGCATCGGCCATAGGAAGAATGCTGGACCTGGGTGTAGAGCCATTTTTGCTTTCTTCCACCCTGGTGGGGATTGTTGCACAGAGATTGGTTCGTGTCATATGCCAGCATTGTCGTGCCAAGACCTTCCTGACTCCTGACCAGATAAACCTCTTGCACATGAAAATGCCTGAAGACTCCAATAGGAAACTGCCTGTATATTATGGCGAAGGTTGCGCAGCCTGTCGGGGTACCGGCTACTATGGTCGTTCGGCTTTATACGAGGTGATGCCCATCAGTACCAAGATTGCCAGATTGATAAACGAGCGTGCCGACTCGAAGGAGATCATGAAAGTGGCACGGCTCGACGGCATGATGACCTTGCGAGAGGCAGCCATAAAGAAACTGGCAAAAGGTGTGACCACCTTTGATGAGGTTCTCAGGGTCACGGTAGAGTAAGGGCCAAGAAGCGAAAGGAAATCAGAATGCATCCCATAGCTCAAGAGCTTTCGCTCATGGCGACTTCAGGCTATTGCATGGCTTACCTGTTGACTTGGGAAGAGCAGCGGGCAACAAGAATCGTGGCTCAAGCCGCAAAGGACTCAGACGGTAAAATGGCTGTCTGGAGTTCGACGGCAAACATTGATTCACTTTTCAATGCATTGCAAAAAGCGCCTGCCGGCATGACTCTTCTTTTGGATTTTCACGTGTTTCTGAATGATCCCGCCGTGGTCAGAAAGCTTCGGGATCTGGTGCCAACGTTGGTGAAAAAACGACACATGCTGGTGATTGCATCACCGGTTTTAGAACTCCCCGACGAGTTGGAAAAAGACGTGTCGATACTGGAGTTGCCTTTGCCTTCTCATGATGATTTGGACCGGCTGTTTAGGCAGGTTTGTGTACACGAAAAGGTCGTGTTTCCCGAGGAGTTCACGGAAAGCATGATCAGGGCGGCACGTGGTCTTACCGAAAACGAAGCCAAGAGAGTGTTCACCAAGGCTCTGAGGAAGGGCGGGGGGTTTAAGCTGGACGATATATCATTGGTGATCGATGAGAAACGAAAGTCCATTCGAAAGAGTGAAGTCCTGGATTTTTATGATCTCGATGAATCCTTAGATACAGTGGGTGGCTTGGACGAGGTGAAAAAATGGGTCAGGTCCAGAGCCAGGGCATTTGATGATGAAGCAGCCAAGTTTGGTCTGCCTCCTCCCAAGGGTTTGTTGCTCATCGGTGTCCAAGGGTGCGGAAAGAGCCTTACAGCCAAGGCTGTGGCTGGTTCGTGGCACCTGCCGCTGATCAGGTTGGACCTCGGAGCTGTGTTCGGCTCGCCTTCTGCCGAGTCGTCCCTGCGCCGGGCTTTGCTGGTTATTGAATCTCTGGCCCCTGTGGTTTTGTGGGTGGATGAAATCGAAAAAGGTTTTGCCGGAGCCTCGGGACAAGGTGGTTTTGGAACAGCCAGGGTGTTCGGGACATTTATTACCTGGCTGCAGGAAAAAACAGCGCCTGTTTTCGTGGTGGCCACTGCGAATGAAGTCCAAATGATGCCACCCGAATTACTGCGAAAGGGCAGGTTCGATGAGACCTTTTTCGTGGATTTACCGGACGTGCATGAACGAAGATCCATTATCGAGATACACCTTCGGCAACGAAATCGAGACCCGGATGATTTTGACTTAGATGCGCTTGCGGAGCAGACAGAGCATTATTCCGGCGCCGAACTCGAACAAGGGGTGGTGGCCGGTCTGTATCGGGCGTTTGAACAGGGTCGTGAGCTGAACACATCTGACGTGATGAAAGAACTCGACGAGATTGTTCCCTTGTATGCCACCTATGAGGAAAAGATCAAGGCTCTCAGGGAGTGGGCAAGGGACCGGGCGAGAAAAGCCAGCGTGGACAAGTCCTTGGTGGACCTGTTCGATGCGGAGTGATCTTGAAGTTATCGGAGGAGAGAAAATGGCACTGAAGGTTGGAGTAATCGGAGCAGGAGCGTGGGGTAGCGCGTTAGCGCATCTTATGGCCAGCAAGGGCGACGAGGTGACTATCTGGGCGTACGAGCGGCAAGTGGCTGATGATATAAACGATGTCCATGAAAATAAGATCTATCTTCCGGGAGCCGAACTGCCGGATAATCTGCATGGGACTAATGAGTTACAACAGGCTCTGGAGGGAAAAGATCTCATTTTGAGCGTGGTCCCTTCCCACGTGGTAAGGCCAGTGCTCACTCAGGCTGCAAAATATTTACCCCATGAGGTCCCTATAGTAAGTGCTTCGAAGGGTATCGAGAACGAGACCCTCATGACCATGTCAGAGGTTTTAGAAGACGTGTTGCCCATGGTCTATCATCCCATGCTTGCATTCTTGTCAGGGCCTTCCTTTGCGCGCGAGGTGGTAAAGATGCAACCGACTGCGGTTAGTGTTGCCTCCCGCTTCGAAAAGGTCGCCCAGGGTGTGCAGAAGATGATGTCGAGTATCTATTTCAGGATCTATACATCAAACGATGTTGCAGGCGTAGAGCTTGGCGGCGCCTTGAAAAATGTTATCGCCATCGCGTCTGGTGCCGCGACAGGCCTTGGTCTGGGCACCAATACCACTGCGGCATTGATCACCAGGGGGCTTGCCGAGATTACCCGATTGGCAGTAAAGAGAGGGGCGAATCCTTTGACCTTGGCGGGACTAAGTGGCATGGGGGATCTGGTGCTTACTTGCACTGGCCCATTGAGCAGGAATCGAACGGTTGGCGAAAAGCTGGGCAAGGGGATGAAACTCGATGACATCATAAAGGATATGAAACAGGTCGCAGAAGGTGTCAAGACTGCAAAATCTGTGCATCATCTGGCTGAAAAAGAGGGAGTAGAGATGCCCATTTCCGAGATGGTTTATAGAATATTGTACGAGGACAAACCGGCGCAGGAAGCTTTAGTGGAACTCATGAGCAGAAGTTTGAAGCCGGAGGTCTACGTATAGATAGTGATTGTGGTTATTCCCGGCCGACTCGGTTGGGACGATAATAACCGGTGGGGTTCGGAGGACGATGATGGCAGACAGAAGAAGGGTTCAGCGAAGAAAACGCAACAAGCCGGCTCCGATAGACAAGCGACAGCAAGAGCGACGTAGAGGGGAAAGGAGAAGGCACGAGCGGGTAGCTGCTGAAATCATGGTGGAGGTGGAGACATCCGGAAAAAGGACTTACAGGCGAACGGGAAACATAAGTATTGGTGGTCTTGCTTTTCATGCCCCCATCCCATTCAAGAACGGTTCCACGGTGCGCTTGAGGTTGAAGCTTGCGGGCAGGGATGGCCAGATTACGGTAAAAGGTGTTGTTGTGGGCACTGACGAGACCGGACGGGGGACGAGGGTCAAGTTCGAGGACCTGAAAGATGAATCAAAGGCAAAACTGGTAGAGCATTTACAACTTTTCGATGCCCCCACGGTGATAGGACGTTCACCTTTTCCCCCTCGTCCGAGGAATGATTCTTCGGTGATGGTGCGCGAGGGGTTGTTGCTGTGCGAGTCTCTGGGCGTGGAATTTCGGCTCAGGAGCACGGATAAGGTCGTTGGACGGGAGCCTTCTTTGGCGGACATCGTATTGAATCATCCGACCATCTCCAGGCGGCATGCCCACATCTATCTTCAAAACGGAAGACACGTCATAACCGATCTTGCCAGCACCAATGGCATAAGTTTTCGCCAAAAGAAGATCCATTCCTTAGTACTCAGAGACGGCATGGTTTTCAAGATCGGCCGGGTGCAGGTTCAGTACCTGGTTACGAAGCAAGTCTGACCCGTGTTGTTCGAGACAAAGCTGGAATCGGGGAAGTTGATTCGACGCTACAAGAGGTTTCTTGCTGACATTCAACTGGATGATGGTCGAAAAATAACGGCGCACGTGCCTAACTCAGGCGCCATGACAGGATGTGCTGATGCTGGATTGCTGGTGGCAGTCAGGTATAATCCCAGCCCTAAACGAAAGCTGGATTGGACCTGGGAGATGGTGGATGCAGGTAGTGGATGGATTGGAATCAACACTATGCGGTCCAATTCCATCGTCAAAGAAGCCCTGGAGAAGAAAAAAATCGCTGGTCTCGATATGTATCAGGAGATTGAATCGGAGGTTCCATACGGGCATAGGTCCAGGGTGGACTTTTTATTGAGGGGGCAGGGAAAGCTCTGTTACGTGGAAGTGAAAAATTGCACTCTTCGTAGGGGTAATATTGCATTGTTTCCCGATGCGGTCACTAAAAGGGGGGCCAAGCACCTGAGAGAACTTGCGGGAGTAGTAGAGCAGGGACATAGAGGGGTGATTCTTTTTTTAGTCAACAGGGGTGACTGTTCTTCCATGTCCGTCGCAGATGACATAGACCCGGAATACGGTCGATTGCTACGCGAGGTTTCGAAAAAAGGGGTGGAGATCCTGGCATATGGTACGAAATTAGATTTTTCCGGCATCGAAGTAGAGGGCAGGCTTCCGGTGAGATTGTGATCCATGGATCCGATGGGAGGCGCACGGTGAGCGTTGATCAAAAGGGTAAGGAAAAGGACGGAGACGAAAAAGAAAAA
>CAYSLH010000157.1:0-11270 GCA_964431605.1 uncultured Myxococcales bacterium
CCCTCGCTCAACCCCGAGTAGATGTCAAAGATTTCGTACAGGCCATTTATGAACGATACGGTGAAAAGCTATTGGGCGTGTTCATGTATGGCTCCATGCTCAGCAAGGTTACGGCTTCTTCCACCAGTTTCCCTGATTTTTTTGTCATAACTGACGGCTACTCAGGTGTTTTCGATGATTGGCTCCACCGAGCAACCGCCTATCCCCTGCCTCCACATATATACCACCTGAAGCTTCAAGACGGACGCAAGAGCAAATACAACCTGGTCTCCATAAGCCGGTTTCGACAAGAGACCTCACGATGGGCATCCGACATATATATCCTGGGACGATTCGGAAAGAGAGTGTCTTTGGTTTGGTACAAGGATCACCAGACCAAACGAGCACTAACGAAATGCTGTTTCAATGCCATGTCCAATGTTGCAATCTGGACCCTCTGGGGTTTGGATAGTCCGTTCGATGACAAACAGTTTACCCTTTCGTGCCTAAACATATCATACGCCGGCGAGACCAGGATCGAAGCAGAATCTAAAATCATCAAGCTGTTCGAAGCGGAAAAAGAGCTATACTCCATAGTCTATCCAGGTCTGTTGAGGCACCATCCGGAGTGTAAAGGTTTGGCTGAAGAAGTTCAGGATGGAAGATGGCGCACTGCAGGCTCTCCCATCGATAGGTGGTTTCGAAAAACCGCCTTTGAGCTTTTTCTGAAATCAAGCCGGATAAGAGGCATCATGCGATGGCCCAAGTTTCTTCTGACCGTGGATGACTGGGTGGATATAATCCTGGCAAAAATCGAAAGGACAAAAGGAATAAAGATCGAACCATCACCTCTGGCCAGACGGTATCCTCTCGTCTTTGGATGGCCGCATTTTTTTAGACTGCTGAACGATGGTGCCATTGGATCCTTTCGAACCCCACCTGATAAAGATGTTCACTGAACTCAATCTAACTGTTCCAAAGTCAGTCAACTGAAACAATTGTAAAAAATAAGTTCAGAATTCAATTAATTTAATGTTGACTGTTAAGTCAATCAGCATTAGACTCAGTGCGTCAATTGGTGAACAATAAACGTTCCATCCAATACAAGGAGAAATACTCATGAGCCCATTCGCAGTGGACAAAAGAGACATCGAGTTCGTACTATACGAATACCTGAATATCGAAGACACCATTTGTAAAATTCCCAAGTTTAGCGAGTTCGATCGAGAGACTTTCGACATGGTAATCGATACCATGATCAAGTTCTCCACAGACGTGCTTAGCCCACTGAACAAAGTGATGGACAGAGAAGGGCTGAAATTCGACAACAACCAAGTAATAACCCCGGAAGGATACAAAGAAGCTTACCAACAACTTTGCGAAAATGGCCTTGCCGCTCCTGCCAATGATCAGGAGTATGGTGGAGGCGGCCTTCCTTATTTGATTCACACTTGCCTGACCGAAATCATGGTAAGTGCATCTCCAGCCTTTGCCATGACTCCCGGTCTGACGTCTTCTGCAGGACACGTAATCGAGGTTTACGGAACGGAAGATCTGAAGAAAAAATACTGTGAAAACATGTTCACGGGAAAATGGACAGGAACCATGTGCCTGACTGAATCCGGTGCCGGTTCTGCTGTGGGAGACCTGAAAACAAAAGCTAAACCAGACGGAGACACATATCTAATCGAAGGCGAAAAAATCTTCATTTCTTCAGGTGAGCATGACCTGGCAGAAAACATAGTTCATCTGGTACTCGCCCGTGTCGAGGGGGCGCCCAAGGGTATCAAGGGTGTCAGCCTGTTTCTGGTACCCAAGTTCCTGGTAAACGACGACGGCTCATTGGGAGAACCGAACAACGTTGTTTGCGGTAACATCGAGCACAAGATGGGCATCAAGGGCTCGCCTACGACCACCATGGTGTTCGGAGCTGATGGTCCTTGCCGTGGTTGGCTGATTGGTGAGGAAAACCAGGGAATCAAATACATGTTCCTCATGATGAACGAAGCCAGGATCGGAGTCGGCATGCAGGGCTTGTCCAGCGCAGCCGAGTCATACCAGGAGGCACTGCAATATGCCGCAGAACGTATCCAGGGTGTTGACATCACGGCGATGAAGGACGTGAACGCCCCGAGGATCCCCATAATCCAGCATCCGGACGTTAGGCGAAACCTGCTTACCATGAAGAGTTTTTCCGAAGGAATGAGGGCCATGTTGTACTCAGCCGCATTCTATTCGGACATGTCGGAACACTCTGAAGACGAATCGGAAAGAAAGACTTTCAAAAACATGCTGGACCTGTCAACGCCCATCTGCAAAGCATACTGCTCTGACTGGGGCTTTCATATGACTGAAATTGGAATCCAAATCCTTGGCGGTTATGGTTACACCCAGGAATATCCCCAGGAGCAATTTTGCCGTGACTGTAAGATCGCTTCAATCTATGAAGGTACCAATGGAATCCAGGCCTTGGACTTGCTGGGACGTAAGGTCTCCAGCAAGGGCGGTCTCGTATTCATGACGTACCTGATGAAGATAAACGACTTCATCAACGAAAACGAAAATCATGCTGTGGTAGGACCTTATTTGAAAAAACTGGCACAGGCTCGAGACAAGCTCAGTGAGACCGTTATGGGATTCCAGAAAGCTGGTATGGATGGGGATGTGTATTACCCAGTTCTCAATGCCACTCCATTCCTGGAGATGTTCGGCCACATCGTCATGTCCTATCACCTCTGTGCCATGGCGAAGATCGCATCAGAAAAGTTGGACAAAATCATCGCAGACGCTGGTGCCGATAGCGATGAGGCGAGAAAAAAGCTTATAGAGAACAACCCGGAAGCCAGATTCTTTGACGGAAAGATTCATTCCATGAGGTTCTTTGTAGATACTTATATCCCTAAGGCCATGGCCATATCAGAGTCCATATCAGCAGCCAACAAGAGCCCGTTGGAAGTCTCCTTCCCCGTGTAGAAGTCGCGTACATGGCTGAAAAGCTTCAGTCGTCGAGAGACTCCAGAATTTTTTTCAGATCATCCAGTATGCCCTGAGAACGGGCATGGTGCAGTAGTCTCGAAATCCTCTGTCTTGCATCCAGGAGCCTTGTGCGCATCTGAAGAATGATCTCTGCTCCCGCTCCATTTACTTCCAACTCGTTGACCAACACCGAGTATACTCTCAACCTGTCATAATCTTCATATGCGTATACTCGTTCTCGACCAGGTCTCCTCACTGGCAACACCAGGTCCAATTCCTCCAGACGGTCAAGGACACTACCATCCAGAGCCAATTGCCTGCAAACCCACCGTCTTGTTACAAACTTTTTCTCTCTGTCTCCCACAAGGGACTCCTCTGGTTTATTCATATTTCTTCAATTCTTCAACCAAAGCTTTACCCTTTTTGTCTAACTTCCTAGGAACCATGATTTTTATTCGAACAAACAAATCTCCTCTACCACCTTTTTTGGGAAGCCCCTTTTGAGGCAATCTCAATCTCTGCCCTCCTTGGGTTCCGGGAGAAATGGTCAATTCAACAGTACCCTCCAGGGTAACGACCGTCACTTTCCCGCCAAGAGCAGCCATACTGAAAGGAATCTTTACATCCGTCGTAAGATTGGCCCCATCCCGAGAAAAACGTTTGTCATCATCATAAACGATTTCGATGAGCAAATCCCCTGGTGCTCCACCTCTGATTCCGGGAGCACCTTTTCCCGAAAGACGAATCTTCTGTCCCTCCCGGATGTTAGGAGGAATTTTCACCGTCAATGATTCTGTCCTGCCGGTTCCGGTAGTAAGAGTAATCCTATGCTCTCCTCCCTTGATGGCGTCAGCCATGGAAATGGCCATACGAGCCTCGGAGTCTTCTCCCCTTGCTTTTCGTCTTCTGCTGGATTTTCTGCGAAATCCTCCAAACATGCTTCCAAGAATTTCATCCAGGTCTATATCTCCATCTGTAGAATAATGGACTCCACCACCTGGCCCCTGCCCTGGAAAACCACCCTGACCAAAGCCTCCACCAGGAAAACCCCACGATGGACCTGAGCCGGTGGGAGGCGCATCTTTTATTCCTGCTTTCCAGGCCTGGTGACCGACCTTGTCATATTTTGCACGTACCTTTTTATCTGACAAGACCTGGTATGCTTCGCTAATCTCCTTGAATCGTTCCTCGGCCTTCTTGTCCCCAGGATTGACATCGGGATGAAATTTGCGAGCCAGCTTCCTGTAGGCTGTTTTTATTTCCTTTTCGCTGGCGTTCTTCTTTACACCAATGATGTCGTAATAGTCTCGCATAGTATCAATTATTTCTTTTTTTCAAAGAATTCATCTGGTTGAAAGTTGGATTTTCCTTATGTTTGGTCCAGTTCTAAGGGGAAGAAGAATTGTCAAGACTCCATCCTGGTATGTTGCTTCAATGGAATCCACTTCAATGGGTTCATTGAGGGTGATGATTCTTTTGAATGGACCGTGCCTTCGTTCAATTCTGTGATAAACCGTCTGTCCAGGATTGTCGCTTTGAACCCTGTTTCCCTTTATCACAAGCTGACTATCCCTGAACTCGATATCAATATCCTTTCGTGAAACACCAGGGATCTCTGCTGTTACCACAATTCGCTCATCATCTCGGTAGACATCCACAGCCGGTTTCCAGAAATTCTGCTGAACCTGGTCATCGGAAAGATTACCCATAAAAGACCGCTCGAAAATTTCATCGAACCTCTTTCTCAACTGCATCAGTTCCTGCAATGGGTTCCATTCATCCCTGGGCATTTGATTCCTTCCTGGAGTTTCAGCATCTTTTCGACATAGAGCAAATGTAAGCTCAACACCCATTCTTGTCAATCATCCCACGACTGTCCCGGATTTAATGCTACGGTCGCACCTCGCTCTTGCAATAATCCAGGTCATGGATTCCAGCCCGGAACCATCATAGATTCCGGGCCGGGATTAGCCTGCTATCAGTTCTCTCTGAAATCAGCATCAATGACATCGTCATCAGAGACTGAAGCAGAATTCTGTGTTCCAGACCAACTCGTATCAGGACCATAATCTGATGTCTGACCCGCAGTCTGTTGACTGTACAGAACATCTCCCATACGCTGAGACACAGTTTTTAACTCATCCAGAGCTGCTTTGAGTCTCGGCAAATCCTGACTATCCAAAAGATCTTTCACCTCTTTGAGTTTTTGCTCTACCACCGAGATGGTATTTTCATCGAGCCTTGACCTGTGCTCATTCAGTAATCGTTCAATCTGGAAGGAGGTGTGATCAGCCTCGTTCCTTAGTTCTACGGCTTCTTTCCTTCGTTTGTCTTCCGATTCGTAACGCTGAGAGTCACGAATGGCCTTGTCTATTTCATCCTTGCTCAGGCCTCCACCATTAGTGATGCTGATGTGTTGCTGCTTTCCAGTGTTCATATCCTTTGCTGACACGTTCACAATTCCGTTTGCATCGATGTCGAACGAGACTTCGATTTGGGGAGTTCCCCTTGGAGCAGGCGCAATTCCATTGAGTACAAACCGTCCCAGTGTCCTGTTGTCGCTCGCCATTGAACGCTCCCCTTGCAACACATGAACCTCGACCTGGGTCTGTCCGTCTGCAGCAGTGGAGAATATCTCACTCTTTTTGCAAGGGATGGTGGTGTTTCGCTCGATGAGTTTGGTCATGACGCCACCCATGGTCTCTATTCCCAAACTAAGGGGAGTCACGTCCAATAAAAGCACATCATCGTATCCGCCGGCCAACACGGCACCTTGCACCGCAGCACCCAATGCCACTACCTCATCAGGGTTCACTCCTCTATGGGGCTCTTTGCCGAAAATCTCCTCGACCATTTTTTGTACCGCCGGAATCCTGGTGGAGCCTCCCACCAAGACCACTTCGTCAATTTCCGAAGGACTCAGCCCAGCATCCTTCAAAGCCTTTTTAACCGGGGCCTTTACTCGTTCCAAAACAGGTCGAGACAACTCCTCGAGCCTTGCCCTACTCAACTTCAGATTCATGTGTTTCGGACCTGATTGATCAGCAGTCAAAAATGGCAGATTTATCTCCGTCTCCAGCGTGGATGAAAGCTCTACCTTGGCCTTTTCGGCAGCCTCACGAAGCCTCTGCATGACCATCTTGTCACCGAGGACGTCCATACCATGCTCTTTTTTGAACTCACCTGCGAGGTACTCGACGATCAACTGATCTATATCATCACCACCAAGATGAGTATCACCGTTGGTGGACAGGACTTCTACCACCTTGTCTCCTATTTCCAGAATAGAGATATCAAAAGTTCCACCACCGAAATCGAACACCGCTATTTTGCTGTCTTTGTTCTTGTCGAGTCCATAAGCCAAAGCGGCAGCAGTCGGCTCGTTGATGATTCTCATCACCTCCAACCCAGCGATTTTTCCAGCATCCTTGGTAGCCTGTCGTTGGGCGTCATTGAAATAAGCCGGTACCGTTATCACGGCTTTGTGGACATCGCTGCCCAGGTAAGCTTCCGCTGCATCTTTTAGTTTTCGAAGAATCATGGCGGAAATCTCTTCCGGTTTGTAGTTCTTTCCACGAACGTTCACTTGAACCATTCCATCCTTTCCTTCCACAAGCTTGTAAGGTATCTGTGAACGATCTTTGTCAACCTCAGCGTATCTCCTTCCCATGAATCTTTTTATGGAAAAAATCGTATTCTCTGGATTCGTAACAGCCTGTCGACGGGCCACCTGGCCCACCACCCTTTCTGAATCCTCATTAATTGACACCACCGATGGTGTCGTTCGACTACCTTCAGAATTTACTATGACCTTTGGTTGACCTTCTTCCATAACCGCGACCACGCTATTGGTTGTACCAAGATCTATTCCAATTATATTTGCCATTGGCACACTCCTCCTTTATATAACGTTGTTTTGTTAATGCTTTTCCCCTTTGAATCATCTATGTTTGCCAATAAAAAAGGTAAGTATGATTCATATGATGTCAAGACATGGATACTTGTGATAACTATATTTGAATGAACCCTCTACCAACGACACTTGCTTCAACTTTAAAAGTAAACCTTGTGATTTTTTTCTTATTGGTGCTCCTTTGGGCGCTTGGTATTCTACCTGTCTGCTGGACACAGGTTTTGCTCTCGGATTCATTTTCAGTTGCGCTAATCGGTTCGTTCGTGATCATGACCTTGATTTTCCTGGTCAACAATCGTAACCAACACAAAATCTTCGCAAGGAGCAATCTACCTCAGTTGCTTGTACTCACCCTTGTACTAGTCAACACTGCCGGGATGCAGGGAATCATTATTCTTCTTTCCCCCAGCGTTACGGATCCATTTCACTCGGCACTGGACAGGGTATTGGCTGCATACCATCCATGGACTAATTATGGTATCGTTACTGTCGTTAGCGATACATTGGCTGCATCCTGTGTCATGTTAGTCCTGTTCTCCCTACTGAAAACAAGCCTCGAAAACCGACATGCATCAGGGCGGATACGCCAACTAGTGATGGCGCTCGTGGTTGCAACAATCATGTCTTGGTCCATAAATCTAGCTGTTCCCACAGTAGGGCCTGCAAACCACGAAAAGTCCTTTTCAGCCATGGCTGACCATGCAGATATCGATATGAGGTTCGAAGACCAGCGACTTTCATCAGAGCCATTTTCAGCCACTACCACTCGTAATGCCTCTGTTCCCCTCGACATACTCTGGATGGCCCTATGCCTTATTGCTTCCTTTTCAGGATCACGATCCTTGTTTTGGCGTCTGTTGCCCTTGGCATTTATTGCAGCAGGTTGCGGGATACTTGCCGGAGATTTCTATCTGGTGGATCTTCTTTCCGTTCCGGCAATTGCGGCAGTAGCATGGACCCTGGCAAATATCTCACATAGATATTCTTCAGAGCGCAAGGGAAAAGAGACATGGTTGAACATCGCAATTGTTTTGCTTGGCACCATCACCCTTGGTCTTGGGCTTGCTATGCTTTCAACGAGTGAAATACTCAACATTTTTTCACTCTTGAGCCTTATGCTTGTCTTGTCATTCCTGGTAATCAGAAGTGCCATCAGGGTCGACAATTCAGACAAAGAAATCCAGGTGCCCTTTCATGAGCTTCCAATCTCTAAAGACCACCTGGCAAAGAAAACCGGTATCAATAGTGTGTTGGTTCTTTTTTTCTTTTCCGGCCTGACCGGTCTCGTATACGAAGTCATTTTCGAGAGACAGCTCGCATTGATATTCGGTTCCACCGCCAGATCCACCACCACTGTGTTGGCCGTGTACATGGCTGGTATTGCGCTTGGGGCTGCCATTGGAGGCAAACTTTCAGACCGAGTACGCAATCCGCTGCGATACTATGCTTTGGTAGAGGGGTTGGTGGGGATCACTTGCCTGTTTGCTCCCAATCTTTTTGAACTGGCAAATGAACTCTATTTAGGGATGGTCCGTGATTCTGGTTTGTCAACCGCTTCCATGGAATTGGTTCAAGTTTCTTGTGGAGCATTAGTGGTTATACTTCCCGCCATGTTGATGGGTACTACCATGCCCCTGTTGGCCAAGCATGCCACTGACGAAATGGGTATGATCAGAAAAAACATCGCGTATCTGTATTCGGCCAACACTCTGGGTGCTGCCACCGGGACCATTTTGGCAACATACTGGTTGATTACCACCATGGGAATCGAAGGTTCTTTGAGGTTGACTACGCTCATAAACTTCTCAATAGCCACCATAGGATTATGGCTTTCGGGGAAGGTCCGCAATAAAAACCTCCCTTCTGATTCATTGCGCAAAAAAATCCCCATGAATTTCGGTGGGTCATACGGTATATTACTCATCATTACGGCAGGAACCGTAGGATTTACGACCTTTGGCCTTGAAATCCTCTATGTTCATCTTCTGGCGGTAGTGGTAGGTAACAGCATCTATGCTTTTGGGCTGATGCTCTTTTCTTTCTTGTTGGGTTTGGCCATCGGTTCAAGATGGGCGGGACGAATTAATCTATCAGAATCCATTCGAAAACCCTTTCTCGCCGCAAGCATATTGATGCTCGGAATGGTCGTGCTGTTATTTTTACCCCTATGGGACAGGATTCCTCCATTTTTGGGCCTGTACTCGCAGGTGAACTATGCTGCTTCATTCGCCCAACGCGAATTTGTAAGATTCAGCATCTGCGTTGGAATGATGATTGTCCCGACCATTATCATAGGAATGATATTTCCCCAGATGGTTGCCCTTTCCACCAGGAGCATCGATGCTCTTGGAAGGCATGTGGGCCTGGTATCATTTAGCAATACCATAGGAGACATATTGGGAGCGGTGGTAGTAGGGCTTGTTTTTCTTCCCCTGCTTGGAAGTTACACCACAGCCCAGGTTCTTGGCATGGCCGCTGTGATCCTTGGTGGGGTTGTGCTTCTTTGGCAAAGCACAAGATCAAAATGGATCTGGAGTTTGGGTAGCATTCTTGCGGGCCTTTCCATCGTCAGCTTACAAACTGGATGGAATTTGAGCGCTCTGACAGCAGGAACCAATGTCTACTTTACTTACCAGTCGTATGGTGACACGGTGGAATACCTCGAAAGCATAGACGGCGGAATCTCATCCATCGCCAGTCATAACGATGGCACACGAACCGTGACTACCATGCTTACCAACGGAAAGTTTCAAGGGGATAATCATGACGAGATGCTGGCCCAGTGCCGTTTTGCCTTCTATCCTCTCCTACATTGCCGACTTCGCAACAAGGCTCTGCTCATTGGACTCGGAACCGGGGTGACAGGCGGAGTCCTGCTGGCTTCCGGGTTTAGATCGCTGGACATAGCAGAACTGTCTGCAGATATTGCAGACCTTGCCAGCAGGTATTTTTCAGATGTAAATGGTGGTGTTTTAGACGATCCACGAACCAATCTGTATATCACAGATGGAAGAAATCTCTTACTCGTGGGTACAGACAGATACGATCTCATCTCCATCGAGATATCAAGTATTTGGTTTGCAGGTGCGGCAAACATGTACAATAGGGAGTTCTATGAGTTGGCACGGGACCATTTGGCCCCACGAGGTGTGTTGCAACAGTGGATTCAGTTGCATCACATCAGTCCATCCGATGTGGCATCTATCCTTGCAACCATTAGAAGCGTCTTTCCCTATGTTGTGTTGTATTTTGGAGGATACCAGGGGGTGTTAGTTGCTTCTATGACTCCCATGAATGTGAACAACGATTACGTAGAACAAGCTCTGAACAACTCCCCGACTCTCGATCGTTACAAGCACATGATTGGCCCTGGAGGATTCACCACGTTGATGGATGAACTTTTATTGGAGACTGATGAGATCGACACATTTGTCGAATTTGTCGCAGATTGTGCAGGCGCAAAGCCCAAGGACCTGATATCTACTGACTCAAATCGCAGGCTCGAGTATTCCACTCCCAAGGGCAACGTAAGAACTCACGGAATGCGTCAAATGGTCAGGTTGCTGACACGATTCAAACAATGACGTTCCCGCTCGAATCATGTGGCCAAGAGTCTTGTTATTCTTCCGGGAGCAGTGTCAGACTCCAGTCATTCAAAGTGCCAACGTCACCACCCGCCGTGTCCACCAGCTTCAAATTCCAGGAACCGTCACTACTCATACCATTAAAATCTTCCACTACAACCTTTTCATCAAACTTTGTTCCATAGTATTCACCTATGTCTGTCCACAAAGACACGACAACACCATCATGTTCCAGTGTGATTACCAGGTCACCCAGCCAGGAATGTTCAATGCTTGCATGTACGGTAACCTGCGCCAGAGTGTAAGAATCATAGACATCGATTGTACTGGTTACACCATTCTGGTCATTGTCGGGAATATCCATCAAGTCGTCATTTGAATATGTTTTGGGTTCGGAATCAGGATTTTCACAAAGACTTCCCGTGGGAGAAAAGCAATTGTTTCTCGCACCGGAAATTCCATAGCAGGAATTATATGTGCGTTTATTCATCGCGGTAAGCACCTGATTGTAACTGATCTCACCAGTTTCCGCGCCTTGGAAAACAGTGGCCAGGAAAGATGCTATCACTTTTGGAGCAGGAGCAGACGGTGTTTCTTTAATGTTTGAAATCACGTCTACATTATCCCAGCTGCCTTTTCCATCCATGATGGCGCCAACGTAATATTCGTAGCCAAGACATCCATTGAAGAAAAACAACTGATAGAAGTCCGGATAGATACCATCCCTCGCCCAGAAATTACTGGTTCCCAGGATTGAGTGTCCATTGTATACAACTATTTCGTGTGATTTCACCGCCTTGTCGAAAACAGACGCATTA
>CAYSLH010000158.1:0-11248 GCA_964431605.1 uncultured Myxococcales bacterium
ATTGGTTCACGCTCTATCCCAGGAGCTTCCATCACCAGACGACAGCCTCTTTACCGGGTGATCATGGGTCGAGTGTTCAATAAAATAGCCAGGGCCGTTGTTGGATTAGACCTTGCCGACACCCAATGTGGATTCAAGCTCTACAGATCCGACGTGGCTGAAGAAATATTCTCTCGGTTACATATCGATGGATTTGCCTTCGATGTGGAAGTCCTATACATCGCCAATAAACTTGGTTACAGAATCTGCGAAGTGCCGGTTGTTTGGAACAATGACTCTGACTCCAGGGTAAATCCCATGTTAGACCCAGCAAGAATGTTTTTAGATGTACTTCAACTGCCATTTCATCATAGAGACCTTTGAAACCAATAATTTCCAACTCTATTGCAGCGTTTTCATACCTGTGTCTCAGTGGTTTCTATGCATGGCGAGTACTTTTAAAATTTGGAACAGATATTGCCGGGCATGGAGGCGACGCATTTCAAAACCTCTGGAACATGTGGTGGTTCGAAAAAGCACTCGAGACAGGACACAACCCATGGTTTACCCACATGCTCCACCGGCCCACTGGAACTACATTACTATTTCATACCCTTAGCCCTCTCAACTCCTTGCTGGCCATCCCCCTGTCCTGGATGTTCGGCCAACCGGCGGCATATAATACCATCTTTATCTTTGCATTTGCTTCGAGTGCATTCACCATGTACCTGCTGGTCTATGAGCTTTTTTCCAATAGATGGGGTGCCTTTGTTGCTGGTATTGTGTTTTCTTTTTCCCACTATCATTTTGCCCACGCACAAGGTCACCTAAATCTAGCATCCATGCAGTGGGTTCCATTGTTTCTTCTCGGCCTAGTACGCACCTGGCGTTACAGGAAGATAAAAGACGGAATTCTAATGGGTGTTGCATTGGTGCTGGTGACCTTTACGGAGATGTACTATGCGGTCTTCTCCATAAGCATTGCTGTAACAGCCATGTTAATTAAAATCGCGAAGGAACATAAAAAAGTATTCGAACGCTCAATAATCAGGGCAACAGCAGTGGGGGCAGGAATATGGTTGATGACGGGAGGAATTCTGGTAGCTGCCATGATAAACACGTGGATGAATACACAGTTTGTCAAGGCACACGATCCAAGCTGGTTTTCTGCGGATCTTCAAGGTTTTTTCGTGCCAGGCTGGATCTCTGCATGGTCGGGACTTTTTGAAGATACTTGGAGGAGATGGACGGGCAATAATGCGGAAAACTGCTGGTACCTGGGTTACTCGATCATTGCTCTTTCGTCCCTCGCTTTTTTCCTGAGGCCCAAAAAATCTCGTCCCTGGTCTTGGTTGTCCCTGGTGCTTTCTGGAATCTGTCTTTCTATGGGACCTTTCCTGCATTGGGGAGGAAGAATCTTTCATGATATCCCCCTCCCCTTTAGAGCATTCGAGACCATTTTACCATTCGTGAAAATGAGTGGTGTTCCGGGAAGATGGCATTTTCTAGCTCTTGTGGGTATGAGCGTATTGTCAGGGGCTGGGGCAGGAGCCCTTGCAGAAAAGTTAAAGCCCAGGCGTTTTTTAAAAATACCACTGGGCCCTATTGTAATCACAGGTTGTCTTTTGATCATCTCCATAGAAATGGCTCCCAGGTTCATAGAGGTCCGAAGCATCGAGCAACCCCAATTCATATCTTGGCTCAAAGCTCGTCCCTCAAACGAAGTGGTATTTGATCTCGGGGACTGGAACAAAGCGCTTTTAAGGCAAACAGGTCACCAGCACCCAATGCTCGGAGGATATATCTCCAGATGCACCCAAAAGGCTGACGATTTCTGGTTGCGATCCGATTTCACCCAGACACTCAGGGGATTCAATCGTATGCCACGAGATAAAGTTCTCGCAATTGCTAAACGATTGAGTTTGGCTTACCTCATCGCTCCCTACTGGTTGAAACCTGCTCCACACCCTGAGAAACTCGGCCTGAGGCTAATCTTCGATGAAGACGGACTGCGCGTATGGCAATTTCCATGGTTGAATTCGCGTGATACGAAGTAACGGAGATCGTCCATGAAGATGCTTTCAACCAAGTGGACTCGATGGGGTTTTGTCTTACTCGCTTTGGTTTTACTCTACTTGGCTCCTGACTCCAATCAGGGACACGGCTTAGTGCTTTCTATTTGGGACGATAGCATATCGTATCAAGGCCCGCCCCAATGGAAAGCGGTCGTCCAAAAACTGAACGTTTCCATGGATGGAAACCTGGCAAGTTCCAACCAAACAATCTACAGCGAAAGATGGGAAGGTTATATTGATATTCCCGCATCAGGCAGATGGGGGTTTTCCACAGATTCCGATGATGGATCCAGTTTATGGATAGATGGAAAGAAAATCGTCGAGAATGGATTTCGCCATCCCAGAACAAGAAGGGAAGGATTTATTTCCCTTACTCAGGGTGAGCATCAGATAAAAATAGAATATCTCCAGACTATCGGAGAGAGCTTTCTCAAAGTTGAATGCATGCCTCCTCGGGAACAATGGCAACCTTTGGATCTACAGTGGTTGTATCCTGTTCCAAAATCCAATTTCGATGAGTCCGAGTTTCACTCTGCGATAAAATTACGTTGGGTGATGCTTGCTGCGGCCGCCATGCTACTGTTTATTGTTCTTGCGTGGAACATCTGGACATACAGACAGTATTTCATTCTCATCAAAAACAGTGGATATCGAAACACATGGATTTCGAACCTAACGGTTTCTCCTTTGTTCCATGACGTTGTAGTTATTGCAGTCTGTCTTCCTTTTTACTTGCAAACTATCTCCGTACGACTGCCGCATGAACCATACATGAAAGGCGATTCGATATACCTTACCAATATTGCCATATCCGTCCTTGAAGATGGAGATCTTGACCAAAAGAACCAGACCGATAGAAGAATATTTGAAAACACCAATCCAAGAACAAATATCTCCCTGGCAAATTCGAATATTTCGAAAGGAATACGCGGAGAGTGGTATCCCAAGCACTCGGTACTAATGCCTATAGTGTCTGTTCCTTTCTATGCTCTCTGGGGTGGATTTGGACTTGTTATATTCAACCTTTTTTGTCTTCTTCTGCTCGTAGTTGCAGCGAGGCGCGCAGCTTCCAAGGTTGCAACGACAGGTGCCGCAGACTTGGCGGCAATAGCTACGGGGCTGACTCCGGTGTTTTATACCTTTGCCTACTCGTACAGTCCCGACATATTCTCCGCACTCCTGGTAACAGCGGGAATTTGGACAACCATGTCACGCAAATACTTGCTTTCAGGGCTGTTGCTTGGATTTTCCCTTTGGTCGAAAATTCCGAATGCTCTCATTCTCTCCATGGTTGGAATCTGGTTATTGAGCCAGAAGGACTATAAAAAGACTTTGCAATTTTCCGCTGGAGCATTTGTGCCCATAAGTTTGTTTGCTGGACTCAATTGGTACATGTTCGGCGCCCCGTGGATTACCGCTTACAGTCGAATCTGGGTCGTGCAAAATGGAGTTCACAGTCTGGGTGATTGTACTTTTTGCTTTTCTAGACCGTTCTGGAATGGTGTCTGGTTACAGGTCATGGATCCGATCCATGGTCTGATGCAGACGGCACCAGTAACGATCCTGTCTCTGGGGGGCTATCTCTTGCTTTACAAAAGAAACAGGAGTATCTGCATAATCCTTGCACTATTTGCTGTTGGCATGTTCCTGTTTTATTGCAAATACGACTTTACCAGCGCGTCTCATTTCGGCAACCGCTTTCTTATGCCCGTGATGGCTCTTAGTACCATTCCCCTTGCGACATTGATCGAGGCGGTTGTGATTAGATTCACCTTGAAGACACCTCCAAAACCCCCATCTGATCCTCTGAAAACCCGTTTTCAGAACCATCCAGATCACAGTAGGTCCAACTAGAACCAGCGTCACCTGAGAATCTCATGACATATCTGAGGTCCCCGCTGGACATGGGATGAAGCAATGCGGCGTATTCATCGTTGTTATCATCGGTATGCCCTGGATTATATTGGGCATCCACCCATGTAAATGAATCAGGCGATGATAAAGGATCTATCCCTGGCATACCATAGCCAACCTGGCCAAGAATTCCTCTGCAGAAATTTTCACCTTCTGAACATTTCTCCACAAATACCCGACCGTAAATTGGATCACTATCAGTGTCGGCTGATACGCTCATCGAAGCCGGATACTGCAAGTTACACCATCCTATGTCGTGCGTCTGAACCGTGAGAGTACCCATCTGCTCGACCTGCAAGCCATTGTCGGTGCCGTCCAGGTCACAGTATGCCCAGTTTTCTCCTCCATCCGTTGTGAACCTGAATGCATAGGAAAACTCTCCAGACACTTGGGGAGTGACAGAAGCACTGAACTCGTCATTATTGGACGTATTGGCAGGATTATACTCTGCGGCAATCCAGGTAAACGGCGAAGGATCCGGATCACCAAAAGGGTCTTGGCCCTTTGGGCCCCAGCCTAATTCGGCTGAAAGTAGCGCACAACTCCCCTCTCCCTCAGTGCAGTTTTCCACGAAAACCTGTCCATAAATCAGCTCTGTTGGAACTCCAGGCACGGTGGAAGTGGAAGCCGGATATTGTATATTGCACCAGCCCACCAAGTTGCCCTGGTCTCCAGTCACTGTCAACTGACCCAGCATGTCCGGCTGAAAGCCATTGTCTGTTCCATCCAAATCACAGTATGTCCAAGACCCACCTTCATCCACAGAAAATCTATAGGTATAAGAAAACGCCCCTTCATCCTGTGTCAGAATTTTTGCTTGGAATTCATCATTGTCATCATCCGTATGACCAGGATTGTACGCCGCATCCATCCATGACCATTGGCTGGGATTCACAGAAGGGTCTATTCCTTGGAGCCCAAACCCCAACTGAGCCACTAGCTGCCCACAAGCCCTGTCTCCCTCGGAGCAGTCTTTTACGAAAGCCCTTCCATAAATATCTTCTGTAAATTCTGACTTTCTGGAACTAGTACTCGACGGACTCTGCAGAATACACCAGCCAATAGTCGGCGTTTCCGAGTCTACATACGAAAATCCATTTGGTAATGTGGCGGTCTTTCCTCCAGGTGTCCTTACGACAACTGTCACTGCACCTGGGGCAGCCGAAGCAGGAGTCGTTGCCTGCAACTGGTAAGATGACAGAAATTGCTCATCAGTTGAATCATTAGCGCCAAAAGACACAGACGAACCTTCCACGAACCCCTTACCTGAAATCGTAACCCTCGTACCTCCCTGGACAGGGCCTTGGGTAGGTTGGATGGAGATAATCTCCATCACGGTATCATCTGCACCATCCCCATGGTCGATATCACTACCATCACGACCGTCCCAAGCGTCTATGCCGGCATCAGGGTTATCCTGACCTGAAGAACAAGCCGGGAGCACTAACGATGCCAGCAGCAAGATGCCGGAAAATAAACCGACCCACAATTGATGCGAGATCTGTCTACTACGTAAAAACCACAACATGTTCGATACACCTCCATACATATGATACTGCATATTCCTTATTCGTAAATATTGTATCATATCTAACATTCATGCCATTTCAGGTTCAGAGTCAATGGCCCCTTGCCCCTTTGCACGAATAAGTACCTGTCGCTGCCATTTTCCCATTTGATTTTTTCATCCGCTGTTTTAATGACAAACTTGAAGGAAAAGACCAGGTCCACAGGCAATGAAAACTTCAACTCGAATCCATTCTCCGATGGACTCATGGGGCCCAATGCTCTTTCAGGGTTCCACATTCCCAGCTCAGGGCCAGAGCCGACAACAGACAACAAAACGTTTCTATCCAGGCAATCAGCCTTGAGCAAAATTCTTATTCTTCGCGTCTCGCCGGGCTTTTCAAGATAATCGTCGAACATATTGGTATTTGACGAATACAAACCTATCAACCTGGTTTGTCCGACACTGACCAGAAACGGACTTTTCACCTCGGATTCTTCAATCAAATCCATGCCAGTCATGTATTGATCGGGCAAAGAACACTTTGCCGGTTCACTTCGGCTGTTTATTGCTACAAGCACCTCGGAACCGAAGCCAACACGCACAAACGACAGCAGACCGTCATCATAAGACAGAATTCTGGTCTTGCCCTTTAGCAAAACTGGATTTGCCTGCCTTATGGCAAACAACTTTTTTATATGTCCAGCAAGATCCCCTGGAGAAGTTTCATGTGAAAAGACCATGTCAGTACGGTTTTGAGGTTCACCTGCTCCCAAAAGTCCGGTCTCGGTTCCATAGGTGACAGATGGTATCCCACGAATCGCAAACTGGGCGGTCAAAGCCTGCTTGACCTTGTCCAGGTCTCCCCCGCAAGCGGATCGTATTCTCGCTACATCATGGTTGTCGAGAAAGGTCACAAGATTTTCAGGTTTAGTATAGAGTCGGTCATTTGAAAGTATCGCGGCAAGCTTGCCTGCTGGTTTGCCTGAGCAAAAAACATCCTTGAGAGCAAAAGCCATGGGAAAATCGAACATATGAGAAAAATGACCTTTTCTTTGAACGCGGTCAACTTCTGCAGGATCACCGTCGTAGTGTTCCCCCAGTAAAATCACTCCAGGTCTCTTTGTCTCCAAAGCTGAATTGAATTTTTTCCAGAAGCTCAGGGGTACATGTTTGACAGCATCGAGCCTGAAACCATCAACCCCTACCTTTTGCAACCACATCAAGGCAGCTTCGAGCAACCAAGAATAAACCACCGGATTTTCCTGAGCCAAGTCAGGCAGGCCGTGAACTTCGTTATTCAGTAGCTGTTCGTGGTCCTTCCAGTTGGTAATGGTGCCCCTGTGATGGAACCAGTCCGGATGCATCGTCACCAATGGAGAATTATACCCAACGTGATTGAGTACCAAGTCCAATATAATCTTCAGTCCAAGATTGTGTGCTTTTATTGTAAGTTTTTTCAGTAGCTCAGCAGTTCCGAACTTCGGATCTACCTTGGTTGGATCCAGGGTCCAATAGCCATGAAAAGCACCATGTCCAAGGAATTTTTCCTTCTGTGAAAAAAAAACAGGCGACATCCAGATAGTATCAAACCCAAGGTTACGTATGTAATCCAGATGATCAATGATTCCTTTCAAATCCCCACCATGCCAGGCTTCAGGATCATCTATGTCCACATCCCCGTCATTGGTTCTGTCTCCATTTGAAAACCTGTCCACAAGCACAAAATATATCCCATGCATACGGTAGCCGCGCTGGCCGGTGGTAGCAGGCAACAATGAGATAGTCTTGTCCTTACCTGCCAGAAAATCGTCCAGGAGTATTCCAAGACGCCTGGAAATCTCGAGCCCGGTTACCCTGAGTGCTTCATCTTCTTTTTCATGGGCGTATGTGAGCACAGCCGGCAACTGAAACCTGTCCACGTGAACCTGGTCCAGAGCGTCTGCTGGAGCCAGGTTCAATGTTGCAGATACGGTCCAACGATACCTGCCGGATAACTGAGAATAAAATGAAACCTTCGTCTCCACCAACAGGAGCAACTCGTTCTTGTTATTTAGCAACTTTGCTATGCGTCTTAGTCTGGTACTGCTATCCCTTACTTGTTCCAGTTGCTTGAGCAACGAAGAACCCGAAAATTCAGGCACTAGGTTTCTGGCTTTCAATACCTTTCCGATTTCCTCTTGAACCACTTCGGGGACCATCGATGCGGTGCGTTCATGCACATGGTCACGCAAAATTACCACTTTCACCGTCATCGGATGTTTTAGCTTGCTCACCGGAGCAGAATGGATACAACCGACTGCGGCAACCGCCAGCGCAAAATAAAAAATCACCCGTCCCATCAAAACCATGCCTCCGCTTCAATGGCAATTACGCTATGCCAGTGGCGATCAGTTTTTTCAGCAAACTCGTCAAACTCGTCCAGGGTCTCCACAAACGAATTTCCAAAAGCGTTGTGCATGTTGGAATACTGCAGACCATAAAGTATACGAATGGAAGGTCTCGTGAATATCCCCCTGCCAGCGGGATTGAGAACGAACCCGGTCTTTAGTTGCCAAGTATTTCGCTTAGACAAGTCCCCGAATTCCAGGCCCTCGGTATCAGCCAGGCCGTCTTGGCTTTTGAACACCGAATCGTGATGCGCACGCCACAGGTTTCCCTGGCTCGATATCTCCTGAGCCCATGAGGTCTCCATTAGAAAATGCAAAGTGCGCGTCAGATAGAACTGGTTGCGCAATACCACAGAGTAAAATATTCGGTCTTCTTCAGAAGCCGAGACATCGTTGTCCTTGTTGAAGTCCCATCCAAACAATCCTCCCCAAGTGATATCCCATACTCCATCGATAATCCTCAATTGCATCTCATTACCGATATTCAATTGGTAGCGTTCATCAGTAAGTTCAGCAAGGTAAATGTGATAATCTTTTCCAGCCTCAGTCTCGGTCACAAAGCTATCAGGATGCCTCTTGAGAAAATTAGCAAAGAGGTTATTCCATACCAGCGGACCAATCTTACCAAATCCTAGATACGCCACCGCTTTATAACTATATGTCGATACCGGTTCGGGCTTTGGAAACTGGTCCTGCTGTCCGGGATTGAGCTCTAAAAATCGTTTTACTACTTCTGAGCGTAAAAAATCCGTGTAGGTTACGCCGGAAGGCAAAGGTGTCCGATGGGGGCCATATCTATTTCCCTCCACAGCCGGTTCAAACATGAATTGTCCCCCCAAACCAAGTTCTAGACCATCCACTACCCTGACCCTTATACCGCCACCTCCTGTAAGGATAGTGCTGTACTGGTCTTTTCGCATGAAATATCCCGAATCGCCAATACCAATAAGCACATCCAAGTGAGGATTAGTCCATGTAGCAGAAATTCCCATGGTCTCGAAAAAAAGCTCAGCCGGCCGCATGTCGTAAAGGCCCAAGTCTCCATAGTAATAATCCAGTGTCCCAACTTGCCAGACCACATCTTCGAACAAAACATTTCCAGCCTTGAGATATAACTGGGTAAGCGCATACTCGTTCAAGGCTCCGTTATGAACATCAGCACCCCGAACAGAACCTCCTTCTATCTTAGCATGTACACTGGTCCATATATCCTTGGTTCCGGGCATAGGCTGTTGTAAATCCAACTTCAGTTCAAGCGCTCCCCATGGACCCTCGTTGAGTAATCTTCCCGAGATGTTCCATAACCCCAGTCTGGACCAGCCTCCTTCCAAGTCTGGCCTTGCCATGATTCTGAAGTAGCCACCTGCACTGAACCTGTCAGTTGGAGCACCGGCAAAAGCACCGTTTGAGCACAGCATGCACACAAAAACAACTATAGGAAAAAATCGACAAGTTCCATCAGGAAACTTATGTCCTGCCATTTCAGTCTCTAGCCTCCAAAATCACAATAGCCCTGGACAAGACAGTGTATTGCCCACTAACAGGTTCGGCGTCCTGTTGCCAAATATTATGAGATTTCTTTGTATCCTTTCCGTCGGATAAATACTCGTCGCTATCGAAATACATTTGAGTGTCTATGACTCTGACCCATGATCTTGCCTCTGGAAGGGTAAAAGCGACACTGTTTTGCGGATCCATGTTCATCATGATGAGAAGCTCAGGTCCAAAAGAAGGATCGTAATAATGTTGCATCAGTACCCTACCAGACCAGTCACCGTCGCCCATGTCCTGGTTGGCGGGTGTTTTCCATGCGAAAGGTGCACGTTGAGTATAATCGGCAGGGCAAAAAGCATAACAGTGATCACGTCTGAAATGAATCATCTTTGCTACGAAATCATGCATTCTCACCCTTGCATCATCAGCCTGCCAAGTACCCCAATCAAACCAGTTGTATGGGTTATCCGCACTCGTTGAATATGCGTTATTGTTTCCAAGTTGAGTCCTCATCCATTCATCACCACCCAGCAACATGGGTGTTCCGTGAGATATCAACATAGCAACAAACATCGCGCGAATAAGTTGCCGCTTGAACTCTTCGTTCTCAGAACCCCAGTCCCTGGAACGGTTGTTGTCCTCGCCGCTGAGGGGATCACAAAATGGATTGGTAGGCTCCGAGCAACAGATGGGATTGAGCGGACCACAAAGATTGCGTTTTTCGTTGTAGCTGAATAGATCGTACATTGTGAATCCATCATGAGCAGTGATGAAATTCACCGAGTGGTATGGCTTTCTGCCATCGTCTCCAAACAGGGGTTGAGACCCTGCCAATGCGCCACCAATGTCTATGGGACCTTCTGCGACATTCAAAGCACGATCATCGTAATTGACAAAAGCCCTCCAGACATCCCTGAAGTTTCCATTCCATTCGTACCATGCGACCCCTGAAGAGTCCGAGGAAGAAGGAAAATCTCCAAGCTTGAAATGAGCCAAGGACCATGGTTCTGCAATCAAACGTGTGTTGTATTCTCCGAGTATGGGATCATCCACAATCTGTTGCAACACGCTGTTTACTGCATCCCAGTTATTGTAGTCCTTATCCTTTGCGCCAAGAATTGGAGCCAAGTCAAACCTGAAACCATCCACGTGCATCTGAGTTGCCCAGTAATGCAAAGAATCCATGATCATTTTCTTCATGGGCTCATTGTTACACCTGGTCTGGTTGCCGACTCCTGTCTGGTCCCAAAAATAATGGGGGTCGTCTCCCAAGGCATAATATGCTGCATTGTCAAGGCCCCGAAAGGAATAGATACCTGCGACTTCTTTTGCATCGTAATTGATCAATTCCACACTGTTGTCCAAAACCACATCGTCCTGCGCTATCTTCTGTCTCCACAGACCACCCTCCCCCGTGTGATTGTAAACAACATCCAAAATGACCTCTAGTCCGTGTTGATGAAGTTGGTCCACCATCCACTTGAACTCGTCGATGACTTCCTCTCGATCATGTCTTGAGGAGAAGCTCAGCTCTGGAGCAAAAAAATTTATAGTATTGTATCCCCAGTACGTTCCGTCCAAGGGCTTTTCCATGACCGGCATTAGTTCCACTGCCGTTATTCCAAGATCTTGCAAATATTGCGCCTTTTCACCAATTCCCCTGAATGTACCAGGGTGTTCCACTGCTGATGCGGACGATGCGGTAAATCCTTTCGGATGAACTTCATAAACAATCAGGTCATTCCAACCATGACCTTCCCAAGCAGGCTCTTTCCGAGAATCCCGCCACATCGATTCGTTCTCGCTCCAGGTGTACTTGCTCCTGACGATTACGCTCTTGGACGCGGCTGCCCAGGTGAGTTCCGTTCTTGCGGGGCCTGAAGCGGTAG
>CAYSLH010000159.1:0-11237 GCA_964431605.1 uncultured Myxococcales bacterium
TCACTTACCAACAACACCGAACAAGGCGCCAGGTCTTTTAGGTGCAATGCTCGTTCAGGTAAAAGGACCGCCGCGGTAGATGTATTCTCGAGCAACTGTGATTGGCGACTATCCGTACAAAGGCTCAAATCACTCGCACCAGCCGCATCCAGTGGAGCCATACCGGCAATCTGGGCGTCAGGACCGTCGAGCTTCGCACCTAGGCGCGCCGCTATCTGCGAAAGGGCAATCACGGATTAGCGTTACTTGCTCTTTTTTCTGGATGCGCTTTTTGCCTTGAAGCGCTTGTCGTATTCCCGAATCACCTGGCTGGTCAAATCCATCCCAGGAGGTCCATACAACAAAACCTCCTGGCGAAACACCCAACGAACCCCTTCTCTCTTGGCTACTGCTTCAATGACGCTTGCGACCTTCTGCTGAAACTGCGAAAGAGCATCAGCCTGTTTCTTTTGAAACTGGTTCTGGTACTGCATGGCCAGGATCTTTAGTTCCTGTTCTTCCTTCTGAAGTTGTTGCATCTGTGCTGCAGCCTTTTCTTCCTTCATCATCTTGGCACGAGACTGAAACTGCTGGTACTTTGCCTGCAAAGCAGACATACGCTGCTTGAACTCATCCTCTTTTGCCTTACCTTCCTTCTTCAGCTTGGCAACAGTAGCCTTGCCCTCTGCCGTACCTTCAAGTACTGCCATCAAGTTCACATAAGCTGTCTTGTCCTGGGCCTTTACGCCAGTTGAGATCAAAGACAAAGCCACCAGGCTTGTCATGACGATTTTACCTGATTTCCACATGTCAATCCTCCGATCGATGTCAAACCAAACTTGTCATCACTGTTAGACCGCCGGGCAGGCCGGCGAATTCACCTGCCGGGCCAAGTCCCACAGCATTCCTAGAAAAAGTTTCCAATGGTAAACTCAAACAATATATCCTTATCGCCAGGTCGCTTGGTCAACGGAATACCCCATTCGAATCTCAATGGACCAATGGGGGAAAACCACCTGAACCCGAACCCGGTGGACCAATAGAGCCCCAAAGCGGTTTCTTTATTTCCCGTGGTGTCGGAGTACCGCTCAGAGAAAAAAGACTCTCCTTCACCATAAGCATTTCCGGCATCGATGAAGATGACCCCACGAATGTTCACCTGGGGAAAGATGGGAAACTCCAGTTCCAGGTTGGCGATCAACTGCTTGTTACCACCGACATTGGCCGACACAACGTGGGAGCCTGGATCGTAACCATCATCAGCTGCAGGCTGCCTTGGCCCTATGGACCTCGGGTCATAACCCCTGATGGTATAAATACCGCCCACAAAATACTTCTCGAAAATAGGTATGGGTTCCTCGCTCAGTGAAGTAATATAGCCAAGGGTCAAATTGGTCTTGAGGACAATACCCCAGATGACCGGATGGTACCAACGGGCTACACCTGTCAGCCTCATGAATACATTTTCACTCAGGGTATATGGGCTGGCCCATTCCAAAGACCCCTGCAACAGATGGCCGTCGGTGGGAAAGAGCCTGTTGTCACGTGTATCCCACATGAGCGATCCCTGGACACTGGATGTCCATCCGTCCCTGAACAAGTTATGATTCCTGTATCCCTCGTCGGTTCCCCTTCCGGCGGACACATCGACCTTTTCCAGCTTGTATGTAAACGAAACACGCCAATCGTCCAGAAACCAGTAACCGAGGGTCAACCTTCCCCCAGTCGCCTTACGAAGGAAGTTGATATAGTCCAACTGGGTATTGAACAGAGATGTCGCAAAATACCATTTAGTGTCCAGGAAATACGGTTCAACGAATTGCAGGGAGAAAAACTGTCGAAGGCTAGACAACTGGGCCATCAGAGCAAGGGTCTGGCCACGACCGAAAAGATTCTGCTGGGAGATTTGCGCAGTGGCGATGAAGTTTTCCACCGATGAGAAGCCGGCACCGATTTGAAACGTACCAGTCTGTCGTTCCTTTACATTGACCGTGATTATAATCTTGTCAGGACCGCTCCCCCTGCGCTCGGTTATATCCACCTTTTCGAAAAAGCCCAGGCCGTTTATCAGACGTTGTGATTTTTTCTTTCCCTGCCCTGAATAGTACTCACCTTCGTACAGACGCATCTGTCGTCTGATAACCTTGTCGCGGGTCTTGAGATTACCCTTGATCTCGATACGTTCGATATAGACCTTCATTCCCTTTTGCACGTTGAAATTCAAATCGATGATCCTGGTATCAGAATCTATGTTGGTCTCAGGGATCACCTCGGCGTAGGCATATCCCCTGTCCTTGTACACATCCCTTATGCGGAACATGCTCATTCCGAGTTCCATCTTGTTGAAAATCTGTCCTGTTTTGAACGACAGCAGTTCCCCAAGGATCTTGATTTTCAATTGTGTCATAAGTTCCTTACGCACTTCGTCCCATAGTTTTCCCCTACTGGGTGGAGGCGGCTGATCCTCCTCCCAGACTCCTTCATCCAAACGCTTTTCCGCCTCTTGCTTCAACTTGCCTAAGACCTCTATCTTCAGCGCCAGAACTTCTGCCGGTCTCTTGACCTTTGCGAGTTTTCGTTGCAGGGCAGCCGATAACACCAGACCAACACACCCATTTGAAATAGCCGTGTCTACCTCCCTGACCAGAGCTTTGTCCGCTACCAGCAAATCTCCGCTGAAGGTGATGTTGCCTATGCGGTATTGCTCCCCTTCATCTATGGACACGGTAATATACAGGTACTTGCGATCGGAACTGATTTCGACGATGGGATCCGAGACCTTCACGTTCAGGTAACCATGATTGTAATAATACTCGCTGACTCTCATCATGTCCCGCTTGAGGCCTTCTTCCTTGTATGTTCCGAAGGAAGTCAAAAACGAGAAAAAATTCCCCTCCCGAGTCTCCATGATACCCTTGAGTTCATCGTCTCCTATGGCCTCGTTGCCGATGAAATTAATTCTTTTGACTTCGACCTTTGCATGTTCATCTATGACAAAGGTGAGGGCCACGGAATTGTTTGGTTGTTTTGTCAACTTGTATTCCACGTCCGCGAGAAAATATCCCTTCTCCACATACAGGTCCTTTATCTTGTCCACGTTCTCGCGAACCTTGGTAACATCGAGAACCGAAAGAGGTTTGATATCGAGCACCTCTTTTATTTTATCATCACCAACTTCGTCGTTACCCTTGAAATCTATAGTGGAGATGGATGGCTTCTCAGTTACCACGAAGATGAGAGACTCGCCCTTTGGGCCCTGTTCCAACTCGGCTTTGACATCCGAAAAATAACCCATGGCGAAAATAGCCTTTATATCACTCGAGACCTTGTCCATGGAAAGAACGTCGCCCTGTTGAGACCGGATCACCATTCGGATTGCATCTGTCTCGACTCTCTTGTTGCCTCGTACCTTTACCGATGCAAGAGTGCCAGCTTTGGCATATACAGATGTACCAAGTGCAATGACAAGGCAAACAACGGATACCAGTATGCGCCGGTTCATTCTTCTGTATCTCCCCTCATCCCGTCTTGGTCAGCATTCCATCATGCAGCAACAGTCTTCGCTGCATTCTGGCGGCCAACCTGGGGTTGTGGGTCACCACCACAGTGGTCATGGAAAACTGCTGGTTCAGGGAAAGCAACAGCTCATGGATTCCATCTGCCGTACCCTCATCCAGATTACCTGTTGGTTCGTCAGCCAATAGCAACCGTGGCTTTAGCATCAACGCTCGGGCCAGGGCGACACGTTGTTGCTCTCCTCCCGACAATTCCACAGGCCTGTGCTCCAGCCTCTTGGACAACCCCACCCTGTCCAACATTCCCTCGGCCATGGTCGCAGCTTGGGCTCTCGGAATCCTCTGGATCAAAGCCGGCATCATGGTGTTTTCCAGTGCCGTAAACTCCGGCAGCAGGTGGTGGAACTGAAACACAAACCCAATGGTCTTATTACGAAACGACGCCAGCCTGTCTGAATCAAAGGCCAAGACGTTCTGATTATTGATATTGATACTCCCCTTTGTCGGATGGTCCAGGGTGCCCAGCAGATGCAAGAGTGTACTTTTACCGGCCCCGGATGCTCCCTCGATGGCAACCATCTCTCCCTGCTCCACCTGGAGATCCACGCCCTGAAGTACCCTTACGGACTTTCGCCCCAATCTATACTCCTTGTGCAAACCCTGCACTTCTATCATAGCGCGAGTCATCTTTTTCCAAATCTCCCAGTCTCGACCCTGGGCAAATCACATAAATTCGAGTCCATGCTCCTCAGTCGTACCTCAACCCCTCCACCGGTCGCAAGCGAGAAGCGCGACGAGAAGGGTAAATAGTAGCAATGAAGCTGATATGCAAGGCGATTCCACCTATCAGGAGAAATTCGACTGGATCAGTGTTCACTGGCAGAGCCTCTATGTAGTACACGTCCGGGTTCATCTGCAGACCCATGAGCTTCAAGGCCAGACAAGCTCCCCAGCCGACAGCCATGCCCAAAACCGTGCCTACGATACCTATGGTCAGTCCTTCCACCATGAAAATCTTCATCACTCCATCACGTGTTGCGCCCATGGACTTCAAGATGGCAATTTCCTTTACCTTCTCCCACACGAGCATGATCAACGTGGATACTATACCGAATGCCGAGACAAGTATAACGATAACGAGTACGAGAAACATGGCCACTTTTTCCATTTTCAACGCGGAAAACAGGCTCTTGTTCATGTCGTACCAAGTACGGGTGGAATATGGCCATCCACCGAGGCGCGCAAGAATCGTATCGCACACAGACCTTGCATCATCGATATTGTCGAGTCTCAGGGCGATGCCGGTTACCGAATCTCCAATACCTAAAAAATCCTGGGCATCAGGTAGGTTCACATACACCGACTTTGCATCGTATTCATACATGCCGGTATAGAACACCCCTGCCACCCGAAAGGACCTAGCCTTAGGCATGGGTCCCGTGGGCCCCAACTCCTCGCTCAAAGGGGACACGAGATGTATTCGATCCCCAACATCCACCTTCAGTATCTTTTTCAATTCCGCTCCGATGAACGCGCCAGGCGGAGGTTTCTTTAAGCTTTTTGCCATCAAAACACCTGGCATGGGCACATCACTGTCATCGGAATCAAGGTCTTGCACCCCATCATGTGAGGCAGACAAACCGGATTCATCTACCTTGTCCGAAGCGGTTTTCGGCCTTTGATCTGCATGGTCGAAAGATGTCACCATGGCGCCAGGTCCCCTGTGCCCTTTTATCCACTTATCCACGAGAGTTGGATCAGTCAGCATTTTCAAGGAGCCTTGACGCATTTCAAGCCTGGTGACACTTCCTACCGTGTCCGGATCGATCCCCCTGAGATATACTCCCGATAGGTTGAACTCCGAGCTGGCCATCACCTCACTATATACGAAAGGGGTAGCGGACTTTACTCCTGGAACCTTAAGGATCTTTTGTTGAACCTGTCTGTACTCGGTAAAGTCAAGGGCCTTCTTTTGGACCACAGCGTGCGCATTGGCTCCAATGATCTTCTCACGCAAGTCCGTCTCGAAGCCACTCATGACACTCAGAACGACGATCAACCCTGCAACTCCCAGAGCGACACCTATCACCGTGATACCTGTGATCATCTTGAACCGAAGATATCTCAAGCCCACAAACCTGGGATAAAAAATCCCACCACCACGCACCAAAAAAACAATGAAAGCACCTAAGTACAATGACGCAAAATCAGCCTCGAACTTCAGCAAGGTCTCTACTGTTATATCGATGGGAGTTGCACTCCGCTCGTACATGATCGATTTGGCAATCACCAACAAGGCCACTGCCACAGAAGCATAGAGGCCTTCCAATGTCGGAAATCCTCCCACACGACGCGCAAGCCAGATTCCCACCACTAATCCACTCAAAACAATAAAAAAATACGATATCCCTTGAGTTGAATAGCCATCACCAGAAAAGGATTCGGCCACCAGTTCGGCAAGAACATACAGGCCCATGGCCAACACCACTGCCAAACTGGTGTTAATTACAAAAGACTCTATACTGCCGCGCTTGGCCACTGGCCAACCTCCCATAGGCCTGGTTCAAGCCTCGGGCCGCAGCAGAGGAAAAAGAATTACTTCTCGAATTGACTGAGCATCAGCCATGAGCATCACCAACCGATCGATTCCAATTCCTTCACCAGCGGCGGGGGGCATGCCATACTCCAGGGCCAGCACATAGTCTTCATCATAAGGCATGGCCTCTTCGTCACCTTGTGCTTTAGCTTCCATCTGTGCGGAAAACCTCGATCGTTGATCGTCCGGATCGTTCAGCTCAGAAAATGCATTGGCAATTTCACGGCCGGCGATATACAGTTCGAACCTGTCTACCAGGTCATCCTGACCTTCTTTCTTCCTGGACAGAGGAGACACACTCAGGGGAAAATCACAGATGAACGTGGGCTGGATCAGAGTCTCTTCCACCTGCTCATCGAACAAGGCCATCAGGAGCTTGCCCTCATCCCATGCCGCATCGTGCGGAACTTCGTGTTCTTGAGCCAACTCCAACAACCTCGCCTTGTGCTCCAGAGATTCCTTTTCGACCCCTAATCGCTCGGCCACAGCCTCTGCTACGGACTTCCGAGGGTAGGGCCCGGAATAATCAATGAGATGCTCGCCGAAAGGAAGCTGGGTCTTTCCATGCAGATGCTCGGCAAGGGAGGCAAGAAGATCCTCCGTAAGGGTCATGAGATCTTCGTACGTTGCAAATGCCTGGTAAAACTCCAGCATGGTGAATTCCGGATTGTGCTGGGTGGATATGCCTTCATTGCGAAAACACCTGTTGAGTTCATATACTCTTTCCATGCCGCCCACTAACAACCGCTTCAGGTAGAGTTCCGGTGCAACCCGCAAAAACAGATCCATATCCAGGGTATTGTGGTGGGTTACAAAAGGCCTGGCAGCCGCACCACCGGCCAGAGGATGCATCATCGGCGTCTCCACTTCCCAGAATCCCCTGTCGTCCAAGTAGGTTCTGAGAAACTTCAACATCGATGTCCTGAGTTTGAAAATTTTGAGTACATCACGGTTGATAAAAAGATCCAGATATCGACGCCGGTAACGCAATTCCACATCCTTGAGACCATGGAATTTCTCGGGAAGGGGTTTGATTCCCTTGGTCAAAATCTCCAGGGAATCCACCAAAATAGTCAACTCTCCAGTCCTGGTACGGGTCGGCGTGCCTTCAACCCCAATGATGTCACCGATTTCAATATACTTTTTAAATATATCGAACTCTTCGTCACCCAGAGAATTTTTCTGGACGAACAACTGGATGTCTCCACTTCTGTCCGCCAACTTCAAAAAAGCAGCCTTTCCGAACTTCCTCAAGGCCATAACCCTTCCAGCCAGAGTATACCTGTCGTCTACCTGCTCTAGCTGCTCGGCGCTTTGTTCTCCATGCGCATCAATGACATCTGAGGCATGATGAAGTGGCTTGAAACCGTTGAAATAGGGATTTCGTCCTGTGTCGCGAAGGGCCGAAAGTTTTGCTCGTCTCTGTTGGGTCTGCTCGTCCATGAATCCATATAACCTTTCGAATAATAAATGTTTTTACCCACCGGAGGGATGCTGCACCATAGCCCACAACACCTGGGTGGTCAAGCAAAAACAAGTGGTCCTGCACAGCCTGAACCACATCCTTGAACCTGCTTGGAGAATGAAACAATCGTCCCTTGGCAAGATATTCCAGAAGCACCGGATTTAATCATATCGCAGCCCCTGTACTGGGGTCAGTCTGGCGGCTCGGCGTGAAGGGTAGATAGTTGCGATAAAGCAAATATGAAGGGCAACTGCTGCGACCAGGGCGATCTCGAGAGGATGGATCTGGATGGGAAGGTGTTCGATATAGTACACCTCCGGGTCCAGGGACATACCCCACCAAGAGAGCAAAGCGCAAGTCACCCCGCCCAGCAAGACCCCTAAAGCAGTACCTGCGGCTCCTATGGTAATACCCTCGATCATGAAGACCTTCATGATGCCATCTGAGGTGGCCCCCATGGATTTCAAAATGGCTATCTCCTTGACTTTTTCCCATACGAGCATAACCAAGGTCGCAATCACGCCAAAGGCAGAGACCAGGATGACTATCACCAGCACGATAAACATTCCAACCTTCTGAAGCTTCAGTGCTGAAAACAAGTTTCTGTTCAGGTCGTACCAGGTTCGAGTGTAATAGGGATAGCCATCGAGCGAAGCTACCACCTCTTCGCAAATTGGACCTGCATGCTCCGCGTCGGTCAGGCGCAGTGCTATCCCGGTGACAGAATCGCCAAGGGAAAAAAAGTCCTGGGCATCCTTCAGAGACACGTAGACGGACTTGGCATCAAACTCATACATACCTGTGTGATATACGCCAACAAGCCTGAAAGTCTTGGAACGGGGCAGAGGTCCTCCAAAACCTCCGTCATCCCCTGTGGGAGTCAGAACCTCGACCGGATCTCCCAACTCCACCCTCAGGGATTTTTTCAGGGCCCGGCCCATGATGATTCCGGGCAATCCGCTTTTTTGCAATCCGTCCAGGGAGCCTTCTTCCAGCTTCAGTGGATGAACAGAAAGAATGGAATCAACGTCTATTCCCTTGAGAAAGACCCCGGAGAGTTGTTCATCGGAGCGAACCATCACCTCGCTGAATACAAAAGGACTTGCAGCGACCACGTCCTTTAGCCTCTCGACCTTTGCGATAGTGGTCCTGTACTCGGAGAAATCAAATCCTCGCTTCTGGATTACAGCGTGAGCATTCGACCCTATTATCTTGTCCTTGAGTTCAGACTCGAAACCACTCATGATGCTCAGAGCCACGGCCAAACCAGCCACACCAAAAGCCACACCCACCACCGAAATGGAAGTGATCATTTTAAAACGAAGGTAGCGCAGCCCAATGAACCTTGGATATGCTTGACCCCCACCACGCATCATGAAAACAAAGAAGGCACCCACATAGATAGCTGCGAAATTCGCCTCGCTCCGAAGAATGATGTCAACGGTCGTCGATAGGTCAACGTTCCAATCGACCATCTGTAACATTCGAAATGGAACAATCAGGCTGAGAAGAAAGCCGCTCACCGCTGGAAAGCCCCTGGTTATCCATGCCAGCAGGCCTCCCGATATAATCCCCACCAGTACTAAAAGGATCATCTCCTGCCAGTGTACCGGCTTGTGAGAAAAGACCATTTCTAATGCGTCACTGCCAAATACAGCCACGGCAACCTGGATTAGTCCTATCACGAATAACGCCGATGTAACGCGCAACCCTTTGGCTCTTTTGCTAGTCATGGATCCCTGTTTTACGACAATCTACTCGCCCAATTGGATGAGATAGGCTTCTATGAACGAGTCCAGATCACCGTCCAGGACACGATCCACGTCTCCCATTTCCACATTGGTACGATGATCCTTTACCATTCGATAGGGCTGAAGGACGTACGAGCGGATTTGCGATCCCCAGGCTATCTCCTTTTTTTGGGCATGAAGAGCGTCTTCTTCTGCTCTTCGTTTTTCCATCTCGAGCTCATACAACCTCGCCTTGAGGATCTTCATGGCGGTTGCCTTGTTGCGATGCTGGCTACGCTCGTTTTGGCAGGCAACTACGATTCCTGAAGGTAAATGAGTAAGGCGGACAGCTGAATCTGTTTTGTTGACATGTTGGCCACCTGCACCGGAAGCTCTATATGTATCAATCCTCAAATCCTCGTCTCTGATCTCTATTTCAATCTCATCGTCGATCTGCGGGTACACGAACACACTGGCAAAAGATGTGTGTCTGCGCTTGGCAGCGTCAAAAGGCGAAATCCTCACCAGCCGGTGAATACCCATCTCCGCATGCAGGTAACCGAACGCGTTTAGCCCTTCCACCGTAAAGGTAGCTGACTTGATCCCGGCTTCCTCGCCCGGTTGATAATCGGTAATGGATGTCTGCCAGCCCCGCCTCTCGCAGTAGCGCATATACATACGAAGCAACATGTCAGCCCAATCACACGACTCAGTACCACCAGCACCGGAGTTGATGCTTACAATGGCTGGCCGGTGATCGTTAGGACCGGAGAGCATCTTCGTCAGCTCCATACGACGAACAGAGCCTTCCATCTGTTCCACATCACCGGCTATTTCTCGTGCAACTTCTTCGTCATTTTCAAACTCGGCAAGTTCCAGCAACTCAAGCGCGTCCCTGATGCTGGATTCTATTTTGACAAAAGAATCCACCACGTCGGCCAAACCTGCCCGCTCTTTTTGGACTTGTGCAGCGTTTTGAGGATTGTCCCAGAATCCGGGTTTTTCGATCTCTTTGTCTATGGTCCCGATACGCTGTGCTTTGCCAGCGATGTCAAAGAGACCCCCTTAGCGCATCCAGTCTGCCCAGCAGACCTTCCAATCGCTCTCGGAGTTCCTTGAACATAAAAAGCTCCTTTAGCAAAATACCTTGGCCACCACAATGGTACCCATCGGGAGCTATCACTACCTCAAGCATGGGCCTGGTGTCAACCAACCAGGGATTTTCCACCACCGGACGCTTACCTCACCGTCCATGAGAAGAAAGCAAAAACTCCACCAGGGTACGCTGCTTACGCGCCATGCGTCCTGCTTCGGCTGGGGTGACGCCAACGTGCTCAAAGCCTACAAGGTGCAACACACCATGGACAAGCAAGACAATCACCTCGTCCCAGAGTCCGACCTTTCGGCGTTCAGCCTGTCGCTGAGCCTGTGGGAGGCAAATGACCACATCCCCAAGTACATTCGGCTGCACCTGTGCGCCCTCGCCCTCCTGCTGGGAAAAGGATAAGACATCGGTTGTCTTGTCCTTGCCCCGCCAGGTTGAATTCAATTGGCGCATTTCTTCGTCTCCCGTGAGCAATAATGACAACTCATGCCCTTGCATTTCTAGTTTCTTCAGCAAACGTTGCGCATGGCGCTGAAGTCTTCTACGATCCAGCTTCGGAGTAGCCCGTCTTTTTGTAATAAATACCGTCATCGGAGTAATAATGAAAAAGCCTCAAACGCCCAAGCGCTTTATGTCATCCGAGCCATCGTCCGGGGTCTCCTCACGCTTGCTGTGCGGACCATTCTTGCCATTCTTTGAAGTTCCAGCATTAGTCGCATCTTTTCCTGCAGCATCCTGCTTTTTCTTTTTTTCGGTGTTTTTTTGATCTCCATTTTTTTCCACGGTCTTGCGCTCATGGGTATCATGCTGTGTCCTTGTATCTTTGGTGGCAGGCTCTGGATAATCC
>CAYSLH010000160.1:0-11230 GCA_964431605.1 uncultured Myxococcales bacterium
AAGAAATGCGATTCTGAGCGTGATGATTGTGTGGATTCGGGCCCTTGCAGTCGTAAAAAGTATGATTCGTGCAGCAGGTGTGAGCAGGTATGCACAGACCTTTGCGGAAGTTATGATGCGTACTGTTCTTCCAGTTGTGCAACGTGCGCCGGTGACTCTTGTGAAATGGGAAATGCCGACCAGGCCGACAATGACGGTGACGGCGTCGGAGATGCCTGTGATCTGGACGATGACAACGACGGATTCGCAGACAACGAAGACGTATGCCCCATGACTCCAAACGGCATAGCCGATGAGGATGGCGATGACATCCCGGATGATTGCGACGTATGTCCCAAACAGTTCGACCCGGGACAGGCAGATGGTGATGCAGACGGGGCAGGAGATCTGTGCGACAATTGTGTCGACGTTGCCAATCCCGACCAGGCGGATCTGGACAGTGACGGAATCGGCGATGCGTGTGATGATGACGATGATGGCGATGGCGTGGCGGATGCGGATGATAATTGTCCGCTCATAGCCAATGCCCGCCCTGCGTGTGCATCGGATGATGACTGTGTTGGTGCCTCTGGTATCTGCGATTTGGAATCCGGGCTATGCAACGGACAGTTGGACACTGACTCAGATGGATTCGGCGATGAGTGCGACAACTGCGTAAAGGTTGCAAACGCTGACCAGGCTGATTCCGACGGTGACGAGATCGGCGATGTTTGCGACAACTGTCCCGCAGTTGCCAATGCCGAGCAGACCAATACGGACGCACCATTAGAGTTTGCAGAATGTTCGGGCCCGTTCGATTGTGGTGCCGGCTTCGTATGTGACTCGGGAGCCTGTAAACCTCGGTGTGACGGGGATTTCACATGCCCAACCGCATACGTGTGCCAAGGTGGAAGCATTTGCGAGGTGGATCCTCTGGCTTCCTTCGATGGCTTGGGTGACGCATGTGACCCTGACGATGATGGTGACGGCCAGTGCGACCCTGGTATAAGTGCGAGCGGATGTACTGGTTCAGACAATTGTCCATTGAACTTCAATCCTGCACAACAGGATTCGGACGGCAACGGTGTAGGCGACATCTGCGATGTGGATACGGACGGTGATGGAGTCTACGACTCTGCCGACAACTGTGTCGAAGTGGAAAATACCGATCAGGCCGACGGGGACAATGATGGTATCGGAGATGCCTGTGACGTATGTCCTGATTTGGCGGACGACGGCGCGGATACCGATGGTGATGGAATGGGTGATGCGTGTGATGCCTGTCCCGATGCCGCTGATGATGGTACGGACACTGATGGTGACGCCATTCCCGATGCCTGTGATACGGACGACGACAATGACGGAGTGGATGATCCTGCTGACAATTGTCCACTTTCGGCAAATGCCGATCAGGCTGATACTGATTTGGACGGCGTAGGTGACGCCTGTGATAATTGCACGGCCGATGCCAATCCGGACCAGGTCGATACGGACCTGGATGGAGAGGGAGACGCCTGTGATTCTGACATGGATGGAGACGGTATAGAGAACGATTCTGACAACTGTCCTGACGTGGCAAACCCCAAACCCACTTGCGACACGGACGATGATTGCGTTGGCGCGGGTGATACTTGTGACAACGGAACCTGTGCTGCGCAACTTGATTCGGATGACAACGGTGTTGGTGATGCCTGCGAGCAGGCAACAGAGGTTCAGACGGATTTCTTCGACGAAGAGCCCAACGACCTTCCGGACGTGCAGGATTTCGGAACCATAAAGAACGGCTATGACTATCGGTGGACCGGGTATTTGTCCGAAGTGAGCAACGACGGATCCACATGGACAGGTGACTGGGACGTGGCATTGTTTACGGCCGAGAGAACCGGAACCATCAGGGCCAAGCTGGATTGGGTGGATGAGACTTCGGACTATGATCTGATTCTCGTCAAGCTCGACGGCGGTTCGTTGGCCGTGGTGGATGGATATGCTGGCGCGACCGCAAACAAACCTGAAATGTCCATGATGAATGTAAACGCAGGTGAGGATTAAGGGTTTATCGTTACAGGCTGGGAAGGTAACCAAGGAGTATACACAATGGACTTCGGTTATAACTTCACACGTGAAGTCGAACCCAATGACTCAGGATCAGGGGCTACCCCGGTGAGCATACTGGCCGGATTCACAACCACGATTCTTGGTGAGGCGACTTCGGTGGACAATGACGGTTCTTCGTGGACTGGTGATGTGGACTTGTTCCTGATAATTCCGGATGCCGATGGAACCCTGAGTTATACCTTGGATTGGTCTGCTGCGGCGTCGGATTACGACATTGTCCTAATCGACGGCACCACAGGCCAGGCGGTGGATGGTTATGCCGGCGCTTCCGCCGCTCAGCCAGAAGCCGTCGTTGATATTCCCGTAACCTCAGGTGTCCCGTATCTCTTGCTCATCGCTGGATGGGAAGGTGATCCGGGAGATTACATCTGTGATGTTACCTACACCACCAACTAGGGCAAGAAGCATGTCCGCAGGAAGAAAAGGAGGCCCAAAGTGAGACGTTTTCGAATCACGGCGCTCGCGTCGATGGTCATAGTCCCGCTGGTACTTGCCCTGGCGTTGCCTGCCATGGCTACTGTACAGACGGGTAAGCTTGCAGGAACTGTTTTCGATCCGGACGGCGTTCCGTTGGCCGGAGTAACCGTTACCATCAGTTCTCCTCAAATGATGGGAACAAGAAAAATCCAGACAGCTGAAGATGGAAGTTTTCTGTTCTTCGGCTTGCCTCCTGGTAGATACGTTTTGCAGATCGAGCAGCAAGGCTTTTTGCCCTTCAAGCAGGAGAACGTCAAGGTGGGTATCGGTTCCACCGTGACTCTGGATATTCTCTTGGAACTGCCTACCGCTGAAGAGACCGTGGTTGTCACGGCCAGGAGACCAGTTGTGGACAAGGAGAGAACCACCTTGGGTGGCAACTATGATGATGAGTTCATAGAAGAGGTCCCTGTCTCCAGGCAGTACCAGTCTGTGGCAACATTGGCCCCTGGCGTGGTTGGAGGTGGAAATCCAAATATCCATGGCGGTTCGTTATACTCCAACCAGTATCTGGTGGATGGTGTCAATACCACCGACCCTGTTACGAATACCTTCAGCGCTAATTTCAATTTCGATGCCATCAAAGAGGTTCAAGTGCTGACCGGTGGCTTGGACGCTGAGTATGGATATGCCACTGGTGGTATCATCAACCTGGTAACCAAAAGTGGTGGTAACGAGTTCCATCTGGATACCTCGTTTTATGCCAAGCCTAACCAGTTCACCTTGAAGGATGATTTCGAAAAAGAGGGCGCTCCGTCGAACGATTCGTACCAGTTCAATGTGAACGTGGGCGGCCCCATCATCAAGGACAAGCTTTGGTATTTTGCATCTTTGGAACTCGACCGGGCCATCAGCAAGCTGAGCGAGACGGAAGATTGGTTCAATCCCGCCAACCCGGAAAAGATCCAGCATGCGCCAAGGATTTGGTCAAGCTTGTATGCTCTTGGGAAGTTGACGTATCAGGCAACGGATAACCATAAACTGACGGTTTTGGTTCAGGGCGATCCCACAACAATCGAAAACGAGCTGCAGGATATCTACACCTCAGATGACGCCGAGAGGCAAAGGTTCCAGGGCGGTGGATTCTATTCACTATCCTGGGAAGCGCTCTGGACCCGCAGCTTGTTCCAGAAGACCCAGATCGCTTTATCCCATGGCGTGTTGGATATCTATCCCATGGGTTGCAGGGAGACGGATAACGAAAATTGCCGTTCACATTATGACCAGGATACCGGACTTACCACCGGGAACGACAGTATTGATTATATCTCCAAAAGATATCGCTTGCAGTTCGATTCTTCCTGGACTTACTACCTGGATGGCGCTCTAGGAGACCACGAGTTCAAGACTGGGTGGCAGTACGCCCATACTTGGCAGGACCTGGTGAATGGTATTCCTGGTGGAGCTTCTTATACCGATCGGTCTGGAAGACCTTATCGTATTTCGCAGTTGCTCCGAAACGACCAGGGTGAGTTCGAAAAACTCCGGACGACCATAACTGGTGATACTTTAGGCTTTTACCTGCAGGATGCCTGGAAGATCACAAAGGATCTCACCATAAAACCCGGCGTGAGGTTCGATTGGGCCGAGATGCGCAATTACAATGATGATGTCATTACATCTTTCATGACCACCAGTCCCAGGCTCAATCTGGTTTGGGATATCACCGGAGATGGCAAGACCGTGTTCCGCGCAGGTTACAACAGGTACGTGGATACCGGCTACCTGACCCTGTCTGATTTCGTGGGGAAGAGCCAGGAGACAGAGACCTACGAATACAATCCTGCTACAGGTGAGTATGACATCTTTGTCCGTCATTCCGGTGGGGACTCGGGTGTTATCGTAAAGGATAACCTTAGCGCGCCACACACGGACGAGGTTACCCTCCAGTTGGAGCGTGAGTTGTTTACTGATTTCTCCCTGGGGATTAACGGACTCTGGAGAGAGACCAAGCACATCTATGAAGATGACGAAGCCAACTTGATCTGGAACCAGCAAGGCACGGATGTCATTGGCTACAAAAACGGCGAGGAGACTTATATTTGGTCTCTTGGAACCCCCAAACAGGCATGGAGAAGGTATTGGGGTTTCGAGGTAGTCGCCAGGAAGAACTTCTCGAACAACTGGCAGATGGACGGATCATACACATACTCGCGGGCAGAAGGCGCTCCTGATACCTTCATCTCTGCGTATCTGGACAATCCCCGCCAGGACAAGTACTGGTGGAGTTGGCTGGGTTACGACATCCGGCACAGGTTGAAGCTCAATGGCTCATACCACCTGCCTTGGGGTGTCGAGATTGGTGCGAGCTGCTGGTGGTCCACCGGCGCGCCTTACACCAAGTCCGTAACCAACAAGTACTGGGGCGGATACAACAACCTGGATTATTTGCGCGGCTATTCCAGAGAGCGTCCCAACGATCCTTATTGGTACAGGTTGCCTGATATGGTCGGTCTGGACTTCAAGGCGGTTTGGGACTTGAAAGAGCTGACAGGCCAGCAGATAGATATCATCGCCGAGATGTTCAACGTGTTGCACCTGAGAGATAAAACCGGGATAGTAACCAGTGACTATCCTGAAGGTGCGCCGAACCAGTTTGGCGATTACACAGGGCATCGAACAGGATTTTCTGCTCGATTGGGTCTGAGGTACCGCTACTAGGATTTTGGAAAAGTGCGGAGATCCGCACGTGATTAGTTCGAAAGCCCCCTGACTTATCGGGGGGCTTTTTTTTGTTGCCAGACACACAAACCAATGCTATTAAGCGCAGTCCGTAGTTATTTGGAAATTCGTGCCGAGGTGGTGGAATTGGTAGACACGCACGCTTGAGGGGCGTGTGGGGCGACCCATGCGGGTTCAAATCCCGCCCTCGGCATAGCTGAAGCTTCCTGGAATTCATTCAGGGAGCTTTTTTTATGCTGGGCTCTGTCCTTGCCTTGATCGTCCTATTGAGATATCCTTTTTTGCTATGTGGGTCCTTTTGCTAATCTTTACGACATTGCTTTCACCTGTGTCTCAGAGCTCACGGTGTGAGCTTTTTGCCCAGGCATTTACTGTTCCATCGGAAGAATCACACGGCGAAGAATCTGGTATTGATGGCGTTCAGGAAAAAACGAAAGCTACCAAGCACAGGAAAAATAAAAAAATAAAGAACGAGAAGGATCTATGGAGTATGCCGGACGAGGGAGACTCTAAGGACGAAGAACCAGAGATAGATTTGGACGAACAGGAAAAAGACAACTCAGCAGAACAAGACGAACAGTCCCAGGACTCAGAGGAAAAAGGATCGGATGAAGGCTGGGGCGATGTTTCTGATCATGGAAAAAAGAAAAACGACCAGACCAACAATGTAACGAAGGAGGAAAAACACGACAACGAGGGTAACAGCATTACACTCGTTCCCTTGATCCCTAAAAATGCTGTTTCTAAAAAAGAGCTCCCAAAAAAAGAAGATAATGTCAAGGGCGCCAAGGATAAAGATTCTAACGCAAAAAAAGCCGTTGATTCCCGGGAGAAGGTTACCTCTTTGAACAGCCAAGAGCTCACTTCTACCGGCTCTGTGCCGGACATGGCCGCGGAAGGTTCGATCTTACCTGTGTCAGGTAGTAGAAAAGATCTGAACCGGCTATGGCAGCAGCGAAGGATTCATCTCGACCAGAGGGACTTTGAACTGGCAAAGGCTGATTTTGCAAGATTCATGGCTCTTCGAAAAGAGTTGGCGATAAGAGATCTATACCCACATGCATGGGTTTTGATTCACAACGCTCAGGCTGCTGCAAGACGAGAGGATTCCGGGCAAGCTCGTAGGTTGCTGGATGCAGCCATAGAGTTGGCACCGGACCTGCCAGCAGCCTATCTGGCTCGTGCTTCTTATAATTTTTCTGAGAGCCCTTTTGGTATAGGAACTTTATGGGATGATATTTATAAAGCAGCAATGACTTCCCTGAAAAATCCCCTTGTTAGTAACAGATTGCTCGTGAATCTGATTTTTTCGTTGTTATTGGGTTTTGCCTTGGCCATTGTTCTGTTTGTTCTGGTGGAACTACTCAAGAATATCAGGCTTTTTATCCATGATTTTCATCATTTGTTTCCAAGGGGAGTGGCTCATTTCCAAAGTGGGCTTTTAGCGATTATACTCTTACTTCTTCCTGTGTTATTGAGAACAGGACCGGTGATAGTCGTCTTGTCTTGGTTGGCAGTGGGTTGGATGTACCAGGGATGGCGTGCTCGTACTATTAGTATCCTGTCCCTTTTATTTATTGCCGGCTTTCCCCTTGCTCTCCAGTTTGCAACAGCACGTATGTCGATGACGCAGGGAATTTTTAGTGATGCTATCGATGTGGTGACCGGCCCTGGACATTTACGCAGCCTGAATGCTTTACGGACCAAGCTGGCGGAGCATGATGATAAGTTGATCCTCGCATCCCTGGCCTCTTACGCCAAGAGGCAGGGAGATCTTGCCAAGGCCAGGGAGCTATACAACAGGGCTTTGGCCTTGGACCAGGATTCAGTGGTTTTGTTGAACAACCTTGGAAATGTTTTATTCCTGGAGGGTGACCTGAAGGGTGCATTGAGACAGTACATCCGCGCCACGAATGTTCGGCCGGACGTGGTGGAGCCTTATTTTAATTTGAGTCGTGCCTATTTCAGGAGCGCGGACCTGGACAAAGGTAAAGAGTCCATAAAACAGGCAATTCGAATTAGCCACGACAGGGTGATGGAACTGAGAAAGCAGGCCGCTGCAAGGGTGGTTACGTCTTTAGACGGGGTAAATGGGGATCCTTCTGTGGCACCTGTCAAGGCCAGCTTGGCAAATTATACGGTAGCCGATCTGGCAATCCCCAACGAATGGTTTTATCAGGTTAATGACGAAGATTCTTCCAATCAGCTGTTTTCCAACCTTCTGATGGCTTCTACGGGGTTTTCCTCATTGATTTCCCTATGGATTGTATGCGCAGGTGCGCTTGTTTTTTTGCTTATCCTTGTTGCCATGCGCAGACGTATCTTTTCTTCGAATGCGTGTGTTCGTTGCGGAAGGCCCGCTTGTCGGATTTGTTCACCGGAACTACGTGATGATTCTGTTTGTGGTCAGTGCTTCTACGTGTTCATTAAGAAATCACAGGTGGATGCCAGGAGCCGTATTTCAAAGGAAATACAGGTCAGGAAGTTCAGGAGGCGCAAGGCAACAATTTCTACCGGGATAAATTTTTTATTGCCCGGCGTAGGTCAGATAATCAAGGGCCGGGTGCTGCGTGGTGCTCTTATTCTGTTGGTATTTTGTTTGGTGTTGATGCAGGTGCTTGCAGGTGAGTACTTTGTTCGTGACACCATAAGCATGGGTTCCTGGCGTAATTGGCTGCTATTGGCTCCCGGCCTTGCGTTGTTTTTGATGTTTTATATCTGGTCTGTTCTGGATTCCTTCAGGGACGAAAGCTAGGGGCAAGACATGGCGCTGAAAGGCACATTAAAAGATTTTGGCATCGCTGACATCTTTCAGCTTATCAGCCACCAGTCGAAAACAGGAGTATTGCATCTTCAGAGCAAGGACAAAGAAGTTAGAATTTCGTTTCTCAACGGTGACGTAGTCAGAGCGGAATCCACCACCAGGAAAACAAAGGATCTCATAGGGGCCATGCTGGTCAGGGCAGAGGTGATTACCGAAGCCCAGCTGGAACAAGCTCTCGAAATTCAGAAAAGAACTCTGAAGAGATTGGGGGATATACTAATCGAGCATTCTTTCATTTCCAGGGGAGAAATGAGAGAATTTACTCGACTCCAAACCACCGAGACCTTGTACAGACTTTTCAATTGGGAAAGCGGCACTTATGCCTTTGAGGCAGAGGAGGTGGTTTACGACGAGGAGGCTGGTGAACCCATCCGGAGCGAGAACATCCTCATGGAGGGTTTTCGCATGTTGGATGAGTGGCCCATGGTTCGCAAGCGAATCAGCTCGTATGAAATGACCTTCAGCAGGGTCAAAGAACTCGATGCTCCCGCAGATGTTTCAGATGGCGATGCTGATGAGGTTGACGCAGCTTTTGATGACATGTTCTCAGGTGAGAAACCGTCAGAAAAGAAGTCGAGAAAGATCGGCTCTAACGAAAAAAGAGTTCTGGAGTACATTCGTGAAGATCGCAATGTACAGAAACTTATCGATCTGTCGAGACTTGGTGAGTTTGAAACATGTAAGGCGTTGGTAAACCTCTTGAATGAGGAATACATCAAGATTATATCAAAAAAAGATTCATCAAAAACCGTAGATAAACCAGGTGGTACAAAACGGCGATTTTCCATCACACGCATCGTTGTCCAGGCAGGCATGTATGTGGTCCTGTTGGCAATTTTTTATTTCTTTTTCGAGGTACTGAACCTCAATCCCATGGAGTTGTTCGAACCAAAAAGCACGACGGATTTTCAAAATCCCGTGGTCAGGGAAGCTTTTGATGCAGTCGAGTTTAAGCGGATTGAGGCTGCACTGGAGATTTTTCGATTAGAGACGGGAACTTACCCGGACAAGTGGGATGATTTGATTTCGTCTGGTCTATTGACTTACAACGACACTCACTTTCCATGGAAGATGCAGCGGCTGTACAAAAAGACGGCTGATGGTTATGTTCTACTCAGGCCATTCAAATGATATCATGTCTTTAGAGGGATCTAACTCTTTGTGCAATACGACACACAAACTCGTGATGGATGATACTGGAGTCACCAGCCTGCTTGTGGGGCCCGGGTGCGAATACATAAAGGTGCTGGAGAGAACCAGCGGGGTAAGCATCTCGGTAAGAGGCACTGAGTTTTTACTGAAAGGTGACGAGGACAAGGTAGGGCTGGTGTCTCAAACCCTGGATGAGTTATATGGTCTCGCGCGGGCGGGAAGGCCTTTGTATGGAACAGATTTCGAGCAGGCTTTCCGTCTAAAAACTAGGGACCCATCTGTGAGTCTTTCTGATGTGTTTATGGACAAGGTTTTTGTGTCCAGTGCGAAACGTGTGGTCACACCTCAAGGCCTTGGACAAAAGAGATATATCGATGCAATTCGTGAGTATGATGTGGTTTTCGGTATAGGTCCTGCTGGTACGGGCAAGACATATCTGGCTGTTGCGATGGCCGTGGCTGCTTTGCAAACCCGCTCCATCAAGAAGATAGTTATCTCCCGACCAGCAGTGGAAGCCGGCGAAAAGCTAGGCTTTCTACCTGGAGATTTGGCAGAGAAAGTCAATCCGTATCTTCGTCCTTTGTATGATGCGTTACATGACATGATGGAAGCAGAAAAGGTTGACAGGTTGATGGAGAAGGGAGTCATCGAAATTGTCCCCCTGGCGTTCATGCGAGGCAGGACCCTCAATGATAGTTTCATTATCCTGGACGAAGCTCAAAACACAACTTCGGACCAGATGAAGATGTTTCTCACCCGGTTGGGATATGAATCCAAGGCGGTAATTACAGGTGATATTACCCAGGTTGACCTTTCATCCGAAAAGCGTTCCGGACTGATTGAGGCTCGAACAATCCTTGCGGAAATAGACGGGATCTCGTTTTGCGAGTTCTCCGAAGCGGACGTAGTGCGTCATCCGCTCGTGCGTGATGTCATTCGTGCATATGAACGCGCTGGAGGAGGAGACAACCATGGCTAACGGCAAGGCTTCCAGAGAAGGCTCACGAGATATCCCTGGGGAGGCTTTAGGGGAGAAACACGGCCCTTGGAAGGGAATGAAAAAGTGGTTTTTACCAACATTGTTTGGTCTCATGGTGGTAGCCCTTGGGCTTACCGTTGCTGTGATCATAAATCCAGCCGTATCTTCCCAGTCTTTGCCCATAAGCGAACAGGATGTGGGAAAGGTGGCTCAGTGGGACATTAGAGCTCCCATAAATTTCAGTGTCCCGGACCTGGAAGCAACAGAAAGAAAACGAGCTGAGGCGCAGGCTGCCGTCATGTCGGTGTATGATTTCGAGCAAAACCTTGGCGCTGAGCGAGTCCGGCTTCTTTCAGAGGCTTTCGGTATGATGCAGAAAATCATAACTGAAAATCAAAAAGCGGTTGAGGCACTGGATGAGTCGGATACCCTAAACCTCCACCCACCTGATGGTGGTACGAAAAAACCTTTGAACCATAAGGCAATCAGGCTCTCTGCCAAGGAAAAGAAAATTCGTCAGGCCGGATTGGACAAGAAGAGAATGGACTTAGATGCCGCTTTGGACCTAACTCTGGATGAGAAGAAGGGACAATTTTTAAAGGTGTTGCAGGTAGTCATAGATGATCGAAGTTTCAAGGTACTGAAAGCTGACAGGTTCTCCATGTCCACCCTCAAGGCTATAAGCACCCTTGTGGAAAAGAACATGCGTCACATGATTGTCAAGAGCCGGGAGTTGCTGGCTGCAGATCAACGGCAGGGAATAACAGTGCGATATTTGCGAGACGGCGTCGTGGACCGGGAGGTGGTCGTGTCGCTGTTTACCAGGATCCTCGATATGCAGGATGCCGTTGACAGGGTTGAACAATCAGCAGCCCTGGAACTGGCCGATGTGCCTGGTAAGTTACGAGGCGCCATGGTGACGGTTGCACAGTCAATTATAACTCCCAACCTTTATCTCAACCGTAAGGAGACAGCTCGGAGAAAGCAGGAGGCCCGGGATAACGTCGAGCCTTTGGAGATTA
>CAYSLH010000161.1:0-11224 GCA_964431605.1 uncultured Myxococcales bacterium
GAACAAACTCATCACGGGCCGGTACAGATCCGTGACCATGAGGAGAAAGTCGTTACAGACCCAGTCAGGGTCGTCATCTGAGACCTCGTTACGTAGATCGAGGCACGCCGAATGAAGGTGTCCCGGCATGAACGGAGGATCACCCAACAAGGCGCCTTGAGGCTCGATTCGCAAACCGTCCGGTATGGGTTCAAGGAGTACGGAAAAAGGTGATGATTCCGCACCATGGTCGTGCCATGATTCCTTGCATGTTGCAGTGTCGCCGTCGGTGTTGCGAATGGCTATGGCCAGGATATATTCCGCCAAGGCGGGTCGCAGAGTGTCGTCCTGTGTGTTTTCTTCAATGGTAGTGAGAAAAACCAGGCTTCTGGTGACCTCGTTCCAGCATTCCTGGGGCCATGTGGTTGCATCCTGTGAACCCTGCAGGCCCTGGAGGGGAAGCACCAGGCCTGAGGTAGGTTGCCCCTTGACCCCGAAATTTACCTGTAGTCCTGAGTCCAGGTCCATCAAGCTTACCGAACCGCAAGCCGTGTTGGTTACCAGTGCCGGGACAATTGATGCCAGGCGACTCGATGGTAGAAACATGGACACGGAGGACGGTCCGCTTTCAAGGTCCAGCATGTGATCGATTTTTTCCTCGATGGGGTGGCCTGCACCAAGGTAATGAAAATCCGTGGGACTTGTGTCTTGTCCCATGGACGCTGAAACTGTTACCGAGACCGTATCGTCTTCTGATAGTTCGGGAACCAGCACGTGTAGCTGCTCCAAGGATGAGTCGATGATCGTTGCGGAAGAGTTCCCAAAAAAAACCAGGTTGTTCGATGGGTCAGAATCGAAATTGCTCCCTTCGATAGTAACCACCGCCCCCATGAAGGCGCTTTGGGGGGATATGGATTCTACTTTCAACTGGTCGGGTGGTGGTGAAAATTTCCGACCGCATCCTGTGAAAGCCAGCGATACAAGAGCGATCAGTAAAATCGATCCACGATAAGCTTTGGACATTACTACCTCCAGGTTAGACAGCCTCCTGAGATTCTTTCAACCGTTGGAGTTCACCGTCTATATTCAAATTCAGGTATCCAGCCAGTCTCAACCAGGACTTGGCAGCGCTAAGCCATGGCCCCCCCGGCCTCGCTGGATCCAGCAATTCATCCAACTTGGCCTGTAAGACTTCGGCTACCCTGTCCTGCAACGTAGCCTCTTGTGGGACAAGTCCCATGTTTCTTCCGGCTTGCAAGAGATCGAGGAATGTTGCTATCTGAGCTGGATCAGGTTGCACCAGGATTGAATCGAGCATTTTGGACAACGCTCCATCCAGTATACTGCTGGCTTTCTGGATTGAGGGATCGAGACCCAGATCGTGACACATCTTTGTCAACCTTGTGGCAGAATCCAGATTACCGCTGGTAATTCCACGTTCCACCAACTTGTTTATTCTCCGAGATGCGGCATATGCCACAGGAGCTTTCAATGCTTCCGGCATACCCACTCCCAAAAGTTGCAAAGATTCCAGTAGCTCTTTGTGACGAAGGAACAAATCGTCAAAGGTCTGATCCAATTGTTTTACCACCGGTTTGGCAAGTATGGTCATGGCCTGGAGACGAAGTTCCTGGAGCATGTCAGGTAGCCCCAGGCTCCAAACGAAGTCATCCGTGAGGGCCTGGTCTGCGTGATCGAAACCCTTCGTTGAAAGAAGTCCCAGAATATCCTCGATACTGGGAGTATGGTTATCTTGGTCGTATGGCCTGGCGTATGCCTTGAGCTTGAGAGCGCTTCCCGCGACCACCGCTACATCGAAGGTGCCCCCTTCACCGGTTCGCTCGGCCTTGACAGTGGACCTGCCGGAAAACACTCGCCAGCCATTACGCTCGAGCCTGTTTTGCATGTGAGTCTTTATCCTGAAGGAATACAACCTGTCCCTTGTCGGATGGTTTTCAAGCAAGGCGTCTATGGCCTTGTGAACCGCCACCTTCTGTGGTGACAGGATGGATGGACGCACGAATTTCGATAGGATATCGACTCCCGTACCCATGGACTCCAGGTTGCTTTTAGCCTTAGCCAGCGATTCCATGCATTCTGAGGTTACCGGATGACCCGCGATATCTTGAGCCAGTTGCGATGCGCGGACGAAGTAGGCCAAGTTTTGCACAGTCTCGATACCGGAAAGGTCGGAAAAAAACCAGCCGCAGGATGTATACATGAGCATTGCGTGAAGTTGCATCTCCATCAGCCTGTAGATGCGTTCTCGTTCTGCGTCCTGCAGTTGCTTCTTTGCATGTTTGTCCAGAAAGTTCTTGGCAGACCCAATGGTTCGTCCCAGCATCACGTGGATATAATCATCTCTCGCGGCCCATGGATCATGGAGAAGTTTTCCCCCTTCCTGCTCAAAAAGAGGATCTATTCGCTGGCGCAGAAGATCGAACGCCTGACGCAAAGGTGTTCGCCATGCCTGGTTCCATGAAGGGGGCCCGCCCGTAGAACAACCGCAGTCCTCTTTCCACCTTCCCACTCCATGGGCACAACTCCATGCCGTACCCAGTCCGTCTTTTCCCTGCTTGAGCTTTACCTGCCAGGTCGGAGCATAGCTTGCGAGAAAGGTCGCAGGATTGATTATTTCTATTTTGCGTGCCTGTGCTTCTTTTTTTGTAAGGTACGCCAGGCACATGTCACCCATGGGCTCATGGTGTCCGTAGCTTTCTCCGTCCGTGGCCAACAGCACCAAGGGAGGGTGTTCGGAAATCTGTTTTCTGTTGTGTTCAGCCGCTCTTTCAATCCTGTCCGCAAACGTGGATGCGTTGCGCAGCAAGTGTTCAAAAGCTATGGCCCGACTCGCTTGCTCATGGTAAAAAAAGATTGCAACTTTTCCTCTCTTGCCTTTCCAGTAGTAAGGCCTGCCAGTGGGGATGTCTCCGGAAGAGACATCTCGCCATGCTTCCTGCCCATCGGCTCTGATCATGTCTGCCTGGGTGGGAGCGAGGATGGTGTATTCGATTCCCTCAGAAGCCAAGTCCTCCATGACAGCATCGTTTACCGCTGTTTCGGCAAGCCATATTCCTGAGGCTTTTCTTCCGAATCTTGCCCGAAAGTCCTCCATCCCCCACTTGATCTGTGTTCGGCGGTCTCGCTTGGTTGCCAACGGCATTATCATATGATTGTAAACCTGCGCCATGGCGTTGCCGAATCCGAAAGTTCGTACCGAACTCTTGTCCGCATCGACTATTCTTTCATAGGTCTCGGGAAGGTTTTCTTCCAGCCACCACAGAAGTGTCGGCCCCATGTTGAAGGAGATTCTTTTGAAGTTATTGGTCACCTCGAGTATTCGTCCTTTGTCGTCCAGTATCCTGGATCGAGTATTGGGAGTGTAGCATTCGGCTGCGACACGCTCGTTCCAATCGTGATATGGATGGGCAGAGGGCTGTAATTCAACCTGACCGGTCCAGGGATTTTCCCTGGGCGGTTGATAGAAATGACCATGTATGATGAGAAATGTTTTCATGAGATCATTCTAGCCTCCGAAACCAACTGGTTCCACTCCTGAATTTTTCAATATTAACATAACGATGTGCGGAGTTGGAATTTTTGTGTTTGGAACGCCGCAGGATAATCTGGTACAAATGCGCAAATGGATAAAACACCCGAACTAAGTATCGTTATACCCATTTACAACGAAGAGGCAATCGTGGCCGATTCCGTTGCCGGGCTGCTGGACAGATTGCCGGATATTTGCGATTCTTTCGAAATCATCCTTGCAGAGAACGGTTCAGAGGACAAGACCACGGATGTGGTTCGTGAAATTTGTTCCCGCCACTGGCAGGTGAGAACCTTCAGCGTTGGTGAGCCAAATTACGGCAAAGCGCTTAGAGAGGGAATAGGCAAAGCCAAAGGAAAGTTCGTTCTTTGTGATGAGATAGATCTGGTGGACCTTGATTTTTATCGTTCAGCCCTTGGGCTTTTGCGTGCCGGTCATGCCCAGATGGTTATTGGTTCGAAGCTTGCGCCAGGAGCGTCGGACGCAAGGCCCTTGGTGAGGCACCTGGCTACCTTGACACTCAACAAGATGTTGCGCCTTGGCTTAGGCTTCAAGGGTACGGATACCCATGGACTGAAGGCTTTTGTCCGAAAGCCCCTTCTCCCCGTGGTCGATCGATGCGTTGTGGATAAGAACCTCTTCGCTTCTGAGCTGGTGATTCGTGCAGAGCGTTATGGTATCGACATAGTTGAAGTCCCTCTGTGTGTACATGAAAAGCGGGCTCCAAGCATTAACCTGGTGCGACGTGTGCCTATGGCTTTGTTCAACCTGGGGCGGTTGGTGTGGATCATCAGGTTTCGGGATGATTGATACAAAATGAAAAAGACATTGTGCATAACCATCGACTTGGATCCTCTCGATTGTTACAGCAGGCTATATGGATTGCCTTTGCGAGGAGACGAAATTGACCCGGTTCTCGTCAAGGCACCTGAGCGATTGGCAAGAATTTTGGAACCGTTCGGTGCAAGGGCGACCGTCTTTGTCGTGGGCAATACGCTTCTGAAAGACGAACACGCTCAGGCCATATCTTCCTTGTCGCAACGAGGCTTCGAAATCGCCAACCATACATGGTCCCATCCTTATGCTCTATCGCGCATGGCCCCCGCAGAGATCGACGCCGAGGTATACAGAGGCTCTGATGCCATAGAGAGGGTTTGCACAAAAGCACCCATAGGATTTCGCGCTCCAGGGTATCTGCTTGGACAAAACGTTCTAGATCGGTTGGTGCGCCATGGGGTCGAGTACGACGCTTCCGTACTACCGAGTCCTGGCTACCAGCTCATCAAAGCCTCTGCCATGGCTTTGTTGCGTTTGTCCGGCAGGACCACAGTGGCTGTTTTAGGTGATCCCAGGGAGTCTATGGCCCCGGTCGTTCCATATCGTCCGGATGCCCGCAATCCATGGAAGCGGGGAGATTCCATCCTTATGGAACTACCCATAAGCAGGCTGGGGCCTTTTGCCTTGACCGGAAGCTTGCTTTCCATATCTGGTAAAATCGGAGCGCAGTTGATAGCCCGTCTTATGTCAGGCACGAATTTTGTACATCTCGAACTACATGGAGTGGATCTTGTAGATTTGGACTCAGATTCAATAGATGGTGCGTTCGGAGTTCAACCTGACCTTAGAATTGCGTGGGGAAAAAAAGCTTTTGCCATAAAGACGTTTATTTCGATCTTGGCAAACACCCACGAACTGAGAACGCTCCGGCAGGTGTCTGGTAGACTCAAAGCCGATGGGGTATTGTGAAGCATGTGATCGGCGTGATATATAGAGAGCATCGCCTTGGTTGGCTTTTCTATGGTGGGGAATGAAAAAATGAGTTTGCCTGTTTCGAAATGGCTGTTTGCTCTTACTCTTTGTGGTTTGGTCTGTGGATGCGCGCAGGAGTCGACGAACGTAAAGAGGGTAGAGGTGGATGTTCAGAAAAAAAGTCAGGCTGAAGCAAATGGATTCATGGGAAAACCTTCTCCTGTGTACTCCACTTCTTTTGCCATTCACTTGGCCGAGTTGGCATTGAAAGAACGTGGAATTATGGATTGTTCAAGGCGTTCTGTGGCCGTATCGTATTGTGATGGCGTATATTCCGTCACGTTCGAAAAGCCTGAAGACGTAGTGTTGGCAAAGGATTATATCGTAGAGATAAATGCTGATACCAGTCGTATCATGAACGTAGACGCCGGGCAAAGATGAGCATGTAGATGTGTTCGTCGAGAAGCTCTGGAGGTGTGGTTCATGTTTGAATCGTTGAAAACACGTATGGCCAAGTGGGTGGAAGAATACATCGAATCCATCTCCGATCCCCTGTTGACCAGGAGGTTGGAGAGGCTCCAGGCTAATCTCAACGAATATGGAGTTGATCCGTTTGGGTTCGATCCCACGATGGTAAAGTACGCCGCCCCGTTCGTTTATTTCTTTTATAAACACTATTTTCGGGTTCAGCAATTCGGTATCGAAAGGGTTCCGGCTGGGAGAGTCATGCTCATAGCGAATCACTCGGGACAGATTCCCGTTGATGCAGCCATGATCATCGCAGCCATGTTGATAGATGCAGATCCTCCACGCATGGTCAGATCCATGGTGGAGAGGTGGGTGCCGTCTCTTCCCCTTCTTTCTTACATGTTCTTGAGGTGGGGTCAGATTGTTGGTACCCGTGAAAACAGCAAGAGGCTACTGGAGATGCAGGAGGCGATCCTGGCGTTTCCAGAGGGCGTTCGGGGTATCAATAAACCATTTTCAGACAGGTACCAGCTTCAGGAGTTCGGCCTGGGATTTATGAGGCTTGCCATGATGACCGATACTCCTATTGTACCTGTTGCGGTGGTAGGTGCCGAAGAGCAAACCATAAATCTTTACAACGCAAAAAGTCTAGGGAAGCTCTTTGGCATGCCGGGACTTCCAATAACCCCCACGACTCCGCTGTTGGGACCGCTTGCCATTTTTCCTTTGCCTACCAGATATCGCATTTATTTTGGAAGACCCATGACTTTTGAAGGAAATCCTGATGATGAGGACTCGGTCATCCAAAAGCACGTAAACCGGGTAAGAGGAACCATCAGCAGAATGCTTCACGATGGGCTCAAACAACGACAACATGTTTTTTGGTAGCCGGAGGATCCCATGACTCGTCGGGCAGGTAACGAAAAGCGCAGTCAGGCAAAATCCAGGCGTAAGTCGTCCAATGGCCCTTCGTCTTCTTCGAGCAAGAAGATGAAAGACCCAATAGTGATAACAGGCATATCCGGCAACCTGGGGCGACTCATTACAAAGGTACTCCACACAGAACACTCTATCATCGGTATCGACCAACGCCCTTTTCGCAACAAACCAAAGGATGTGGTTCACCATCAGATAGATGTCAGGCGTCGCAAGGCCGAGGATATATTCAGGGTAAATTCAATCAAAGCCTTGATTCACTTAGGGCTTGTTCATCGTATCAGCCCGGAGCAAAAGAACTATCGGAATTTCAATACGCTGGGGACAATCAAGCTCCTGGAGTATTGCCAGAAATACAATGTAGGCAAAGTGGTGTTGTTGTCTACCGCTCAGGTCTATGGAGCCTTGCCGGAAAACTCCAACTTTCTTTCTGAAGACGCGCCCCTGGTGGCTCAACCAGGTTATCCGGAAATGAGTGCATTGATAGAATGGGACATGTATGCCCAGAGTTTTTTTTGGAAGCATCCTGATATCGAAACCATCATTCTCAGACCTGTTCACGTGGTGGGACCCAGGGTAAAAAACGCCGCATCCAATTACCTCCGCTTGAAGCATCCGGTAACTCTTTTCGGCTTCGATCCCATGATACAGCTTATTCATGAGAGGGATCTCGTCGATGCCATTTTACTTGCCTTACAACCTGGAAGGCGTGGAGTGTTCAACTTGGTTGGTCCAGGAGAGGTACCATTGAGCAGGATTCTCGAGGAGCTGGGCAGGGAGCCGATTGCCGTGCCTCACCCGTTGGCCGAGATTCTGCTCAAACGTCTTTGGAAGATGGGGCTCAGCAGTTTTCCGCCCGGTGAATTACCCAACCTCCGGTACCAGTGTGTGATCGATGGGTCCAGGGCGAGGTCCGTATTGGGTTTCAGACCTCGTTATTCCCTACGTGACACAATAAGATCCGTGTTTGAATAGAGAATCGTTTTCCTCGCTGTGTGCGGTTCCCCCAGCGCTTAGCGTAACGACACAAAAGGTTATTTGGAAAAGGCGATGAACAGGAAGTTCTTGCCACGGTCCGAATCCCGTGCATAATTGGCGACCTGTCGTTCTTTGAAATTTTGGTCTCGTCGGTGTGGACCAGGCGTCCGCTGGCTTCATGTCACGGCATGGGGCGAGAGGAAAGTCCGGGCTCCGTAGGGCATTGGTGCTGGTTAATGGCCAGTGGGGGCAACCCCAAGGAAAGTGCCACAGAGAACAGACCGCCCGCCGTGGATCCATGGTCCATGGCGCATGGGGGACGCCCAGCGGGTCTTCCCCCTCACTTCGCTCTATTGAACGAAGAGGCAAGGGTGAAACGGTGCGGTAAGAGCGCACCGCCGGGGTGGTGACATTCCGGGCATGGTAAACCCCACCTGGAGCAAGGTTCACAGGGTGCCCCTCGTGCTGGACGCGGGGGCGGACTGCCCGTCCGAGTCACCCGGGACAACCGCTAGAGGCTGTCGGTAACGGCAGTCGTAGATGAATGGGCGCCACCCCCTGGAGGGTAACCTTCAAGGGGAACAGAACCCGGCTTACGTGCCGCATCGACGAGACCATTTTTTATCTCTACCCGCCGACACAGAAATTACGTCAGAGATGCTAAATCCAACAGGCCCTGCCCTAATAACGATGGAGCAGGTCTTGCGCTATTGCTGATCTTGCTGAGATGACTCTTCCAGAGCCTTGGCATAGTAAAGGATTCGATGACAGAAAGGGCAGGTCACGATCTGTTCACTCTTCAGAACGGTGTTGTATTGTTGAGGGGGTATGCCCATATAACAACCCTGGCAGTGTTCGTCCAATACCGCCACTACCGCAATGCCATCACGGCGTTTTCTTATGCTGTCGTATTGAGCCAGCCACCTTTTGTCAATTTGACTCAGGGATTCTCCGCGAGTCGCTTCTTCTTTAGCAATATCCGCATTCAGAGATTCCAGTTTCGTCTTCAAATCTGAGCGTTCTTCAAGGAGAGTTTTTTCCAACTCGCCAAGATCCTCTTCCTTTTGGGCTACACTGGTTTTGAGATCTTCGATGTCCTGCATTTTTCTAAGGATCTCGTCTTCGATGCCGAGGTTTGCCTTTCGTGCGGCCTCGATTTCACGGGAAAGAGCCTGGTAGTCCCTATTGGATTTTATTTCATTGAGTCTGGCTTCCCATTTCTTGATTTTTTCCTTTTCAGCCTTGAGATCGCTTTCCAGCATTCTTCTTGCGAGTTCCACTTCGTCGAGCTGGTTTTTTTCCTCTGATAATTCCCGGCGTTTTTCTTCCAGGAGTTCATCGATCTCTTTCATTCTTGCAGGAATTTGTTGACGATCTTTTTCCAGATCCCGGATACGAACGTCGATCTTCTGCAGAGCCACTAGCGCCTTAAGCGTTTGCAGTGCGGTCACTCTTGATGCCTCCCTTACCCAACCCCATGGGAAATAATAAAAAAAGCGCCCGGTTTACACCGAGCGCATCTAGATAATAATCTGGGTGGCTGCCTTTATGGTCGCCCCCCATGATGAAAGATGAGGGACGTATGCCTACTCCGTAGAACATGATGGGCAAGCTACCTGTTGATGGATAGTGTGTCAACAGAAAAGAGCAAATTTTTCTCGATGTAGCGATGTATGACACCAATGGGCGGGAAAATTCAAAAAAAAGATCATGCAGAAAAAAACATGGGCCCACCAGGATTCGAACCTGGGACCGACCGGTTATGAGCCGGCAGCTCTAGCCGCTGAGCCATGGGCCCTTTTCTTCTACTCGCCATCTACAAAAGAACGTAATCTTTTCGAGCGGGATGGATGACGCAACTTGCGAAGAGCTTTTGCTTCTATCTGGCGTATCCTCTCCCTCGTAACTTCAAAATCCTGACCGACCTCTTCCAATGTATGATCGGATTTTTCTCCTATTCCAAACCTCATGCGCAGGACTTTCTCCTCGCGCGGTGACAAAGTGGCCAATACTTTACGCGTTTGTTCAGAAAGATTCAAGTTCATAACCGCTTCTGATGGTGATGTCACCGCCTTGTCTTCGATGAAATCACCTAAATGACTATCTTCCTCCTCGCCTATGGGCGTCTCTAATGAAATAGGCTCTTTGGCGATTTTAAGCACTTTTCTGACTTTTTCCAGAGGAAGTTCCATTTTTCCTGCAATTTCTTCAGGTGTCGGTTCTCTGCCGATTTCCTGGACCAGGTACCTGGATGTGCGAATCAGCTTGTTGATGGTCTCGATCATATGAACGGGGATTCTAATGGTCCTCGCCTGGTCTGCGATGGCACGGGTGATGGCTTGACGAATCCACCAGGTCGCATAGGTAGAAAATTTATATCCCCTTCTGTATTCAAACTTGTCCACCGCCTTCATCAATCCGATATTGCCTTCCTGGATGAGATCCAGAAATTGCAAACCACGGTTTGTGTATTTCTTTGCAATGGACACCACCAATCTGAGATTTGCTTCAACCAGCTCGCTCTTTGCTCGTTCAGCTTTTTTCTCGCCCTCCAGGATGGAATGATAGGTGTTCCTCAAGGCTTCCACTGACATTCCAGCTTCTTCTTCCACACGCTGGCGTTTTTTGTGGGAACTTTTGATGAGCCGGTCCATCTCCATAAATTCGTCCTTGCGAATACCGAGTTTTTTTGCCAGACGAGTCTCTTTGTCTTTAGAGGAGCGAACGTCTCGAATGGCTTTTTTTAGCTCCTTGAGGTTCATTCCCGTTCGACGTTCGCAGGCCGCGATATCCTCCGCAGCACGATCCACTTGCTGAATCAAAGCCTTGAACCTGTATACGATATTATCGATTTGTTGCTTGACGAGCCTGATATCCTCCAAGGCTTCGACCATCTTCTCCCTGTTGTCCAGGATGTTTTTTTTCAGCGATTCTCTCTTTTTGGGCGACAATTTTTTCGAGGAGTGAAGCTGGTTGGCCAGCTTCTCATTGATTGTCTGAAGTTTACGTATCCTGTCGATTTGCGAAATTACTCTCTGTGTGGCCTTTTCCTCGTCTGCTTCACCTAGTTCCTCGTCAAAGTCTTTGAGAACTTCCTTTGCTCGCACTTTTCCACTGCGTAGTCGTTCCGCAAGGTTTTGAATCTCGCTCATGGCCAGGGGAGATTCAAGAACTACTCGCATGACTTCTTTTTCCCCTTCTTCGATACGCTTGGCTATTTCCACTTCGCCCTCTCTGGTCAGAAGGGAAACAGAGCCCATTTTCCTCAGATACATGCGAACGGGATCGCTGGTTTTGGATGCGGTGGAATCCGCGTAAGCGTCCCTTGCGGGCTTTGCCCTGGCCACCTTTTTGGCTTGAGCGACAGCAGGGTTGTCATCCACCACATCTATCTCTTCGTCTCCAAGAAAAGACACCAACCCGTCCAAATGATCCGCTGTGATCATGTCATCGGGAAGACTATCGTTGATCTCGGGCAATGTGACGAATCCCTGGTCCTTGCCTTTTAGTAAGAGGTCCTGAAGCTCCTTTCTGTCCTTGGAGTCCTGGAAGACCTCTTGGGGT
>CAYSLH010000162.1:0-3740 GCA_964431605.1 uncultured Myxococcales bacterium
TCCTGAGAGATCTTGGCCTGATAAGTCTATTTCCTTTAGGTTTGGAAGCGTTGCCCCGACTGATTCCCGATTCTTCAAAATTTCCAAGATACTTTCTACTTCGGTATTTTTTCCCATAGTCATTGCAAGGTCTGGAGCTTTTTTACTCTCAGTGTCCATTGTTGTTTCCAACTGTTAGTATATTAAAACTTTTCATAACCTATAACCTGTATCGACAATTTCATGAAAAACCTTAGCATGTTGCCTGTTTTGGGATACAAGTTTTTATCTCTAATTGCCGGTAGAATTGCCGGCTATGGTTGAGGTCAATTTTAATGCCAAATCACCAAAAATCACCTCGTGTTCTTCTTGTAAACCCATGGATCACTGACTTTGCTGCATTTGATCTTTGGGCCAAGCCCATTGGATTGCTCATGTTGGGTGCACTGTTGCGCGATGGTGGCTACCGGGTGGAATACGTCGATTGCCTCGACCGTTTCGATCAGCTTGAAGGTAGCCATCAGAACCGTCAACTATCTCCTACTTTTCAAAAATTTGGAGTTGGTAAATACGCAAAGACCCCTATCCCCACACCATCACCCATAAACGACATCCCCAGACGCTACTATCGATATGGGATTCATCCCGATCGGTTGCGCGAAAAACTAACCTCCCTGGAAAAACCTGACATGGTATGGGTTACGACTTCCATGACATATTGGTATCCAGGGGTACAAGAGACCATCCGGATAATAAAAGAGGTATTTTCAGGAGTAGAGATTTGGCTGGGCGGTTTGTACGCCAGGTTGTGTAGCGAACACGCTAGCAAGTATAGCGGGGCTCATCGCGTTTTTGATGGCACGTTCGAGCAGGTGTTTTGGGCTTTGCCCAAAAGGCCATCCAACCCAGAGGCATGGAAAGATTTCGCTAATACTCCAGCTCCTGCCTGGGATCTGGTCAAGGACATTTCATATGTTCCAATACTCACAAGCCTGGGTTGCCCATTTGGTTGCCCCTATTGCGCGACCTCTTTTCTTCAACCCAGGATGCAGCAGCGTAATCCGGATACTTTGTTCAGGGAGATTTCATACTGGCAAAAAGAGCGAGGAGTCGAGGATTTTGCTTTTTACGATGATGCCTTGCTCGTGGGCGCACAAAACAGGATTGTACCCCTTTTGAAACTCGTGCAGCGTTCTGGACTCAATGTCCGCTTTCACACACCCAATGCCGTACACATACGCAGCCTTACTCCGGATGTCTGCAACCTGATGCATGAGACCGGATTTACACGTTTGCGTTTGGGACTGGAGACCACTCGGAAAGAGCACATGGAAGAGTGGGGATCAAAGGTATTCATGAATGACTTTTATTCAGCGGTGGATAACCTGAAATCCGCAGGTTTTAGATCTGAACAGATCGGGGTTTATCTTCTGTGCGGTTTGCCAGGCCAATCTACCGAGGAGGTAGCCAAGAGCATACGGCAGGTGAGTGCCGCAGGCGTAAGACCCTATTTGTGTGAATATTCGCCCATACCCCATACCAGGACTTTTGAGGGCCTTGATACCCGTTTGAGGCAGCGACTAATAGACGAGCCATTACTGCACAACAATAGCTATTTTGCATGCAGACGGGACGATTTTACTTATGATGATTTGGTGGAACTCAAGAAACTTTCTAGGACCAGCAGGCAAGATACCCCATGATTATTTTGCAGTGGTGGCTACCAGATCATCAAAGATGGTCTTACCATCGGCCTTGACCCAGAGACCCACCATGCCGGAATCCTTGAAGGTGGCGTCAGTGGTCTCCAGGAGTTTCTTGCCATCCAGAAAACACTCTATCTTGTCCCCACGCATGGTTGCTCTGACGGTGTGGAACTTGCTGGCGTCCAAATTGACCCGTGCGGACTTGAGCTGTCTACGACGTCCATCCTTGACAAAGTACAACCTGAAATTGTCCTCCAGTGGATTCCATCGGGCGACGTAGTAGTTGTCGCCATCCTTGGCGCGCCAGATGGGGCCGCCACCCTGGTCTTCCTTTCCCCCTACTGCCTTTACCTTGACGGAGACGTCCACATCCTTGAGATTGGACCCGGTGGCGATTGCCAGGTTGAAGGTATGTCCGTAGTTTTCATTGCGAGTGATTCCAAATGCGTTCTGACCGCTGGGAGCCTTGTTGTATTTTAGCACTTTCCACGTAGCGGTCTTCCCATTTCCCGCGGTTTCTGAAATGACAAACCCCTTGGCCATGTCGCCAGGTTTGTCTTTGTCGAAATTCATCGATACCCCTGTGCCAACAGCTGCGGTGGGTCGCAGTTTTGTTTTTTGAGGTTGTTTTGCCGATGTAGATGCGTCCCATGTTATGGTGGAAAGAGCAAAGCACAATGCCAGAAATGAAGTCGAGTATTTCATGTGTCCTCCTTTTTTAGTTTTTGTGCCGTTAGTTTTTTCAATAATGGTCTTTATATACTCTTACACCGACTTGTAAATTTCGATTTTTCTCTGTACCAGGGCTTCCCATGAATACTGGGCCAAGGTCTTGGTTTTCCCTTGCATGGTTCGGGCGGTCACGTCCTTTGGATTTTCAAAGACGTATTTCAAAGCTTCGAAGAGATTTTCAGATCGTTTGCCAGGTTCTCGGTAATCTACCAACAGACCTCCGTCGGCAAGGCTGAATGGTGCTTCGATCTTGTGTTTGCCCAGGATGTCCCTTGGTCCTTCTACTCCGGACGCTACCACCGGCACGTCTTTAGCCAGGGCCTCGACCACTGTTATTCCAAACGGTTCCAAGAGTGAACTCAATACGAAGACCTTTGCCACATCAAACAGGGCCAATTTGTCGTCTTCGGCAATATCCTGATGAATGGAGATGCTTTTTCTAATCTCTGCAGAATCGATTCCGGATATTATCTCGTGTAGCTTGTCAAGGTACCATTGGTTCTTTTTTTCCAGCATCCCGGCAATCACCAGAGACATTCGGTAATCCTTGGAGCTGGTTCGTGCGAGGTATTTGTATAGCATGGAGTAGGCAAGCAGCAGGTTCTCTATTCCCTTGGATGGATCGATTCGATTGATGTTCAGTACCAAGTCGCCATCCACGTTGTACTTCCTGCGTACTACTGACAATGTTTCCTGATCGTGGGCCGGGGAGTGGATAAACACTGAAGACACTGCGCTGGGCAGAACCGTGCATGGAGTTTTTTGCATCGCTTGTGGAAATAGCTTAGTAACCTGTTTTTTGACCTGTTCGCTTCTGACTATCAGGTGATCCGAATTTTCGATAGCCTCGCGTTCCATGCCTTGCATTATTTCGACGAATTCCTCGCCTGCTCCATCCCGGCCCTTGGTTCGTTCGGAGATCGATTCGAACGTGTGAATGGATGTTACGATTTTGTAGTTTCTGTTTTTCTCCAGTTCTTTTGCCATGGCCGGCACTGCGAAATGTCCGTGTAAATGCACCACGCAAGAATATTGTTTTTCCATCAGGTGTTCGAGGGCCATCTTCCTGAAACTCATGAGCCTGTCTATTTCCTGTTGTTTTGTACCTGCAAATGGCGAGTTTATGCTGGCCGCATCCTTAGGGAAAAATCGGATGATTTTGACCCTGGCTTTTCTTCTTTTGGGATCGGGATTGTGAGGATCTTCGAGGATTACTTCTTCTTCGGCCGGACTGTTACCTAGACCCATGCACAACACCGTTACTTCGTGGCCGAGTTTGCCCAACTCCCTGGTCAATTCTACGACGTGAACACCGCCTCCCCC
>CAYSLH010000162.1:3840-11164 GCA_964431605.1 uncultured Myxococcales bacterium
TTACGACGTCATCGGTGATATCCACGGGATGGGTAAGACCTTTCGTTCCATGTTGGCCAGCCTCGGGTATGGTGTGCAATCAGGAAGGTGGTTTCATCCGGAGGGAAGGATATGCGTGTCCGTGGGAGACCTGCTGGATAGGGGACCGGATCCATTGGGTTGTCTGGAGATCATGAGCCGGATGCAAAGGGATGGATGTGGAAGGATGGTGTTGGGTAACCACGAGGTAAACGCTCTTCATTTTTCCACCACCCATCGTTTGACCGGACAGTGGTTGCGGGAGCACAGCGAGAAAAACCGAGTTCAGTTTCGCAGCACCCAAAGTCAGATTTCTCAAGATCCATCCAGATGGAAGGAACTCAAGGAGTATCTTCAAACCGTACCAACCCATCTCGAATTGGACGAAGGAAAGCTGCGGGTAGTGCATGCCTGTTGGGGTTACAATTTCCTCAATGCTGAGGACCTTCCACCCAACCTAAACGATGCTGACAGCTTGGAGCGGACGGCGGACAAGGCCGGTGGAGACATCATGTACAGGGCCGTGGAATGCTGTATAAAGGGTCCTGAGCAGCCAAGCGAGTCACACAAAGACAAAGATGGAATGCTGCGCACGTCCGTGCGTGTGCCGTGGTGGGAGACATACCCTGCCACAGCACCATTTGTGGCGTTTGGCCACTACTGGTTTTCGGTGGAGGTAGGCGATCGGAGTCAGGTGCCCAAGTTCCTCGGGCCTGGAAAGAACACCGTGTGCCTGGACTTCAGCCTCGGTAAAGGTGGCAGAGTCGGTGTGCTCAGGTGGCCAGAGAGACAACTCCTTTCGTTCGAATGTATCGACTGAGTTGATTGCCCTTTTGTACTACAATCGTTTCTGTTACCATGGTTGACCCAATCTTTCCTGGATACCTTGGGATGGATTCAATTCAAAGCTGATGAGATTGCATTTCCTTTGTAGTGTGAAAAATTTTCTACCTGTTCTGTGCTCAACCTTGCCAGGTGCGGTCTTGCTCAATGTGCGGATCTCTCGACATAATTTATCATTGAAACACTGCGAAATCTAAGATATAGACCGCATGATTTGTATATTTTTTGGAGACAAGAGTGGTATTTTGCCCCAAGTGCGGAACCGATGTGGTGGACGGAGCGCGTTTTTGCCCGAGTTGCGGCAATGTCATGCCTAAAAAGGTTGCGTCCTCCGCTCCACAAGACCCTCTCATTGGTCGCAAGCTCGATGATAAGTTTCTCATAGAAGAACTGCTAGGCGTGGGAGGAATGGGCCGTGTGTACAAGGCCGTTCAGCTCAGCCTGGATAAGGTCGTATGCGTAAAGGTTCTCAGGGCCGGCTCTGGGCAGGATGAGACACTGACCCGTCGGTTTCACCGTGAGGCAAGAGCTTCGAGTCGTCTGAACCATCCCAACTCCATTAGCATCATTGATTTTGGCCAGGAACCCCAGGATGGGGCCTTGTACATGGCCATGGAGTTCATTCCGGGAAAGGACCTGGGCAAGATAATTCACGAGGAGTTTCCTCTTGGAGAAAAACGCATCGTCCATATCATGGACCAGGTGCTTTCTGCTCTCGCAGATGCCCATGCTGCAGGTATCGTCCATCGGGATCTCAAGCCGGAGAACATCATGGTCACGGACCTGCGAGGAACGAAGGATTTCGTGAAGGTCCTGGATTTCGGTATTGCAAAGATACAGGAGAACAGTCAGGATCCTGCTTTGACCCAGGCTGGTATGGTCTGTGGAACTCCTGAATACATGTCACCGGAACAGGCTAGGGGTGAGCCCCTCGACGCGCGCAGTGACCTTTATGCTGCCGGGGTCATACTGTACCAGATGGTCACAGGAAAGATTCCATTTACCGCTCCTACTGCCATGGGTATCGTGACCAAGCACTTGGTTGAGCCACCGGTCCCTCCTTCGAAGATACCAGGAGTCAAGGTCTCTTCGGCTTTAGAGGCTGTGATCCTAAAGGCCATGAGCAAGGACAAGAACGGGCGTCAAGCCACAGCGTTGGCTCTTCAGCAGGAACTGAATGCAGTACTGAACCAGAAGCGGGCACCCGCGCAGCAGGCTCCCCAGGGGCAAGATCTCTTTGATAACACCCCAGCCGGACCTGCCTCAGCCGAACCTGCTCCAACTATTTTGCGAGACAATGAAAAAAGAGGCACTGATGAGATAAGGTCCCAGCGCCAACCTGCCGCACCAGTGTCAGCTCCTGCTGATGTCAGGGCAACACCTCCACCGAAGTCCGGTTCCGGCTTGGTGCTTTGGTTGGTTCTTGGGCTGGTGGTACTTGGTGGGGCAGTGGCAGGCCTGTACTTTTTCGTGCTAAACGGCCATGGTGATTCTCCATCGACCGATACAGATAATCCTATAGTGGCAGACGCGGGCGGCAGTGTAAAAGAGCAACCAGCTAACCAACCTCAAGACGGCGGTGTGCTTGCGGCACCCTCGTCCACCGATACCAATAAAGGACCTAATCCTTCCGATACATCTACCGCATCGACTCATGAGGATGCCGGGACAGTCGTGGCCAATGTTGATTCTGAACCCACTGCTACCCAGGAGATATCCGAAGTGGCCAGGATGAACTACCAGGCTGCAAAGGAGTTGATGGCCCGGCGTAGATTCTCCAAGGCCATTATTCTATTCAAAAAGGCTCTGAAAGCGAGTCCTGGATACGCTGATGCATACAAGGCACTTGGAACTTGCTATATATCTGTGGGAAAGACAGAAAAAGCGAAGAAAGTTCTGATGAAGTACCTCGAGCTGAAACCAAACGCAAAAGACAGGGAAGCCATTGAGGACATGATCGATACTTTTTGATTGACCGACCTCTGCTTTGCCCTCATCAAGGAACAGACCATGCCCATCCGGATATTTATCACTGGCGGAACCTTTGACAAAGAATACAACGAACTGACCGGTGAACTGTTTTTTCAAGATAGCCACCTGGCTGAAATGTTGCGCCTGGGTAGGTGTAAGCTGGACGTACAGGTTAGAAACCTCATGATGGTAGACAGCCTCGAGATGACTGACGATGAGCGAAGAATCATTCTCGATCACTGTAGAACATGTCCCATTGACAGAATAGTCGTAACCCACGGGACAGATAACATGGAGGTTACAGCAAGGCTTTTGGGAGAAAACATAAATAACAAGACCATCGTGCTGACGGGGGCCATGGTTCCTTTCACATTTGGTTCTTCTGACGGCTTGTTCAATCTTGGTGCGGCGTTGGCCTTTGTCCAAAGTCTTCCTGCCGGTGTCTATGTGGCCATGAACGGCAGGTGTTTTTCATGGGACAACGTCCGGAAAAATCGCCAAACCGGGTTTTTCGAGGAGTTGGCAAATAGTTCCCACTGAAGACCGTTCAGTATAAAGTCAGGCAAGTTTGAATTTTCGTCCTTCAATCTCCAAAAATATCCCATCATCCTCTTCGTAAACGAGTTCGGAAAGATCATGTAAAGCATTGGTGGTAAGCCTTGCTCTATCGTTTTGCAGTACCTTGCAGTACATGACTTCACGTGAATCCTGGGTGAGACTCTTCGGGTCTATTTCTACCGCTTCTCCAGTGTTCAAAGACGCAAAAAGTTTTTGTCTTGCTTGGTCCATGGCCAAGTGGTGAACGAAATAAGCCGTATCTTCGACCTGGAAGTATACCATTTCTTTAAGGGTGCCCATTTCGTTGTGGAGATAGTAATTACCTGAGTCGTCTTTTCTAATGGATCGGTGGAAAAATTCACTGATCTTTGCATTTTCTACAGGCTGTCCATGGTGGAACCACCGGCCACGTTCATCGAGCAGGATTCCACTTTTTTCAGCATCGACTATTTTTGGGTCTTGGGGCTGATTTTGCATTATATGGTCCAAGTCTATGGTGAAATTTCAACATGGTGCCGGCCTGGGCCGAGTTTGATCACCAGCAATACAGGTCCGATAGCGTTATAGAACCAAGCAGAATCCATGGAATCCAGTTCCTGCAGAGATTCTGCGAAGGGAAGCTCAGAAGAATCTGCAATTATGGATGAAGGCATCGAGGAGAATCCCGAGATGATCTCGAATCTCGTCCCGAGAACGAAGTCAGCACCAGGTTGAACGGAGACAGTGGTCAGCTCATCCTGCTGCTCCTGGTTCAAGACGGTACCATCATAGAGTTCAGTTGATGATTTTTTACCTGGAGACAATCGTACGTACAATACTCCTGGCGTGGTGGAAAAAGAATCCACCTCCTGTGGTAAATCGGTTGGGGATATGGTCTCTATGCCGGGTCTCAGCATGGGGATTATTCCTCCCTTCCTCAAAAACAGGGGGAGAGTATCAAGGGGGGCTTGTATTTGTTGTTTCCCTGGCCCTTCAAATACCTGGTCATCCCACCAGTAAATCCATGTACCAGGTGGCAAGATCACTTCTTTTTCCCTGGAACCGTATGTCATGACCGGGGCCACGAGAAGATCATCACCCAGGAGGTATTCATGGTCAGGGTGTTGACCCGCATCCGGGTAGGCCAATCCTATGGGACGCATGATCGGCCTGCCGTCTGCCGGTAACTTCTTTGCCAGGCTCCAGAGATAAGGCCAAATGCGGAGGTGCAAAGTCGTATATTTTTTGTACCAATTGAGCATTTGTTCATCAAAGCCATTTTCATCCGTGAATTCCCATGCAACGTCGTTTGATGATGTACCGATTTGCATCACGGGGCTCAAGGCTGTTTGTTCAAACCATCTTGTAAAGGTTTCTTTGTCCGGAGGAGAATGGCGATAGCCTCCCGTGTCTGAAGCAAAGAAGGCGAAGCCGGATACTCCGAGTCCCAGTGCGTAATCGACAGATGCTGGCAGCCCTCCTACTGCTATGTATTGTTGTCCGTTTCTGTCCGTTACATTTTCCTTGTGCCTTGCCAGGTTGGCATCGAGATCGCCTGGCCAGATCACACTGACATTTTGTTGATCACCTGACGCCCCGGTCCTGCATAGCAAAAAACCTCCGCTCGAAGCAAGGGTCTCTGCATAGACCTTATGGTACAAAATCTGGTATCCATGGTGCATGGTCCTTTCATCCGAACCGTCGAAGAACTTCCATTTATTCCTTGCCCCAAGCAGTCCCGGCACCACGTCTTCAGCATAGTCCAGTTTATATCCTTCTATGCCCATGGCAGTGTATCTGTTTATGAGCCCTTGCCACCAGTCATAGGCATGGGGATTGGTGAAATCCACAGGTGCACTCCAGTTGTTCAGGATCAGGCCGGTTTTTGGAGGGAAGTATCCGTTGTCTTTGGCTTCGTCGAAAAGGTCAGCCGTTGCAGGATCCGACTTGTCCACATAAGGGGTATGCCAAAGGGCAAGCCTGAATCCCAATGAGTGCAATTTGGAAATCATCCCCTGGGGATCGTCGAACATGTCCGGATCGAAGTCGAAACTGTTTACCCCTGATGCGTAAGGTCTGTCGATCCACATGGCTGTGGCGGGTAGATCCATGTCTCTCATGATCTGGGCATCGGAAAGCACCTGGGCCTGGTCACGGTTTTCATCGCGCCATACCCATGGCCCCAATGCCCAGGGGGCGGGAAGTATGGGCTTACCTGTTACCTGAAAGTATCTTCCTGTGATTTCCAAAGGGTGCTTTGCGGCAAAAAAGTAAAAATTCAGTCCGTCGGATGATGCCGTGCCAGTGCCCACCGTGACGCACACCATGTCAGGATCTGTGTGAGCCACATCGAACAGGGTCGGATAAAAGCTATCGATGAAAAGTCCCCATCCTGTGGTACTCGTAAGCAATGGTATGGGTACATGGGCTTCGTTGTAGCCGCTCTCCGAATCCAAATCCAGTTCCATCTGCATGGCCTTGACGCTTCCCCTGTGTTCAATCCTGTCGAGGCTGCCACCTAGGCCATAGAAGGCTTCTTCCGGCTGAACCCTCGGACAGATACGAAAAAATGCTACTCGATCCGTTCCATTATCTGGTGTTACCTTGACCTTGAATACTCCCTCTCTATCTATGGATACCTCCATCGAGGCTATGATTTGATCCCTGTAGGATAGAATAAACTCCATCCTGGTGTCGGAGCTTTTTTGTGTGTCTGTGATTGTTGGTCTGGACCAATATAGTCCGTCAGGCACTTGCGCTCCACCAAGGTCGTTGTTTTCGAGGTACCACGGATCATAGTTGTATTCGTCCGAGACCTGCTTTACCAAGCCGAGTTGTAATCCTTCCATGGGAAAACTCAGCAGTAGATCGTCATCTCTGAACAGCCGAAGCTCCACAGACTCTTGTTGGAATTCCATGGAGTAATCTCCGAGCCCGATGGTCATTGAGACCTCTGCGGAACCTCGTGAGCATCCAAAGAAGATTGCGATGCAAAACAGAAAACAGGGGATGATGTTCCTCATGGAACCTCCGATAGTACAGACGGGTATAACTTTAACCCGTATGAAAAAAATTTGGTAGGATTGGACAGAGTTGCCTGCGTGACGAAATATTTTCAGTTTCCAAAAAAATACACGAAGGATATATGATTGCAAAAACTGTGGAGAAATTAAAATGACCGATGGTTCTCAAGCTGGTATTCCGATGGAACCAAACCTTATTCCAGAAGATGAACTCAGCGCCAGGGTCTTGAAAATCAAGTCCTTTTTCCTTCAACTGAACAAGTCGATGAAACAGATAAGCTTATACCGCCACAATGTTTCGGGTTATGGGGAATATATCCGCCTGGCATACGACGAGTTGAATGCGCTCTTGGAGGAGATGGAGACATTATCATTGATGGTGGAGCAAAGGGGCTTGAAGTACCAAGGAGTCCAAGTCTATGGCGATGATTCCAACGAACTGAACCTGGCATACCGGTTTTATCGCGATGGGATAAGGTTGCTGAGGTTTCGAGCCGGTCTGGATGAAAAAGAGTTATTGCACTTCATCCTGGTTTGCCTGACCAATTTCAAAGAGACAGAGTTTGCCAATGAGGACATGGTCAGCTTGATGTGGAGGAGTGACTTCAAGCACATCGAACATGTTGTGATGGAGACTTTCGCCCTGGGACAGGAGTCAGCGGAACAAACCCAGATTGATGTGGATAACATTGTTGGATTTTTGTATCGTACCATGTCTTCAGCTTCCAAAGACCGGGTCCAGTTTGCAAGGCTTTCGCTGGATGACCTGGATATCGAAATCAGGGACGTGGAACAAATCGCCGGTATAAAAATTGAGGGTGAGTCTGCCACCGAAGGTGACAGGGAACGTTTTCGCAAAGAGGTGAAAAACGATCTCGCTGTTGGCAACTTCCGGCGTTTGTGTGTTGTACTTTTCGCCATGTTCGAAAGCG